>JBGAHN010000049.1:0-34236 GCA_044226145.1 Labilithrix sp. | reverse complement strand
GTCGACCTCGTCCGCAACGATCTCGGCCGCATTTGCCGCTACGGCACGGTGGACGTCCCGAGCCTCTGCGCCGTCGAGCGCTACGAGACGGTCCACCAGCTCGTGTCCACCGTGCGCGGCGAGCTCGAGCCGGGCAAAGACGCCATCGACGTCGTCACCGCGTGTTTCCCGCCCGGATCGATGACCGGCGCGCCGAAGATCGAAGCCATGCGCATCCTCGACGCCCTCGAGCCGGTCGAACGCGGCGTCTACTCGGGCGGTCTCGGCTACGTCGACTTCCGCGGCACGATGGACCTCAGCGTCGTCATCCGCACGATCGTCGTCCGCGACGGCGTGGCGCGCGTCCAAGTGGGCGGGGCCATCGTCGCGGACTCCGAAGCCGAGGCCGAATACGAAGAGACCGTGCACAAGGCCGCGGCGCTGCTCGACGCGCTCGAAGGCGCGGCGCGCGAAGGAGCGGCGCCATGACCATCCTCGTGACGGGTCCGGCCGACGTGGAGCGCGCACCGATCGGCGCGACGTGGATCGTCGACAACTACGACTCGTTCACGTGGAACCTCGTGCAGCTCGTCGGCGCGCTCGGCGTACGCCCCGTCGTCGTGCGCAACGACGCCGCCTCCGCCGACGCCATCCGCGCGCGCCGCCCCGCGCGCCTCCTTCTCTCGCCCGGCCCGGGCCACCCCGACGATCCCGCGCGCGTCGGCGTGTGCACCGCGCTCGTCCGCGAGCTCGGCCGCGCGATCCCCGTCTTGGGCGTCTGCCTCGGTCACCAGCTCATCGTGTCGATGGCCGGCGGACGCATCGTCCGCGCGCCCCGCCCCGTGCATGGCAAACCGAGCCTGGTGCGCCGCGACGGAGGCCGCCTCTTCGAAGGGCTCCCCCCGTCCTTCGAGGCCATGCGCTACCACTCGCTCGTCGCCGATCCCGCGCGCGTACCAAGCACGCTGCGCGTCACGTCGTGGTCGGAAGACGGCGTGATCATGAGCGTCGAGCACGTCGAGCGACCCGTGTTCGGACTGCAATTTCACCCGGAATCGATCGGGACACCGCTCGGACGAACGCTCCTATCGAACTTTTTGACCCTCCCTGAAATTCACGAATCCCGCGACGACCGGCCGCTATTTCCCTAACGGACGGAGTTCGGAGACCGACGAGAGATGCGCGCGCCAATTGAATCGACGAGGAATTTGGCATAGTCCGTTCCGCATGAATCTTGCATGGGCGCGGCGCCCCATGAAGCCTGCCTCGGTCGTCACGGCCCTCCTCGCCCTGCTCGTCGGAACGACGTCCGCGCACGCACGCGTGCAGGTCGACGCCTCGACGGGCACGTTCTCGCTGCCGAAGGACGAACGCACGGTCCGCATCTACGACTTCGAGTCGGCCCAGGCCATCGAGGGTCTGTCGTTCGTTCGACGCAGCGTCAGCGGCGGCACGGGCGCGCTCTCGATCGTCCCTGCGAGCGAGGCGTTCGACCCGAGCATGCTCACGAGCGGCGACGACGCCCTCGAAGGCGAACATGCGCTGCGCCTCGGGACCACGGGGCTCCTCGTCGGCGATCCGGCCCTCTTCTCGGAGATCCGCGACGGCAAATTCGAGGCGACCTTCTGGGCGCGCTCCGACGGCGCGGGCGTCGACGTCCAAGTCTACTACGACACCGATCCGACCCACCTCGGCTTCCCGGCTTTCGCGAGCGTCCGCGGCGTCCCCACGGGACGCGCCACGAACGACGGCTGGGCGGAGTTCATCGCGGGACCGCTCGACGGCTCGGTGTGGGGCGTGCCGGCCATGGGCATCACCGTCATGCAATCGCGCGTCGGGCGCGGCAGCGACACGAGCTTCCTCGTCGACGCCTTCGAAATCCGGAAGCTCCGAGGCGAGCCGACGCCGGAGATCGCGTGCACGCAGGCGAGCGTCGACGCGGTCTGCGGCGCCGAGGGCGATTGCATGTTCGGCCACTGCGTCTCGTCGACGGTGACGTGGGGCCTCTTGCCGAGCCCCGCGCAGGCCCGCGCCATCGGCGAGCGCTGGATCCACTTCGCGACGAACCTGATCGGCGATCGCAACGCCGCCGCGCGCGGACGCGCCATCTTCGAGCCCGAAGCCCGCCGGCTCATCGCGTACGCCCGCTCGTCGCGTCAGTTCTTCGGCGGACTCGCCCAGCTCGTCAACGATCTGCGCGACAACCACACGTCCTTCGGCGGTCCGTTCAGCAGCTCCGTCTTCGTGCCTCAAATCGCGGGGGCGAGCTCGAGCTCACTCGGCGCCTGCTTCGGCGTCGTCGACAAGGATCTCCTCGGCGGCGGCCTCGGCTACGCGGTCTTCGCCGCCACGGAGAAGCCGCTCTCGAAGGTCCCGCTCCGCCGCGGCGACGTCGTGACCGCGATCGACGGCCAAGAGCCGAAAGCCTGGGTCGACGAGAATTGGCACCGCTTCGCCTCCGCGATGCCGAACGATCCGGACGCCGACTGGGGCCCCTCGGCCAACGACTTGTCGCGCCTGCTCGCGACGCGCGCGAGCACCGTGACGCTCACGCGATGCGCGTCGAGCGACGCGTGCGGTGAAGGCGCGCGCGAAACGTTCACCATCCCCATCGGGCAGATCGTCCACGACGCGATCCGCGGCGGCTTCCCCGAGGACACGAGCCCTGCGTTCGCGTGCTCGCAGCGCTTCACGAACGTCGTTCCGCCGACCGGCAGCGGCGGCGACGGGAGCTCCGATCCGGTCTACACGGCGATCGGCGACGACGGCGAGACCCGCATCCAGTTCGACGGCTTCGTCGCCGACTCGGCGTGGAAGAAGAACTTCTCCGATGCGCTGTCGCCCCGTCCGTCGAAGGTCGTCGTCGACGCGCGCATGGGCCACGGCGGCGTGCTCGACGCCGTTCAATACCTGCTCGATCTCACGCGCGGGACGAGCGAGCCCATGGGCGTCATCATGCTGGGGCGCGGCACCTACGAGGCCACCGACCCGCCCTGGCTCTTCACGGATCTCCACGGCTGCGTCGCCGACTCCGATTCGTCGATGTTCTGGGAATGCTTCCGGTCGGAAGCGAGCGGCAGCGTCACCACGAAGGCCGATCCGGTGGCAGGCAGCTCGCGCATCGCGTGGCTCAACACGTACGACGTGTCCGCGAACGACTTCATGCCGCGCCTCTTGAAAGGCCGCTCGAACTTCAAGATCTTCGCCCCGCACCCCACGAGCGGCGCGTTCGGCGCGATCATCACCCTCCCGACGGTCGGCATCAACGGCTTCCGAGGGAGCATCCAGATCCAAGACTCGCGCTTCGCCGACGATCTCTCGACGATCGCCTCGAAGCGCTGGGAGAGCGGCCACGGCGTCGAACCCGACGTCGTCGTCGCCGAGAAGCTGTCCGACGCGATCGCGGGCGTCGACACCATCGTCGAAACCGCACGAACCTGGCTGAACGCGCCCTGAAGGAAACGCCCATGAACTTCCTCGAAGCCTCCCTCCCCAGGTTCGCCCCGTCTGCCCGCAACCTCGTGTTCGCGGGTCTCGCCTCCACGCTCGTCGGGCTCGCCGGCTGCGGGGACTCCGAGTCGCCGGCGCCGACGCCCACGGCGACCGACGAAGGTCCGACGAAGACGGTCTCGCTCGCGCCGCGCCCGAAAGAAGGCCCGCGAAAGCTCGTCGACGCAGCCACGTTGGAAGGTCCTCATCCGACGAACCTGGTGCTCGACCCCGGCTTCTCGATCGGCGGCGGCTCCGTCGGCTACGGAGGCTTCATCGGCCTCTACGAGCAGACGGGCAACCTCGCCTCGCTCGACACCGAGCAAGACAGCCGATCGCCGGCCGGGTTCACCGGCGCCGTCGGCCGCGTCGCCCCGGACGGCGCCACCGACACGAAGTCGAAGGCCGTCCTCTTCCTCGCGCCGATCCTCGGCGGCCCGGGCCCCTTCCTCGCCGAGATCTGGGTCGCCAAGACGAACGTGGACGGAACCGCCGCCGCGGACGTCGACGTCGGCACCAAGGGCATCTCGGCCACCGTCACGAGCGATCCGAACGGCGGCGGCGACGCCTACGACCTCGAACCGGCGGACACGATCACGACGGGCAAGCAGACCTGGCTCCGGCTCCGCGCCCAGATCTCCTCGGCCATTCCCTACGGCGGGTTCTTCGTCGTGCGGACTGGGACCGGCGGCGGCCACTACCTGCTCGCCGCCCCCTCCGTCGTCGCCGCGTCGCTCGCCAACGAACCGGCGCCCCAGGCGTTCACCCGCACCATCGCTCGACGTCTGACGGACGCCGAACGACGCGCCATCGCCTTCTACAAGGCGATCCCGCCGCAGCTCACGCCGGCCCCGCGTCCCGGCGCCGGGCTCGACGCCAAGCGCGCGCGCCTCTTCTGACGCGCACGTTTTCCGATTCCTACGTCGCCACCCCCATCCGACTCCGACACCACAAAACGACATGCGCCCGAGAGGCCAGCCCTCGAGCGCATGTCGATGGAACGTCGCGGACGACGTTCAGGAGGTGACGGGCGACGGCGTGGTCGACGTCGGCTGTCCCTGCTGCTCGGCGCGCGCACGCGCCCAGCGCTGGATCGTGCGCCGGTCGATGCCGAGCGCCGCGGCCGTGTGGACTTTGTTCCCGCCGAAGCGACGGAGCGCGTAGTCCACGTACACGCGCTGGAAGCGGTGCATCGGCACGAGCCCTTCGGCCGCTTCGATGAGCGCGTCCATCGCGTCGGGCGTCGCTTCTTTCGGGAGCGGCGTCGAACGACGCTGCACGACCCCGCTCGACGGCGCGGTCACCGAAATCGGATGGCTCGCCCGCGCGACCTTCCGCTTGAGTTCGACGGTCGCCAGGAGCTGCGCGATCTGCGCCGACGCGAGCTCGACGGCCGAACGCCCGACGGTGTTCGCTCCGAGCTTCGCGCATTTGACCGCCAGCTCCATGCTGTCGGTCACGACGAGCACCGACGCCGTCTGCACCGCGCGGCCGACGATGTCGGTGACGTCCTCGTCACTGAACGTGCCGTGCGAAACGACGACCAAATCGACCGAATCGAGCGCTTCTTGTGCCGCCGCGCGCGACGTCGCCCGTCGCACGGAACATCCCTGTTCTTTCAGCGTACTCTCAAGCCCCGCCCCCAAATCACCCTCGACCAACAATGCATGAAACCGTGCCGAAGGAATTGCGCTTGCCAAATTCACGCTCAAATCTCGCTCCTCTCTCCTCGACTGGTCGGTCCTGCCGACCCGTGGAGGATGCGGCTCCCTCAGCAGTTCACGTGCCACAGCCGCAGGACACGAAAGCGCCGCGATATTCGGTGGCGGGGCCGTAGGTGTGTGTGGCCAATCGCGCCAATGTCGCAGTGCTTTGAGGCAATTCGACACAAACGCCGCACTCTTCCGAGGCGCCGAGGTATTTCCTCATCGTCGCCGTGCCATCGTTCTCCCCACCTCCGCGGCACTTCGCGCGCCTGGTCGAGGCGCAAGGAGCTAGGTAGTTTCCCATGAAAATCGCGACGAAGTTCGCGCTGGCGTTCCTCGTGTGCGGAGCTCTGAGTGTGTTCCTGTACTCCGCCGTCGCAGCGTCCCGCGAGACGCGACGCCTGGAGGAGACGGTCGCAGGCGACCTTGCGTCCCTCGGCCGCACCCTCGGCATCCTCACGCTCGCGGTCTGGGAGAACGAAGGCGAGGTCGAAGCGCGCGAGCTCGTCGGCTACACGGATCGCGAGGAAGGCTACGACGTCCGATGGACGTGGCTCGACGAAGCCCCGCACTCTTCCCACGCGCCGTTCGCCAGCCCCGAGATCGTGGATCGGGTTCGCAAGGGCGAAGCGGCCCGCTGGGTCCGCATCAAACCGGACGGCAACCGCAAGGTCTTCACGTACGTGCCGCTCCTTCGCGCCGGCGATCGCCCCGCCGCGCTCGAGCTGTCGCGACCCATCGACGCGCGCTCGGAGATTTTCTGGACGGAGCTCCGCGAGCAGCTCGCCGCGTCGATGCTCGTCGCGGCCGTCGCGACGCTCCTGGCGATGGCGCTGACGTCGTGGATCGTCGCCCGCCCGCTCGCCACCGTGACGGCGCAGGCCCGCCGCATCGGCGCCGGCGATCTCTCGAGCCGTCTACCCATCCGCGGATCGGACGAGGTGACCATGCTCATCGCGGAGCTCAACGCCATGTGCGATCAGCTACGCGACGCGCAGACGAGGGCCGACGCCGAGGCGTCGAAGCGCCTGACGACGCTCGAGCAGCTCCGTCACACCGATCGCCTCCGCACCGTGGGTACGTTGGCCTCGGGCATCGCCCACGAGCTCGGCACGCCGCTCAACGTCATCTCCCTCCGCGCCAAGATGCTCGCCTCGGGCGAGCTGCCCGTCGAAGAGGGCCCCGCCACCGCCACGATCATCGCGGGGCAGACCGAGCGCGTGACGAAGATCGTGCGCCAGCTCCTCGACTTCGCGCGGCGGCGCACGCCGAACCGGACCGACGCCGCGCTCGGAGACATCGCCGAGCGCGTCGCGACGTTGCTCGCGACGCTGGCGAAGAGCGCGAACGTCACCATCTCCGTTCGGAGCGACGGGCCCCGCATCCGCGCCCACGTCGACGCGTCGCAGATCGAGCAGGCCATCACGAACCTCGTCATCAACGCCATCCACGCGATGCCGAACGGCGGAGAGGTCGTCGTCACGACGCGACGTGCCCTCGCGAGGCGCCCGACCGACGACGACCAGGAAATCCCATGCGCGGTCGTCGAGGTGCGCGACGAGGGCCAAGGCATCGCCCGCGAGCACCTCGACCGCATCTTCGAGCCGTTCTTCACGACGAAGGCGGTCGGGGAAGGCACCGGGCTCGGCCTCAGCGTGACCCACGGCATCGTCGAAGATCACGAAGGCTGGATGCTCGCGGAGAGCGAGCTCGGCCAGGGAACGACGTTCACCCTCTTTCTACCGGTAGCGTCGGTCGCGCCCGACACTTCCCACTCGTACGTGACCGCGATGTGACGCGATTCGCGACACTTCCGGCTCGCCATTTTCCTCGAATTTTCCTCGAAATCGACGCCGCTACGGTCGTGCGCCGCACGAGTTGCGCTACAGTCCGCGGCATGAGCGACAAAGGCGAAGCGCGGCACCGTATCCTCATCGTCGACGACGAGCCGGAGATGGCGAAGGTCGTCGAACAGGCCCTCGTTCGACGCGGGTACGACGCGCACACCGAGCTCAGCGCCGACGCCGCTTGGCGGCGGCTCGAGACCGAGGACTTCGACGTCGTGGTCACGGACCTCAACATGCGCGGCATGAACGGCGTCGAGCTCACCGATCGCGTCGCCAAGAACCGGCACGACATCCCGGTCATCGTCATCACGGCGTTCGGCTCGCTGGAAACCGCCATCGCGACCCTCCGAGCCGGCGCGTTCGACTTCATCACCAAACCGTTCGAGATCGAACAGCTCGCGCTCGCCGTCGAGCGCGCCTGCGCGAACAAGCAGCTCCGCGAAGAGGTCCGGCGCCTTCGCGACGAGGTCGCGCGCACGAAGCCCAGCCCCGAGCTCGCCGGCGAGAGCCCGGCCATGCGCGCGGTGCACGAGACGATCGCCCGCGTGGCATCGACCGACGCCACCGTCCTCGTCACGGGCGAGAGCGGCAGCGGCAAGGAGCTCGTCGCGCGGGATTTGCACAAGCGGAGCAAGCGCAAGGACGGCCCGTTCGTGGCGCTCAACTGCTCGGCCATCCCCGAGGCGATGCTCGAGGCCGAGCTCTTCGGGAGCGTCGCTGCCGGCGATGGACCGCGCGGCGCGTTCGTCGAAGCGCGCGGCGGCACGCTCTTCCTCGACGACGTCGCCGAGCTGCCGCTCGGCCTGCAAGCGAAGCTCCACCGCGCCATCGAGGAGCGCACGATGCTCCCCGTCGGCGGCACGGCCGACGTCCCCTTCGACGCGCGCATCATCGCCGCGACGAACCGCGATCTCGAGTCCCTCGTCGAGAGCGGCGCGTTCCGCGACGACCTCTATTACCGGATCAACGTCGTCCACATCGAGCTGCCGCCGCTCCGTGCGCGCGCCGGCGACGTCTTGCTCCTCGCGCAGCAGTTCATCAAGCGCCACGCCGAATCCATGGGCAAGCACGTGACCGGGTTCTCCGCGGCGGTCGGCGAGCGGCTCCTCGCCTACGCGTGGCCCGGCAACGTCCGCGAGCTGCAAAACTGCGTCGAACGCGCGATGGCGCTCGCGCGGTTCGAAGAGCTCACGGTGGAGGATCTCCCGCCGAAGGTCCGCGACTACAAGCCGTCGTTCGTCGTCATCGCGACCGAAGATCCGTCGGATCTCGTCACGATGGAGGAGGTCGAGCGCCGTTACGTACAACGCGTGATGGAGGCCGTCGGTCAGAACAAGACGCAGGCCGCGAAGGTGCTCGGGTTCGACCGGACGACGCTCTACCGCAAGCTCGAACGCTACCGGATCGGGACGAACCAGGCCGCCGCGAGCGAAAACGCGCGCCCCACAGAGGCGAGCGGCGCTCCCCAAGGTGGTTCCCCGGCGTACGCTCCTCGCTCCCAAGCGTAGCGTTCATCACATCCACCGCGGCGTCCGGCGTACCTCGGCGGACGCCCTTTCGCGCCGTATGCAACGCGCGTTCTCGTGCGCTCCGATCCTTCCGAAAGGAGGTGCGGGGCGTACGTGCGCGCACCGTGTCACGCGCGAAATTCCCGGTGTTTGTAGATTGCACACAAGGTCCGCGGACGTCCGCTTTCGCGCGTGGCGAGGCGTGCACCTTCGGCACACACGGTGCTTCTCTATCCGGCGAAAACACGCCTTTTCTTCGGTCGCGCTACGCCCACGCTCGTGCCGTTACAGCCTCACACTCATTTTCGACTCTGAGTTGAATTTTTGAGGCACGAAAGACGCCGCCACGTATTCAAGTTATGTGGGGTCCACTCGTGCTCGAGATCGACTTCGCGACCGACGGTACTCGGTCCTCGCGCGTTGCGCGCTCTTCGTAGCCGCGGGCGTCGCGAGCTTCGTCGCCGGCGCGGGGGAAGCGCGGGCGTACGAGGTCAAGAGCGCGGCGAGCGGTGAGCTCGTGCATTGGGGCCACGCGAACGTCGACTTCACGATGGATCCGTCCGTCGAGGCGAACGTCGCGGGAGCGACGGAAGCGACGAAGCACGCGATGCAGAGCTGGAGCGGGACCGTGGGCGCCCCCGATCTCGCGATGAAGCCGCGCGGCGAAAAGGCGCCCGAAAAGCCGGCACTCGACTTCGAAAACGGCATCTTCTTCATGAAATCCGGCTACGAGCCGGCCGGGCGCTCGCTCGCGATCACGATCCTCACCTACGACAACGTGACGGGCGAGATCGTCGACGCCGACGTCGCGTTCAACGGGCGCTACACCTTCGCGGTCCTCGAAGAGCAGGCGCCGAGCACGGCGGAGGCGACCGGCCCGCACCCGACCGCGACGGACGGCATCACGCACGAACTGCCCGCCGGGCGCGAAGACACCGTCTACGACTTGCACCACGTCGTCGCGCACGAGCTCGGGCACTCGCTCGGCATGGACGACGAGCTCCGTCAATCCGACGTGCTCATGTACCGCTACTCCGCGCCGAACGACGCCTCCGTGCGCGCACCGGTCTCGGACGACATCGCGGGCCTCGCGACCATCTACAGCTCGCGCTTCGCGGCCTCGGGCAGCGGGTGCGGAGGCGCGATGGTCACGCCGAAGAAGCCCTCGCAGACGAACGAACGCGTCGCCATGATCGCGACGTTCACGCTGCTCGCGTTCCTCGTGCTCCGCGCGCGGACCGACCGGCGCGCGCGCGTCGCCTTCTTGCTCGCGATGGCCGGCGCGACGACCTTGCTCTTGCCGGAGCTCGCGATGGACGCCCGCACCGCGAGCGCTTCGCCGCGCCTCGCGGGACACGCGCGGGCCACCGTCGTCGCGGCGTCGACGACGCTCGAGGACGGCCTCTTCAAGACGACCTACGAGCTCGCGACGACCGCCTGCCGCGTGGCCGCGTGCCCGAAGCAAGGGCACGGCGCCGTGTGGGGCGGAACCATGGGACGCCTCCGCCAAGAGGTGGCCGGCCAATTCGCGCCCGTCGTGGGGAGCCAGGTCGACGTGTCGTTCGACGCGCTCCCGAGCGCGCTCGGGGCCCTCGAATCGCCGCTCGGGAAAGCGCCCGCGGCGTCGGCGTCGATCGCGACGCTCACCGCCGCGGCGGACGCGCGCTGAACGGCTCTCCGAGCCACACGTAGGACATCAGGGGCTGGTCGCGCCGTCGCTTCGAAGACGCCACGATCCCCGTTCGGGCGAGAGCCGCTCGAGCACCACAGCGCTCGACGCCTCGAGCACGATCGATGCTCCTCCCTCGAAGACCGGACCGTCCGTCATGGCATCGAGGCTCGTGTCGACGAGGCGCTTCCAGCGCGCCCCCCACGCCGCGCTCGGCAGGACGAAACGCGACGCCTCGCGCGCGGCGTTGAGCAGAATCAAGAACGAGTCGTCGCACACGGGCGTGCCGCGTTCGTCGCGCCAATCGAGCGCATCGCCGGCGAGCAACCACCCGAGGGTCGCCGCGCGCGGCTTTTTCCACTCGGCCTCGGTCATCTCGCGACCTTCCGGGTGGAACCACGCGATGTCCTTGAGCGCGCTGCCGCCGACCCGCTCGCCCGTCAGGAACCTGTGGCGGCGGAACACCGGGTGACGCCGCCGGAACGCGACGAGCTCGGCGGCGAAAGCGAAGAGCTTCCGGCGCTCGTCGCCGAGCTCCCAATCGAGCCACGACGTCGCATTGTCTTGCGCGTACGCGTTGTTGTTGCCGTGTTGCGTCTTGCCGATTTCATCGCCGCTCGAGAGCATCGGGACCCCCTGCGACAGCAAGAGCGTGACGAGGAAGCTCCGCTGCCGGCGGGTGCGGAGCCTCGCGATCGCCTCGTCCGTCGTGTCACCCTCCACGCCGCCGTTCCACGACGCGTTGTCGTTCGAGCCGTCCCGGTTGTCCTCGCCGTTGGCCTCGTTGTGCTTACGCTCGTAGCTGACGAGATCGCGGAGCGTGAAGCCGTCGTGCGCCGTGACGAAGTTGATGCTCGCGTGCGGGTGCCGCCCGTCGTCCTCGTAGAGATCGCTCGATCCGGTGAGCCGGAAGCCCATGTCCCCGACCGTCTCCGGCTGCCCGCGCCAGAACCGGCGCACGGTGTCGCGGTAGCGGCCGTTCCACTCCGCCCAGAGCACCGGGAAATTGCCGACTTGGTAGCCGCCCTGCCCGAGATCCCAAGGCTCCGCGATGAGCTTCACGTTCGACAGGATGGGGTCCTGGTGGATGATGTCGAAGAACGCGCTCATCTTGTCGACGGAGCTCGCCTCGCGCGCGAGGGTGGACGCGAGGTCGAAGCGGAAGCCGTCGACGTGCATCTCGGTCACCCAGTAGCGCAGGCTGTCCATGACGAGCTTGAGCGTCTGCGGGTGCAGCATGTTCAGGCTGTTGCCGCACCCCGTGTAGTCTTCGTAGCGCGCGCGATCGCCCTCGCGGAGGCGGTAGTACGCCGGGTTGTCGAGGCCGCGGAGCGACAGCGTCGGGCCGAGCTCGTCGCCCTCGCACGTGTGGTTGTAGACGACGTCGAGCACGACCTCGATCCCGGCGCGGTGCAGCGCCTTGACCATCTCTTTGAACTCGCGCACCTGCCGGCCCGGGCGCGTCGCGAACCTTTGATCGGGCGCGAAGAAGCCAAGCGTCGAATAGCCCCAGTAGTTCGTCTTCCCGCGCGCGACGATGGACCATTCGTCGACGTGCTCGTGGATCGGCATGAGCTCGACGGAGGTGACGCCGAGGCGCCGCAGATGCGCGAGGATCGGCGGGCTCGCGAGCCCGAGGTAGGTGCCGCGCAGCTCGGGCGCGACCTCGGGATGACGCATGCTGATCCCACGCACGTGCGCCTCGTAGAGGACCATGTCCGTCCAGGGGACGTGCAGCGGCTTGTCGCCTTCCCAATCGAACGTGTCGTGCACGACGACGCTCTTCGGGACACCGCGCGCGCTGTCGCGGACGTCGGCCGAGAGGAGATCGGGCGGCGCGTTCGTCCCCGCGAAGCCCCACGACGGCGAGCCTGCGTACGCGAACACGGGCTCGCGGTAGTCGACTGTGCCTTCGATCGATCGGGCGTACGGATCGACGAGCAGCTTGTTCGGGTTGAAGCGGAGCCCCGACTTCGGATCGTAGGCGCCGTGCGCGCGAAAGCCATAGCGCTGCCCCGGGAGGAGCCCCGGGACGTAGCCGTGCCACACGTTCATCGTGCGATCGCGCAAAGGGAGCCGCGTCTCGGCGCCGCGTTCGTCGAACAGGCACAAATCGACGCCCGTCGCCGTCTCGGAGAACACCGCGAAGTGGACGCCTTCGCCGTCGAACGTCGCGCCGAGCGGCGCCCTCCGCCCGGGCAACAGGGTGAGCGACATCGGCGCGAGCTTACCCCGATTCAACGCCCGGACTGCACGACGAGTTCGCGAATGCGCGAAAAGCGCTCGGCGAGTCCCGCGTCTTGCCGGAGATCTTCGATGGGTCGAGGAAGGCGCCAGGTCCAGTTCTCGTCGTTCACGAGCCCCGGCGTGTTGATGCGGGACTTGTCACCGAGGAGCTCGGCGCCGAGGAAGAGCGTGAGCTCGGAGCGCGCCGACAAAAGCAGCTCGAAGAGCGCGAGCTCGCGCGCGGGTTCGGGGAGGTTCGGGGAAATCCCACGGAGCGCCAAGAGCCGCTCGCGCTCCCACCCTTCGAGCGCGTCCCACCACGACGTGATGGGCATCGTGTCGTGCGTGCTCCACGTCGCGACGCTGAGCTCGGGGAATCCGCGCGGATCGCGCGGCATGAAGCGTTCGTCGCGCTCCCAGGGCAACACCTTGTACCCGGGGATCGCGAGGCGCCCCATCGTCTCGCGTACGAACGGCGGGATCACGCCGAGATCTTCGCCGATGACGGCGTCCGCGCCGGCGGACTCGACGATGGCGCGAAGAACGGTCTCGCCGCGCGCCCTCTGAGCGGCCTCGCCTTCGGGGACGAAGCGTCCGCGTTCGCCCTCGGCGCGCACCCATTCACGGAAGAACCCGACGATGTGATCGATGCGGAAGCAATCGAACAGCGTCGCCGCATGACGGGCGCGCGCGCGGAGCCACGCGAGATCTTGCCTGTCCATCGCGTCCCAGTCGTAGGCCGGCAGGCCCCAGCTCTGTCCCTCGGGCGCGAAGTCGTCGGGCGGCGCGCCGAGCGAGACGCCCGACAAGAAGAGCTCGCGATGCGCCCACACGTCCGCGCTCTCGTGACCGACGACGAACGGCATGTCGCCCATGAGGCGGAGGCCCTCGCGACGGAGCGCGTCCCTCGCCGCTCGCCATTCTCTGTGGGCGAGCCACTGCAAGTACATGTGCTCGAGGACGCGCGTGCCGAGGCCACCGTCGTCCCGCGGCGCCTTCGCGAGCGCCAGGATCGAAGGCGCGCGATCGCGCTCGGCCGCCGGCCATGTCGACCACCCGTAATTTTCATGCGAAGCGCGGAGGGCAGCGTACAGCGCGAAATCACCGAGCCACGCCTCTTCGTGACGGACGAAATCGAAGAACGCACGCGCACGCTCCGTGTCCCGCGCGAGCTCGCGGGTGCGAAATCGCTCGAACGCCCGCGCGAGCACCGCCTTCTTCAGCGCGCGAACCCCGGCGTAGTCGACGCGCGGCGACGCACGAAGCTCCGCGAGGCGCGAAAGCCCCGCCTCCCCGAGCTCGGCTCGAACGTCGGTCTCCTCGAGATCGGGCACGTGCTCGATCGTCACGTAGACGGGGTCGATGGCGAACGCCGACAGCGCGCCGTAAGGGCTCGTCTCGCCGCCCGCGAGCGCCTGCACGGGCAGCACTTGCACGAGCCGCTGCCCGGCCTGGTGAAACCACGAAGCGCACGCGGGAAGATCCGAGATCTGACCGATGCCCCAATCCGAGCGCGTTCGGATGGAGAAGAGCGGGACGGTGACTCCGGACATCCTCGGCATGACGTCACGCTTCGCACACGCGCCGAACGCACGCAAGATCGCGCGAGCTCCCGCGAAGCGCTACGATCGGAGGCAAGCATGCGGCGCGCCTTCACGACGACGATGACGCTCTCGCTCGCCCTCCACGGCGCGATCGCGGGTGTCGTCGTGGCATCGGGTCGCACGCAGGCCCCGACACCGCCGCCCGTGCACGAACGCGACGAGGGCGAACCGGTCATCGCCGGCGATACGTTCGAGCTCCCCGCCCCCGCCTTGGGCGATCCATCGCCGACGCCCGTCCCCGCGGACGAGCCCGCGCGAGACACGCCCACGGAGCCCACCGAAGTCGCCGCGCCCACTGGCCGAACCGCGGAGATCCCCAGTCCTCCACGCACGCACCGCGCGACCAAGCCGGCCCCCGCGCCGCGCGACGGCGCCGAGAGCGACGACGCTCAGGGAGAAGGCACGCGCTACGGCGCCGTCGGTGAGCGCTCCGCGACGGATCTCGCGACGACGTTCGCGCGTGCGTTCACGCAGACCGCCAGCGAAGATCCGGAGTGGCAGAAGGCCCCCATCGGCCCCGCGGGCGAGGCCGTCGTGAAGCTCACCATCGACGCGTCGGGCCACATCGTGGACGTCGCCGTCGAAGGGACGCCGAGCGCCGCGCTCCGTTCGAGCATCCGCCGGACGATGCCCCTCGTGAAGGAGCGGCTCTTCACCGCGCGCCAGAAGACGACGCGGATCCATTTGATCGCCAGCGTGTCGACCGGCGAGGGCGACGACGGGCTCGAGAGCGGCCGCTACGGCATCGCCGTGCACGGCGGCCGCGCGTCCTTCGTCTTGCCCATCGGCCGCCGCATCCAGCTCCGCGTCCAGTGACGCGTCAGGACGCTGGGCGCGCGTGACGTCTCAGCGCGTGACAGCGGCCGTGCGACCGACGTCTTTGCGCGCGTAGATCTCGAGGCGCCCCTCGGCGAACGTGCGCTCGTACGCCGCCGGGATGGAAGCCCTCGCCTCTGGGGTCGCGTCCCACACGAGCAGGTGGTCGAAGCGCGGCGTCGCGTCGTTCCAGAACTCGCGCCACGTGGCGCGGTAGAGCGCTTCGCAGTCGTCGACGGTGATGCCTCGGTCGATGAGCGTCCGGCAGATCGTCTCGGGCTGCGCCATCGACGGCGCGAAGCCTTCGAGGACGAGGTGGTTGAACCGCACGGGCGGCGGCGTGCTGTACATGACCGGGAACGAGTGCGAGTGCGCGAACAGGAGCGGCGCGCTCGTCTCCTTGTCGGTCACGTAGTAGCCCCACATGTGCATGATGCTGCGCGTGTTCTCGCTGAGCCCCTTCTGGCGGAACATGAGCGGCAAGAGGCGCGCGCCCGTCGGCACCGCATCGATGCCGGCGATGAACTCGCGGCGCTCGCGCTCGAGGCGCACGTAGTCGACGCCCATCCCGACGCTGTAGAGCCCCGCCGCCGTGGCGAGGACCGCGATCCAGCGCTTCGGGAGGCGCTCGGGGACGCGCACGACGAACGCGATCCACAAGTACGGGACGATCCGCGAATTGACGTGGAACCAGTTCGTGATGATGTACGGCAAAAAGACGTAGAGGAGCCCGAGCGCCACGAGCGCGAGTGGCGAAAAGAACGCCGGCGACTCGCGCCAGCGCCACAGGCCGATCCCCGCGAGCACGAGGCACGGGACGAGCGACGAGAGCGTGAGCTTCGAGAAGCCCCAGAGCCACTCCGCCCACATGTTGTAGGCGAGCTCCCAGAACGGGAGCATGCGCGCGCCCTCGACGAGCCCGCCCGGCGTGCTGTCGCGGAAGTGCTGCACGAGCGACGCGAGGACGAGCAGCGTGATCGGGAGCAGCGGGATCGCCATGCGGCGCGCGGCGGACTTGCGCTCCTCCCAGCTCGCGCCTCGCGCCACTTCGAGCAGCGCGAGCATGTGCACGATGAGGAGCGGGAAGACGTGCGCGTACCAGGTCAGCGCGCCGAGGAGCACGATGCGCAGGCCGTTCGCGACCGTCGGCGTGCGCCGCTGGACGTCGAGCGACAGCAAAAGCCCCAGCGACAGCGGGACGGCGAGCGCGAAATCGAGCATCCCCGTCGAGACGAACCAGTTGTGGACCATCGGCCACAAGAGCAGGCTCGCGACGAGCATCTTCGCCCGGCTCTTCGTGAGGACGAGGACGAACCGCGGCAGGACGAGCGCGTTCGCCGCGATCACGACGAGCGCGAAGAGCCGCGCCGCCATCTTGGCGCCGACCAACTTGCCGACGACGTAGAGCCACGCGAAGAGCGCCGCGTTCGTCTTGAGGAAGCCGTTGAAGACGAACTCCGGGTACTGCTGCGGGTGCTCGATGACCGAGACGGCGGCGAGGTGGTTCGGCAAGTCCTGGAACGGCGGGACCTCCGTGAGCGCCAACGGCCAAGCGAAGAGCACGAAGAGGACGGCGCTGACGACGTACGCCAGCGTCTTGTCGCCGATCCGTCCCCATGCGCCGCGCAACGTGCGCCATCCGGTGGAGGGGACGCGGAGATCGAGCGGGATAACGCGCGGCGTCGACGTCAGGCCGTCGATCGCTGCGGCGTCGCGTGAACCGGCGACGAGATTGGTGGCTTCGGCGGAATTCGGCATCGCAAAAAAGCGCGTCCCGGGAGGGACACGGCCATCCATGCGGAAGATCGGAGGGCCCTCGTTATCGTCGCAGGGTCGGAAGAGCTAGGGAAAGGTGTGGCGAGAGCGTCCGAAGCGCAAGAAATGTGGCAAGTCCGATTGCGTCAAAAAATCTCGGTGCGAATCGTGAGAAGGCCGGGGTAGCAAACCACGATCCATGACACGGGCCGCCGGAAGGGAGCACGGCTCCCCTCCAAAAGTCGATAAAAAACCAGCATTGTCGGGGTGTGGGCCAGATCGCACATGCGTCATGAGCCTGGAGGTATGACAACGCGATCAGTCTTGGAGCCGCTCTCGAGGTTTGAATGACGCAAAGCGCATTGGCGCAATGCATCATTTTGTGACGCGAGGGATCCCTCCTTAAGTCTGTGGGTGAGCTGTGAGACTTCGGCACACATCGTGAAACCGTCGCGGCTCACCCATGTCCGCGCTGTCTGGAAATGTTCATCGATCGCAGTCCTCCTCTTCGACTTCTCGCCGCACTTCGACTTCATGGTCCTCGGCACCGTCGACCGTGCGCGCCTCGGCCTCCCGCCCCACGTTCCGCGCGGCAGGCGCGATGGGGTGGGTCGGCCTCGTCGGTCTCCTCGCCTGCGCCGGATGCGCGGGAGCGGACGGCGGGGAACGCGACGACGACGCGGTGAACGTCGCCCCGGAGCAGAACGAACTGCGCCCCTTCATCTACGGAGGAGCGAAGGACGACGACGAAGAAGCGCTGTCGGGCGTCGTGGCGCTCCGCGTGGGGACCGGCAACACGTTCGAGCTCTGCTCGGGCTCGCTCATCGCGCCGAACGTCGTCCTGACGGCCCGCCACTGCGTGACGCAGAACGTGACCTCGTCGGTGTCGTGCGATCAGAACGGGCGCTCCGCGAACGGCAAGCACGTCGCGGCCGACGAAGATCCGACGATCATCGGCGTCTACACCGGACCGCGGCCCAACTTCGCGCGCAAGCCGGAGGCGCGGGCGAAGGCGATCGTCGGTCCCAAGGGCGACTTCCTCTGCGACTCGGACATCGCCCTCGTCGTCCTCGAGCAAGCGATCGACTCCGTCACGCCGCTGTCGGTCCGCCTCCAGGGGCCGGCGCGCGAAGGCGAGCTCGTTCGCTCGGTGGGGTACGGCCAGAACGATCAGGACGAGCCCATCGGCACGCGCTTCCGGCGCAACGACGTCCGCGTGCTCGCGCAAGGGCGCACGGTCTCGGCCAGCAGGACGCCACTCGGAACCCACGAGTTCGAGGTCGGTCAATCGATCTGCCAGGGCGACTCGGGCGGTCCCGCGATCAGCCAAGAGACCCACGCGGTGATCGGCGTCGTGTCGCGCGGAGGGTCGTGCGACGAAGACCACGGGCACATCTACACGACCACGGCGGGGTTCGACGACCTGTTCGACGAGGCCTTCGCCATCGCCGGGGCGTCGCCGACCCTCGAGACGCGGAGCTCGAACCCCGACGGACTCCGGCCGGATCCGCACAGCGTGCCCGACGCCGACCGTCCGCCGTCGTGCAGCGCGGGCGCCGGCACGCCTCGCACGGGGCTCGCCGCAGAAGCCGGGGTGCTCGTCGCGGCGGCGCTCATCCTGCGGCGCCGCAGGGCTCGATCGACGACGGTGAGCGCTCGTCCGTGAACCGCGAAGGCCGCGACGCCGGCGTATCGGCTCGGGTGGCGAGGGGCGAGCGGAGCGCTCAGTGGGCGGCGCCCCAGTTGTCGCCGTGCCCGACGTCCACGACGAGCGGGACGTTGAGCGAATAGGCGCCCTCCATGGCCTCGCGGATGCGCGCTTCGGCCTCGCGCACGCGCTCCTTGGGCACCTCGAAGACGAGCTCGTCGTGCACAGTGAGGATCATGCGGGAGCCCGGGACCACGTCGCCGTCGCCGAGGTGGACCATCGCGAGCTTGAGGATGTCGGCCGCGGTCCCCTGGATCGGCGTGTTCTTCGCGACGCGCTCGGCCTCGAAGCGGAGGCCGCGGTTGGCCGAATGCAGGTTCGGCAAGAAGCGACGCCGGCCGAGGACGGTGCGCACGGCCTCGCCGCTCCGCGCGGCCTCGACGGTGCGTTCCATGAACCGGCGCACGCCGACGAACCGCTTGAAATACGCGTCGATGAAGCGCGCCGCCTCGTCGCGTGAGATGCCGAGCTCCCGCGCGAGACGCGGCTCGCCCATGCCGTAGATGAGGCCGAAGTTGATCGCCTTCGCGCGGCGACGCATCTCCGGCGTCACCTCGTCGCGGGGGACGTCGAACACGAGCGACGCCGTGTGGCGGTGGACGTCGACGCCGTCCCGGAAGGCGATCGCGAGCTGGTCGTCCTCGGCGAGGTGCGCGAGCACGCGGAGCTCGATCTGCGAGTAGTCCGCGCTGACGATGAAATGCCCCTCGGGCGCAACGAACGCCGATCGGACGAGGCGCCCGACCTCCGTGCGGTTCGGGATGTTCTGCAGGTTCGGATCGGTCGACGAGAGCCGCCCCGTCGCCGCCGTGGCCTGCTCGAAGCGCGTGTGGATGCGACCGGTCTCCGGGTGCACCGCGCGCGGCAACGCCTCGAGGTACGTGCCCTTCAATTTGTCGAGCTCGCGGAAGTCGAGGATGATCTGCGGCAGCGCGTGCTTGTCGGCGAGCTCGTCGAGCACCTTCGCGTCGGTCGATCGACCGCCCTTCGCCGTGCGCTTGACGACCGGCAGCTTCAGCTCGTCGAACAAGATGGTCTCGAGCTGATCGCGCGAGCGAATCGCGAACTTGTGGCCGGCCGCCTCCTGCGCCTTCGCCTCGAGCGCGCGGCACTCCACCTCGACGCCCGCGGCGATGTCGCCGAGCTTGCGCGTGTCGACGAGCACGCCCCGCCGCTCCATCGCCGCGAGGACGCGCGAGAGCGGCAGCTCCACGTCGGCGTAGAGCTTGCCGAGGCCGTCGCGCTCGATGTGGGGATCGAGGCGCTCCGCCAAGCACGAGACGTAGTCGGCTTCGGGGGCGGCGTACGACGTCGCGCGCTCGACGTCGATCTCGTCGAACGCGATGCGCTCGCTCTTACGCGCCGCCGTGCTCGCCGCGTCGTAGACGGGCAGCTCGGCGCCGAACTCGCGGCGGACGAGCTCGCGCAGCTCGTGCGGAGCTTCCGGGTCGAGCAGGTACGCCGCGAGCATCGGATCCGAGATGGGCCCCGCGAGCGTGAACCCATGGCGGACCAAGACGTTCTCGGTTCGCTTCAAATCGTAGCCGATTTTCCGGATTTTCTCGTCGGCCACGAGCGGCCCGAGCACGTCGCGCACGGCCTCGACCGAGAGCTGCGGCGGGGCGCCGAGGTAACGGTGCGCGATCGGCACGTAGACGCCCTCGCCCGGCACCGCGGCGAGCGCGAAGCCCAAGATCGCCGCGCGCATCGGATCGGGCGAGCTCGTGGCGAGCTGGATCGCGAGCGTCCCCGAAGCGCGCACCTTTTCCGCGAACGCGACGAGCTCGGGGGCGTCGGTCACGGCGCGCGCCGTGTGGGGCGTGAGCTCGGCAGGCGGCGCCGCCGGAGCCTTCGCGGACGCGCGCTCTTCGGCGGCCCGCTCCTTCGAGAACTCCTTCGGCGACGCGATCTGGTCGAGGAGCCGCGTGAACTCGAGCTCGATGAACAAGCGACGGAGCTCCGGTACGTCCGCCCCGCCGTAGCGAAGGCGTTCGAGCTCCCAGTCGACGAGCACGTCGTCCTTCAACGTGACGAGGCGCTGGGAGATGCGGGCGTCGGCCTCGTGGAGCGTCAGCATCTCCTTCAGCTTGGCGCGCTTGATGTCGCCCAAGTGCTGGTAGATGCCGTCGATCGAGCCGTACTCCTTGAGGAGATCGGCGGCCGTCTTCGGGCCGACGCTCGGGACGCCGGGCACGTTGTCCGACGTGTCGCCCGTGAGCGCGAGCAGATCGCGGAGCTTGCTCGGCAGGACGCCGAACTTCGCCTCCACTTCCACCGGACCGTAGACCTTGTCGCGCATCGAGTCCCAGAGCAGGACGCGCAGATCGTCGTCGCGGACGAGCTGCATCAAATCCTTGTCGGCGCTCACGATGACGGTGCGGATCCCCGCGGCGAGCGCCCGCGCGACGACGGCGGCGATGAGATCGTCGGCCTCGATCCGGTCCGCGCGGTAAATCGGAATGTCGTACGCGCGCACGATCTGCTCGCACCGAACGAGCTGCTGCGAGAGATCCGGAGGTGCCGGCGGCCGCGTCGCCTTGTATCGTCCGTCGAGGTCCTTCCGGAAGCTCGGGCTGCCCGAGTCCATCGCGACGGCGAGCATGGCCGGACGACGCTCGTTGACGACCTTCTGGAGCATGTTGACCGTCCCCATGACGGCATGGGTCGGCTCGCCTTTGGAGTTCGAGAGCGGCGCGATCGCGTGGTAAGCGCGAAAAACGTAGCCGGAGAGGTCGATCAGATAGAGGACGTCTTCCGCACCGGGGGGCGGCAGCGTGGCAGGCGACGATGTGGGGCGAGCGCCGGAAACGAAGGAAGTCTCGGACTTTGCGGCAGGGGCCTTCGGCACGGCGCACACCGTAGGTTTGGCGTCGAGCGCGGGCAAGCAGTACCGTGGATCCGATCCTCGCCAGTTTCCTTTTGTAAAAATCCACGCTCGTGCTCGACTTCGAGCGTTGCTTTTCGCGTGACGGATACGTCGAACCTCCCATGAGTGACCAAGAACTCCCGCCCACCTCCGAGCTCGTCGCCGGCAAGTACCGGCTCGTTCGTCTCATCGGGCGCGGGGGCATGGGCTCGGTTTGGCACGCGCAGCACGCCTCGCTCGGCACGCGCGTCGCCATCAAATTCATCGAGTCGGAGTACGCGAGCAGCCAAGAGGCGCGCACGCGGTTCGATCGCGAAGCGCGCGCGGCCGCGACGATTCAATCGAAGCACGCCATCCAGATCTTCGACCACGGCGTCACCGCGGACGGCAAACCGTTCATCGTCATGGAGTTGCTCGAGGGCGAACCTCTCGACAAGCGCCTCGAACGCGGGCGCCTCTCGCTCGAGGAGACGGCGCGCATCCTCCAACAAGTCTGCCGCGGCCTGTCGCGCGCGCACGAGCGCGGCGTCGTGCACCGCGACTTGAAGCCCGAAAACATCTTCCTCGCGAAGACGGTGGAGGACGACGAAGAAGTCGCCAAGGTGCTCGACTTCGGCGTCGCGAAGATCAAAGCCCAAGACGGCGAGCTCGGCCCCAGCACGAAGACCGGCGCCGTGCTCGGGACGCCGTTCTTCATGTCCCCGGAGCAGGCGCGCGGCCTGCGCAACGTCGATCATCGCACCGACGTCTGGTCGCTCGGCGTCATCGCGTACAAGTGCGTGATCGGCGATCTCCCGTTCGACGGCGAATCGGTCGGCGATCTGCTCGTCAAGATCTGCACCGCGCCCCTCCCCGTCCCCTCACAGGTGGCGCCGGGCCGCGTGACGCCTGCCTTCGACGCGTGGTTCTTCCGCGCGCTCGATCGGGATCCCGAGCGGCGCTTTTCGTCCGCTCAGGAGCTCTCCGACGCCCTCGCGCAGGCCGCGGGATTGCCGGCGCGGGGCCCCATTTCCCACCAGCGGTCGGAGCCCGATCTCGGCGTGAGGGGTTATGGCGCGGCGACGCCCCAGTCTCTTCCGCAGCCCTCCTCCGATCGGCGCGAAGTGCGCGTCGAAGGCGTCACCGCGGCGCCCCTCAGCACGTCGCAGCCCGTCGCAAATCTCGGCGCGAGCGGCGGCGGCAACCGGGGCGTCTACATCGCCGCGGCGGCCGTGTTCGGGCTGCTCGTCGCCGGGATCGGCTCCGGCGTCGCATACAAATGGAGCCATTCGAAGGCCGAGATCACGGCCAGCGATCGGCCGCCGGCCCCGGCGCTCACGACGTCGCTCGGAGCCGCGGGCGCGCAGGACGCGGTCCAGGGGCCGAAGCTCGATCCCACGCACGCGTCGGTCACGCACGGCGCGGATCCGGTGCCGACGTCCGTCGCCAGCGTCCGCTTGAACACGCCGCCGTCGACGTCGAAGCCCTCCACGAAGCCCGTCGAGACGCCCGCGAAGCCCTCCACCAAGCCGACGGAGACCACGCCCGCGAAAACGTCGCCGCCCTCGCTTCCGCCGCCCACGACGCCCAGCACGCCCGCGACGCCGTCGACCGCGCCGACGCCGTCGACGCCGCTCCGGCCATCCACGCCGCCTCCGTCGACGCCGCTTCGACCATCAACGCCGCTGCGCCCGTCGACCCCGCCGCCGGCCAAGCCCGTCGACCCTGGTTTCTGAGCCCGCGGGCGCACACCGCCGCACGAAGCGCGACCGCTGCGGAAAGTTGCGCTAGGCTCGTGGCAGATCCGCTTTGGCTGCCATGAAACCCCGCGCTTTTCTCACCGGCGGACTCGCCGTTTTCCTCGCCCTCGCGAGCGTGGCTTCGACCGCGAGCGCGCAAATGTCCGATTCGGAGCGGAAGTCGGCCGCCCGCGCCGCGTTCCAAGAGGGCGTCGCGCTCCAGCAGCAAGGCAAGGTCGCCGAAGCGCTCGCGCGGTTCCAGGCGGGTGAAAAGCTCTACGACGCGCCCACGATCTCGCTGCGCGTCGCGCAGTGCCAGGTGCTCCTCGGCAAGCTGGTCCAGGGCGCCGAGACCTACGAGGCGCTCGTCCGTCGCAACCTGGGCCCGAACCCGACCGAGGCCTTCGTGGAGGCGCAAAAGCAGGCAGAGACGGAGCTGGCCGCCGTCCGCCAACGCATCCCGACGCTCCGCGTGACGATCAAGCCCGACGCGTCGTCGCTGTCGAACCTGCACGTCATCGAGAACGACGCCGACGTGCCCGTCGAGCTCCTCGGGATCGCGCGCCCGATCAACCCGGGCGTCTACAAGCTGCACGCCGTCGCGGACGGTTGGACCACGACGGCGCCCGTCGAGCTGCGCGTCGCGGAAAAAGAGCACAAGTCGATCGAGCTCGTGCTCGTACAGCAGACCGGCGCGAGCGCCACGGCCACCCCGACGCCCCTCCCGCCGGCCTATTACCCGACGGTCGAGACCCGCAACGGCACGGGAAGCAGTGGGAGCAGTGGGTACACGTACCCGACGCCGAAACCAAAGTCGTCCTCGACGGGGCTCCTCCTCGGCGTGCGCGGCGGCGTGCTCATCCCGTTCGGCAACGACGACATCGGCAAGTCGCTGAACAACTCGGTGAGGGCGGGCCCGCTCTTCGGCGTCGACGGGTACCTGCGCCTGCAGAACCTCTTGCTCGGGCTCAACTTCGACGTCGCGGCGCTCGGCAAGGGCAGCGCCGTCGATCGTGGAAACGGGTCGCGCGAAACGTCGAACGGCGGGAGCACCACGTACATCGGTGCTTCGCTCGGTTTGATGGCGAACGTCGACAAGACGTCCTTCATCGGCAACGTGGGCCTCGGGTACCGATCGCTCGCCATCAAGTCCACACTCGCGAACGGGTCCTCGACCACGTACGATCTCAGCAGCGCCGAGATCCTGCTCGACGGCGGGATCGCGATCCCCGCGGGCCCGATCCGCATCGTTCCCAAGTTCACCCTCGCGATCGGGGACTTCGGGACGGACAAGACGTACAGCAGCACGGGCGGCAGCGCATCGGACGACGGCCGGTTCTACATGATCACCGCGTTCTCGCTCGGGCTCTACTACCACTTCGACGTGGGCAAGAAGCCGCCGGCCACCCCGACGCCCGCCGTGCCTCCCGCGAACGCGGCACCGACGACGCCGACCGACTCCTCGTCGCCCCCCGCGGCGACGCCCGAAACGACGCCGGCGTCGTCACCGGCCTCGCCGAGCACGACGTAGCGTCGCATCGGGCTTCGCGCCGAGGATCCGTCGTCAACGGACAACGAGGGACAACGAATTACAAGTTGGTGACAATCGGCCGCGGCGCCCATGATTTTGTGGGCGGCATGCAGGCCGCATTGTGTGTCGCGTACTTCGCCGTCCTCCTCGTGTTGGCGATGTACGGGCTTCACCGCTCGCATCTCGTGCTCACGTGCCTTCGCTACGCGAAGAAGCTCCGCGCGCTCCGTGAGGGCGTCCCCTCGCTCTCCGTCGACGTGGATCCGGCGACGCTGCCGCACGTGACCATCCAGCTCCCGCTCTTCAACGAGGCCACCGTCGTCGCTCGGCTCCTCGAAACGACGGCGAAGATGGTCTATCCGCGGAGCAAGCTCGAAATCCAAGTCCTCGACGACTCGACGGACGAGTGCCGCCAGATCGCGCGCTCGAAGGTGCAGGAGCTCGCCGCCCGCGCCCCGGCGCTCCCGGCGAACGTCCGCAGCGATTGGCGCGGCGATCTCGACATCGTCTACGTGCACCGCGTCGACCGCTCCGGGTACAAGGCCGGCGCCTTGGACCGCGGGCTCACCGTCGCGAAGGGCGAATTGGTCGCCATCTTCGACGCCGACTTCCTCCCGGGCGAGCAGTTCTTGCTCGATCTCGTCCCGCATTTCACGTCCGATCCGTCGATCGGCATGGTGCAGGCCCGCTGGGGCCACATGAACCGGGAGCGCTCCTGGCTCACGCGCGTCCAGGCCCTCATGCTCGACGGCCACCACCTCGTCGAAAACCGCGCGCGCTCGGCGGCCGGCTGGCTCTTCAACTTCTCCGGCACCGGCGGCATGTGGCGCAAGGAAGCCATCTTCCAGAGCGGCGGCTGGCAGCACGACACGCTCACGGAGGACTTGGACCTGTCCTACCGCGCGCAAATGGCCGGCTGGAAGTTCGCGTACCGCGAGAACGTCGTCACGCCGGCGGAGCTGCCCGAGGACGTCAGCGCCCTCCGCGCGCAGCAGTACCGCTGGGCGAAGGGCACCGTGCAGACGGCGCGCAAGCTGATGAAGCGCGTGATGACCACGCCGAACCTCTCGCTCGCGCAGCGCGTCGAGGCCTTCTTCCACATGACGCCGCACTTCGCCTACCCGCTCATGGTGGTGCTGAGCGTGCTGCTCTTGCCGGCGCTCTTGCTCATGCCGGCGACGAACCCGACGACGATGCTGCTCATCGATCTGCCGCTCTGCATCGGCACGACGGGCTCGCTCCTCGCATTCTACGCGATGGCGGAGACCGCCCAAGGTCGGAGGCGCCGCGACGCGCTCCGCACCCTCCCCGCGTTGCTCGCCCTCGGCGCGGGCCTCGCGCCTCACCTGACGAAGGCGGTGTTCGAGGGGCTTCGCTCGATGTCCGGCGAGTTCGTTCGAACGCCGAAGCAGGGGTCGAACCACAGCCAGCGCTACCGGGCGCGCGCGGATCTGCCGACGGCGGAGATCGCGCTCTGCCTCTTGTCGTTCGGCAGCGTGGTCGCCTCGATCGAGACCGGTCACTGGTTCGCGACGCCGTTCGCCTTCCTCTTCATGGCCGGCTACGGCTACGTCGCGTCGCTCGTCGTCAGTGAGCAGTTCGCGCGCCGCAAGGCCACGGGCGTGCAGCTCGGCGCGGCCCAAGACGCCGCCCAAGAACCCGACAGCCTCGTTCCAGCGGCGCCGGCGGCTTCCGAAGAGCTCGCGGCGTGATCCCGAGGGGGTGTCGGACGCTTCCCTCGCTCGACTTCCGGGGGAACCGCGTCGCGACACCTACGGATTCACTTAATTAAGGAGGGAGACCTTCGGAAACGGCGGCGAGCGGCGCGGCCGTCGTCCCGTCGTTCGAGGCCTCGCCGGCGCCCTCGCGCCTCAGGGAGCGTTGGAAACCGAAAGACGGCCTCCTTTTTGCCCTGTTTTTCCCGATCGGCGCGCCCTCGGACGGCCCACTTTCCGCTGGCCGGGGGGTACGATGCCCATTACTATGGCCTTCTGCGAGCTTTGCTGCGGTTTTGTTCCGCGGCAACTGGGAAAGGCCCACGCAAGAACCTGTCGGGGGTAGAGACGATCATGACGAAGGCCGAGATCGTCCAAGCGCTGTACGCAAAGGTTGGGGGCTTCTCGAAGAAGGAGTCGGCGGACATCGTCGACGTCGTCTTCGAGATCATGAAGGAAACGCTAGGTCGCGGCGAGAAGATCAAGATCAGCGGATTCGGCAACTTCGTCCTCCGGGACAAGCGCCAGAGGCCCGGTCGAAATCCTCAGACGGGCGACCCCATTCGCATCAGCGAGCGCCGCGTCCTGACGTTCAAGCCCAGCCAAATCCTCAAGCAAGCGCTCAATCATGCACCGAAGAGCAGCGCGGGCGCGTCGTCGTCCGTCCACGCCGTGCCGAGTGCGGCGGGCTCGTCGGGTTACGGCGCCGCGGGTACGGCGGCCGCGGCCTCGCCCGCGGCGATCGCCAGCTCGTCGGCCAGCGGGCTCGACGCGACGAAGGAATGATCTGACGCGCGAGGACTGCTCCCACCGTGCTCCCGGACAAGCTCTTTTTCCGCATCGGTGAAGTGGCCGGCCTCGTCGGCGTCGAACCCCACGTTCTCCGCTATTGGGAGCGCGAATTTCGCAGCATCCGCCCGACGAAGAGCAAGAAGGGGCAACGCGTCTACTCGCGCAAGGACGTCGAGAACCTGTTCCGGGTGCGGGATTTGCTCTACCGCGAAGGATTCACCATCGCGGGCGCGAAGAAGAAGCTCCAACGTGGCGCGGGCGATGGCGACGCCCTGGTGGACGCGCACGACGGCGACCCGTCCGGAGCGCTCGAACCGAGCCCGTCGGTCGAAGACGTCTCTGCGGCGCCGACGCTCCCCCACCCCATGACGCACGCCCGCGGGCTCGATCCGCGGACGCGCGAGCAGCTCCACGCGCTCCGCAACGAGATCGAGGCGTTCCTCGTCGAGCTCGGAGGAGCGACCGATTCCAGCGGAAATTCCCGACGGCCACCCGCGCCGAAGTGACCTCGGCGGATTCTGCCGATTGTGTTAGAAGGGCGGCCCTCATGGTTTTCCGCCGGAACGCCGTCGTCGGCAGGCCCTCTCTCTCGCGGCTCGTCCCCTCGAATCCCGCGCGCGGCATCGTCGCTCGCCGTGCGAGGACCGTGGCCGCTTCGACGGCGCTGCTCTGGCCGTTGCTCTCGGCGACCGAAGCCGCGGCCCAAGCGCCCGCGCCGACCATCGCGCCGACGGCGAGCGAACCCGCGGCGTTGCCCCCGAACCCGTCCGCGGCGCCGGTGGCGGCCCCGAAGAACCCCGAACCGGAGAGCGCCCCGTCGACCTCGCCGAGCGCTCCGGTGACGAGCGACGCGGCACGCGCCGCCAGCACCACGTCGCCCTCCGTCGACCTCGCGAAGGACGAAGAAAAGCTCCTCGATCAAGGTCGCGAGCGGCCGATGAGCGACGGAACGGTCGGCGCGCGGCCGTCCGACGTCTACAGCGAAGACTGGTGGAGCCGCACGCGTCCGATCGTCGAAATCCACGGCTATTTCCGCACGCGCGGCGAGCTCTTCCACAACTTCGCGCTCGGGCGCCACAGCCTCTCTTCCGATCGCCAGGCGCTCTGGCCGCAGCCGCTCGACACGAGCTACAGCACGCTGAGCGGCGAGCGTCGCAGCGTCCTGCTCTGCGGAGGCACCGGCACCGCCGAGTGCACCGACAAGACCCAGTCGACGGCGAACCTGCGGCTCCGGCTCAACCCCGAGATCCACATCTCGGACAACCTGCGCATCCTTTCGCAGGTCGATTTGCTCGACAACCTCGTGCTCGGGTCGACCCCCGACTCGTACGCCGCGCAGAACGGCACGCCGGCGCTCAACGGCTACCGAGGCTACGCGCCCGTCAGCGCGTTCTCGAACACGCAGGGCCCCCCGACGGCCGGCGTCAACTCGTACCAGAACTCGATCGCGGTCCAGCGCGTGTGGGCCGAGTACCTCACGCCGGTCGGCGAGCTTCGCTTCGGTCGCATGCCGAACCACTGGGGTCTCGGCATGCTCTACAACGCGGGCAACTGCATCGATTGCGACTACCAGACGAACGTCGACCGCATCCAGTTCGTCTCCGGGGTCAAGTCGCTCGACCTCTACGCCGGCGGCTCGTGGGACTTCATCTCGAGCGGACCGACGAACCAGAGCGCGTACGACGTCTACGGCGGGCAGCCGTACAACACGTCGAACCTCGCGAACGTCGCGCAGTGGAGCGCGTTCGTCGCCAAGCGCACGAACCCGGACTTGCAGCGCGCGAAGCTCTCGCGCGGCGACGTCGTGCTCAACGGCGGTCTCTACGCGAGCTACCGGAAGCAGAACGTCGACCTCTCGGGCGGGCAGACGCCGCTCACGTTCGACAGCACGGGGATCAACAACGGCTTCGAGCGCCGCGGCGTGAACATGGTCGTCCCCGACGTGTGGGTCCAGTTCCTCTGGAACAAGCTCCGTTTCGAGGCCGAATTCGCGAGCATCTGGGGCTCGATCGAGAACTCGACGGCGGGCAACCGCATCGGCGATCCCCTCAAGATCCGCCAATGGGGCCTCGCGACTCAGCTCGAGTACCGCGCGGTCGAAGACAAGCTGCGGCTCGAGTTCGGCAGCGGCTGGGCGAGCGGCGATTCGAACGTCGAAGGACTCGCGCCGAACACGAGCGGCCTTCAGGACCGGCTCGGCGCCGGCCCGATCTCGACGTTCCGGTTCCACCCGGCGTACTACGTCGACTACATCTTCTTCCGGCGCATCCTCACGCGCGTTCAGGGCGCCTACTACTTCCGCCCGAGCGTGTCGTACGACTTCATGCGCAACCCGAACGGGCAGAAGTTCGGCGGTAGCCTCGCGGGCATCTGGAGCCGGGCGAGCCAGTACATGCAGACGCCGGGCAACAAGCGCGACCTCGGCTTCGAGATCGACGCCCAGCTCTACTACCAATCGAAGGACGGCTCGCTCAACGACAACCCCGACAAGATGGGCGGCTTCTACGGCGCGCTCCAGTACGGCGTCTTCTTCCCGCTCGGCGGCCTCAACTATCTGCCGGGCGAGCAAGGGACGTTGGCGGGGACGAGCCCGATCTTGCCCAACTACGATTTGTCCATCGCGCAGACGGTCCGCCTGATCCTCGGCGTCATGTTCTGAGGGCCCGGGCGTCACGCGCTGGCGCCGCACGGCACGCGCGCCCGGCCTCGACGGCGCTTCGCCCGAAGGTGGGGCGGCGACGAGGGCGGCGATGCGGGCAGAGGCCGCTCTGTCGCATCAGTCGGTCGAGCGAACCCGCGAAAATTGGAGTAGCTTTGGTCCCATGAGCGGACTGCCGACGCGGCCCCCACCGCGCCCGACGTCCGACCTTGCCCGACCATCCTCCCCACGTCTCTTCCATTCACGCGCATGGCCAAGATTCTGATCGTCGACGACCAGCGCAACATGCGCACCACACTCGCGATGATGCTCCGCGGAGCGGCCTTCGAGGTCGACGAAGCGGAGAACGGCGAGGTCGGCTGCGAGCGCGGCGCCTCGGGCGCGTACGACGTCGTCCTCACCGACCTGCGCATGGGGTCCAAAGACGGCATCGACGTCCTGCGCGCCGTCAAAGAAGCCCAGCCGATGACGGAAGTCATCGTGATGACGGCCTACGGCACGATCGAGAGCGCCGTCGAGGCCATGCGCTTCGGGGCGTTCGACTACATCCAGAAGCCGTTCACCGAGCAGGAGCTGCTGGTCAAGGTCGGCAAGGCGCTCGACAACCGAAGGCTCGCCGGCGAGGTCGCGTTCCTCGCGACCGAGTTCAAGGACCGCTACAAGTTCGAGAACATCGTCGGGCGCTCGCGCTCGGTTCGCGAGATCCTCGGGCGCATCGTCCGCATCGCCCCGACCGACGCCATCGTCCTCATCACGGGCGAGAGCGGGACCGGCAAGGAGCTCGTCGCGAAGGCGATCCACGCGAACAGCAAGCGCGCCGATCGCATGTTCGTGCCGGTCAACTGCGCGGCCATCACGGACACCCTCCTCGAGAGCGAGCTGTTCGGTCACGCGAAGGGCGCGTTCACGGGCGCGGTCAACGCGCGCAAGGGCCTCTTCGAAGAGGCCGACGGCGGCACCTTCTTCTTCGACGAGATCGGCGAAACCTCGCTCGCCTTCCAGGCGAAGCTGCTCCGCGCGATCCAGGAGAGCGAGATCCGACGCGTCGGCGAGAACAAGCCGATCCGCGTCAACGTGCGCATCATCGCCGCGACGAACCAGGATTTGCTCTCGTCGATCGCGGAGAAGCGCTTCCGGCAGGATCTCTACTACCGCTTGAACGTCGCGCGGTTCCAGCTCCCGGCGCTCCGCGATCGGCGCGAGGACCTGCCAGATCTGCTCTCGTACTTCCTCGACAAGTACAACCGCAAGATGTCGACGCGCGCGCGGCTCGACGAGGCCGTCCTCGAGGCGCTCAACCACTACGATTTCCCGGGGAACATCCGCGAGCTCGAGCACATGATCGAGCAGGCCGTCGCCCTCGTGCAGAACGGCGTCATCGTGAAAGAGGACCTCTTGCCGAGCACGACGACCGACGAAGGGGGCGTCGTTCGGTCGGGTCGGACGCTCGCCGAGGTCGTCGACAACGCCGAGCGTGGGGCCATCGAAGCGGCGCTGCGCGAGTGCGAAGGCAGCCGCGACAAGGCGGCGTATTTGCTCGGCATCTCGGCGACGACGCTCTGGCGGAAGATGACGAGGCTTGGCATCGTCTACGACGGCCGGAGCGGTTGATCGCGGGCGTGGACGAGCGGGGCGCGCCGAAGCTCGCGTTTCGAGTCCGCACCCCACGGGTTGCAGACTTGCAACGAAAACTCATCGATACCACGCCTGATTTCAAGCAGTTACGCCTTGGCATCGACCTTGCTGTATGTCGACTTTTGCCATGGCGACGATCCTCCTCATCGATGGCCAGGGAACGACGCAAGGATACGGCGGCGACGCATCGATCCTCGCGAGCGCGCTTCGCGTCGAGGGCTTCGACGTCCTTCGCGCGACCTCCGCGAACGAGGCGCGTGAGTGCCTCGGGGAGCACGCCGTCGACCTCGTCGTGCTCGACCTCATGCTTCGAACCGACGAGCGCACGAGCGGCCTCGACTTCGCGCGTGAGCTCCGCGAACGGCACCCCGACACGCGCGTCGTGCTGGCGAGTTCGTACTATTTGAGCGAGCGCCAGCTCGAACGCGCCGATTGCGGCGCGAGCGGGTTCATCCCGAAGCCTTACGACGTCGCCGAGGTGGTTCGGTTCATCCAGTCGAAGCTGTCGAGCCCGCCGAGCTCCCGCCGACTCTGGCATGCCGAGCCCGAGCGCGCGGCCATTCCCATCCATCCGGCCTTCGCGGGCCTCGCCCACGCCGGAGCCCGCGGGCGCGGCTGACCCATCGCGTGCCGGACCGCGCCGGATCGTGATAGGAACGCCCGATGCGCGTCGAGCGCTTCGATTTCGACTTGCCCCCGGAGCTCATCGCGCAGGCGCCGCTCGCAGCGCGCGACGGCGCACGTCTCCTGCGCCTGACGAACGGCCCCGACGGCGTCCCCGAGCCGGTCCTCCATGGCGGCATCGTCGATCTGCCCGAAGCCATCGAAGAAGGCACGCTCGTCGTCCTGAACGACACGAAGGTCCTCCGCGCCCGGATCGTCGGGACGAAGGATGGAACGGGCGGGCGGGCCGAGATTTTCCTCGTCCGCAAGACGGCCGACGACGTCGAGCAAGGCGTGCACGTCGAGCGCTGGCACGCCATGGGCCGCGCCTCGAAGGGGCTGCGCGAAGGGACGCGCATCGTCAAAGGGGCGCTCGTCGTCGCGGTGGACGGCAAGACCGAGGACGGCTTGTTCGCGGTGCGGCTCTGGACGAGCGACGGTTCGCCGCTCGAGGCCGCGCGCATGAACGCGGGACAGGTCCCGCTGCCGCCCTACATCAAGCGCGATCTCCGGCCCGAAGACGAAGAGCGCTACCAGACGGTCTTCGCGCGCGTCGACGGCGCCGTGGCCGCGCCGACCGCGGGGCTCCACTTCACGGCCGACCTCTTGAAGGAGCTCGCGTCGCGCGGTTGCGAGGTCGAAACGTGCACGTTGCACGTCGGGCTCGGCACCTTCCAACCCGTGACGGTCGACGATCTCGACGACCACCCGATGCACTCGGAATACTTCGAGGTGCCGCGAAAACTCGCGACGGCCATAGCCCGGGCGCGCGAACGCGGAAAGCCCGTGCTCGCCGTCGGCACGACCGTCGTCCGCTCGCTGGAGTCGGCCCGCGATCCCGAACGGCCCGGGCACGTCCGGCCGTGCGCCGGGGAGACGCGGCTCTTGATTCAACCCGGGTACGCGTTTTCCGTCGTCGATCGGCTCGTCACGAATTTCCACCTCCCGCGGTCGACCCTGCTCGCGCTCGTGTGCGCGTTCGGCGGGACGGACCGCGTCCTCTCCGCGTACCGAACGGCGGTGCGCGAGCGCTACCGCTTCTTCTCCTACGGCGACGCCATGCTCATCGACCGCGCGCCCACCCCTTCGTGACGTCATGAAACCCCGCAGCCTCGGCTTCGCCTTCCGTGTCCTCCCCTGCACCGCCGCCACGCCCGAGCCCGTTACGGGGCACGCGCGGCGCGGGATCCTCTCGACCCCTCACGGCGACGTCGACACGCCGACGTTCATGCCGGTCGGCACGCAGGGCTCCGTCAAAGGCCTCACCCCCGACGAGGTCGCGAGCACCGGCGCGCGGATCGTGCTCGGCAACACCTACCACCTCTGGCTGAGGCCCGGCCCGGAGCTCATCGACAAGCTCGGCGGCCTCCGCGGCTTCTCGCGGTGGCCGCACGCGATGCTCACGGATTCGGGCGGATTCCAGGCGTTCTCACTCGGCGCGGGCAAAGGTGGCGGCGGGAAAGACTCGCTCGTGAAGCTCCAGGAGGAGGGCGTCACGTTCCGCTCGCACCTCGACGGCTCACGGCGGCACCTCTCGCCCGAGGAGGCGGTCCGCGTGCAGGGGCTCATCGGCGCCGACATCCAGATGCAGCTCGACGTCTGCCCGCCGGGCGAGTCGCCGCGAGCGGTGGTCGAGGCCGCCGTCGCGCAGACCACGCGGTGGGCGAAACGCGCGCTCGCGACGCCGAGGCCGGCCGCGCAGGCGCTCTTCGGAATCGTGCAAGGTGCATGTTTTCCGGACCTGCGCAAGGCCCACGCCGAAGAGCTGGCCGCGCTCGATCCGGGGTTCGACGGGCTCGCGCTCGGCGGGTTCTCCGTCGGCGAGCCCATCGATCGGATGCACGAGACGCTCCACGACATCGCTCACACGCTCGATCCCGAGAGGCCGCGCTACCTCATGGGCGTCGGCACCCCGCGGGATCTGCTCGAAGGCATCGACGCCGGCGTCGACATGTTCGACTGCGTGCTGCCGACGCGCAACGCGCGCAACGGCCAGGCCCTCACCCGCTTCGGCAAGGTCGTCGTGAAACAGGCGCGTTACAAAGAAGACCCGCGGCCCATCGACGCGGCGTGTGGGTGCGCGTGCTGCCAGGGCGGCTACTCGCGCGCCTACCTCCGGCACCTGTATCTGGCCGGGGAAATGACGGTGCTCCGGCTGCTGAGCGTCCACAACCTGCACTTCTACGGAGAGCTCGTCCGTGGCGCGCGGACGGCCATCGAAGAGGGGCGCTGGCCGTCCTACAAACGGCGCATGCTCGCCGAGCTCGAGAGCGGCAGCGACGCTTGAGGAAGTGGGCAGCGTCGGTCGGAGTCGGTCCCTAGCCGGTGCTCGAATCGACGCGCGGACGGC
>JBGAHN010000048.1:0-34336 GCA_044226145.1 Labilithrix sp. | reverse complement strand
GCGGCGTTCTGCGTGACCCACTGGCCGATCGGCAGGAGCTGCGACGGCAGCCACACGATCGCCATGAGCCCGAGCGCCATGCCCGTCACCGTCACGCGGCTCCCGAAGCGCGCACGGAGCTGCTCGAAGCCCGCCGCGAGGGCCTCGCGCATGTCGCGGAGGCGGAGGAGCAAGCCGAGCCCCGCGAGCGCACCGCCGACCGCGAACGCCTTCTTGCTGAACGTGATCGTGGCGGCGATGCCCTCCTCCGGGAATTTCTTCGCGAAGAGGTTGAGCGCCACGAGCAACCCGCCGCACGCGACGAGCGACCACGACAGGTGCTTGACGAAGCGCGCCGTCGTCTCGGCGGTGCCGGCCGTGACGACGCGCGCGAGGACGACCGCCACGAGCACGATGAGCGCGGGCATCGCGACGCACGTGTAGCGGTTCGCGTAGAGCATCCACTCCCACGCGTCGCCGCCGACGTACGTGGCGTAGGCCACCTGGGCGAGGACGATCGCGCCGAGCAAGAGCTTGCGGCGCGTCGGCTTGTCGCGGAGCGCGGCGAGGAGGCCGGCGACGTTGCGATCCTCGCGCCGGATCCCGAGCACGCTCGCCGCGACGATGGAGAGCGGCAAGGCGAGGTGCATCGTGAGCACCTCGAGCGCGACGAACGCGCCGCGCTTGATGCGCGCGAGGGGCGAGATTTTGTAGAGCTTGAGGAAGTAGGTGTTCGGGAGCGTCTCGTGGAAGTAGTTCGCGCGGAACACCATCTGCCCGCCGACGGCGGCGCCCGCGAACACGCCGACGCATCCGGCGAAGATGAAGCGGCGCGAGCAGGTGAGAAAGCCGTAGAGGCAGATGAGGCCGACGGCGATGACGGAGTCGCTCCGGATGAGGAGGGCGGCCGCGGTGAGCGCGCCCATCGCGAGCGAGCGCGGGAGGCTGAACGAGTCTTCGTTCTCGAGCGCGAGCCAGAGGAGCGTGTAGACGAAGAGCGCGAGGGCGCCGACCTCCATCCCGCGCAGCGTCCAGAAGACGAGCGGGTAGTCGAAGAGCGTCGTGGCGAGCACGGCGACCGGAACCCACGGCTCCGGCGTGATTTTGCGCGCGATCTTCGCCACGACGAAGCCCGTCCCGAGGAGGATCGCGACGCCGCTCAACATGATGAAGAGCGAGATCTTCGACTCCGACAGGTGGAGCGTGTGCGCGACGCTCATCCACAGCACCCAGAGCAGGTTCGTGAACCCCTCGATGGGCGGCTCGCCGACGTTCCACACGAGGCCATGGCCGTCGGCCAGGTGTCGCGCGTAGCGCATCGAGATCATCGCGTCTTCGAAGAGCACGAAGTAGCGCGTGCCGGAGACGATGAAGCTCGTGCGGAAGATGAAGAGCGCGTAGAAGACGAGCGCCACCGCCGCGACGGCGAAGCGCGCGCGAATGCTCGAAAGCGCCGATCGCGAGGTCGAAGCGCCGCTCTCGACGCGGCTCTCCGGTTCTTGTTGGACGATGTCGAGGCCGTCGGGTGCCATCACGCGTACTCCGTGACGAGCGCGGAGAGCTCGTCGAGCATTTGCTCGGCGTTCGTGTAGCGTTCCGCCGGCCTTCGCAAGAGCGATCGCGTGACGACGCGCTCGAAGCCCTTCGCGAGGGGGTCTTCGCGCTGCGTGTCGAGCGGCTTCGCCTCTTGTTGGAGCTTCTCGCGGAGGCTCTCGCGCGTGTCGAACGGCAGGTCCCCCGACACCGCGCGGTAGAGGATCGTACCGACGGAGTACACGTCGGACGACTCGGTGACGCGCCGCGCGTCGAGGAGCTGCTCGGGCGCCATGTACGGCACCGTCCCGATCGCCGCATGCATCGAGGTGAGGCTGCTCATCTTGTCCGCGTTCTTCATGCGACTCAGGTTGAAATCGAAGATGACCGCGTGCCAGCCGCCCTCGTTCGGGCGGAGGATCACGTTCTCCGGCTTGATGTCGCGATGAATGATGCCAATCGATTGCATTTCCGCCACGCCGCTGAGCACCCCGATTCCGAGGCTGATCGCGTCCTCCACCGAGAACCGCGCGCGTTTGAACACCTCGGACAGGAGCTCGCCCTCGATGTATTCCATGACCAGTGCCATGCCGAACGGCGCGCCGGTGAGGAACTCGTACATGCGGGCGATGTGCGGGCTCTCCAAGCGCGAGAGCGCCCATGCCTCGCGGCGAAAGCGCTCGGCGCTCTCGCGCGACAAAGCCGCCTTGGGGTGGAGGACCTTGATGGCCACGCGGTCGTCGGACGAATCATGCCGTGCGAGCCAGACGACGCCGAACGCTCCCGAGCCCAGCAGCGATTCCAAAATGTAGGCCCCGATCCGGGAGCCGGGCAAAAGCTGCACGGGTGCCATGCTACGCGTGCGGGCGCTCGTTAGCGACCCCCTTAACGGGTGACCACCGACGAAAACGGTCGCTTTTCGTCGGCGTCCCGCTCGCGTTGCTCGCCTCGCTTTTTCCATTCCGCCCATTCCGCCAGTTCCGTCCGTTCCGCCCTCGATTCGTCATCGAACGGTTTCCTTCCTCGGTCTTCGGGGGGCCGGCCGGGCAGCGCGCGCACGGCGACGAACGGCGCGGATCGGCGCTTTCAGGGACGAAATGCTCGCGCTCACCTTTGCAACGCCCGCCCTTCGACGTGCAACGCCGCGCAACACCGACCCCTCGCGACCGACCCCTCGCGCGAACCTCGCCTCACCCCCGGGAACGCGGCCACCGCATGTTCGTGTGATAGCGTAGGCCTCCGATGATCCCCCAGAAGTCTCGCGCGCCCGGCGAAGACGACCTCGGCTCGACGAACACCGCCTCGGCAACGGCGGCGGAGGGTCCCTCGACCGCCGTTTCGACGGAGGCGACGGAGCACGCATCGCACGCGTACGACGCGGCCCGCGAAGGCACTCTTGCATTTCGCAACGCCCTGAAGCTGGGCACCTCGTTGATGCTGACGTGGGGCGTGGCGCTCATCATCACGTTCAAGCTCCCGAAGTACCTGGGCCCGACCCTCAACGGCTTCTACGTCTACGGCGATCAGTTCGCCGCGGCGGGCGCCGTCATCCTGACCCTCGGCGTCGACACGTACATTTCGCGGGAAATCGCGCTTCGTCCGAAGCACGCGAGCGATTTTTTCCTGGGCCTCATCCTCACGCGAACGGCGGCGCTCGTCCCCCTGGCCTTCCTCGGCTGGCTCTTGCTGAGCCACAAGCTGCCGGACGAGCAGATCGCCGGTGGGCTCTTCTCGATCGCGTACCTGTTTACAGTTTACAACCAGACCTTCCAGCAGACCCTGCAAGCCGCATCGCAGGTCGGCGGCCTCGCGGTCGCGAACGTCGTCTCCAAGTTCCTCTGGGGCGGCGGCATCTTCTTCGCGGTGACACTGAAGGCGCCATTCTGGGTCTTCCCGCTGCCGCTCGTCGCATCCGAGGGCATCAAGGCCGCGTTCCTCTACTACGCGGTTCGCAAGGCGGTCGACCTGCGGCTCCGTTTCGACGGCAAGGCGATCAAGAGCGTGCTCGCGGCGTCGTTCCCGTTCTACATCGCCAACGTCGCCGTCACCGTCGGCGGCGCCATCGACGTCTTGACGCTGCGCGAGCTGGTGCCCGAAGGCAGCAAGGAGGTCGGCTGGTACGGCGCGGCGCTGAAGATCGCCGGGCTCTCCGCGCTCCTCGCGCCCGTCATGAGCGGCGTGCTCATCCCGATGATGAGCCGCGCGAAGCAAAAGAGCGAAGAGGAGTTCTTCCGCATCCTCCGGCGCGGCATCGAGGCGGTGAACGTCGTCTCGATCCCGATGGCGCTGATGCTCGCCCTCGGCGCGGAGTTCTGGATCCACCTCACCATCAAGGACGAGTTCCTCCCCGCGGCGACGAGCCTCCAATGGCTCGCGCCGACGTTCGTGTTCGCCTACGCGAACGTGCTCTTGTGGCTCTCGCTGATGATCCTGGATCGCAAATGGACGATCGTGATCGTTTCCGTCGCGGGCCTGGCGATCCTGCCGCCGCTCGTGCGCGTCGCCGTGCCGATCACCTCGGTGTGGGGTGACGGCGGGGCGGGCGCCGGCGCGGCCATGGCGCTGTCGCTCCGCGAGCTCGTCATCATGTTCGTGTTCCTCGCCTGCCTCGGAAAGCGGGCGCTCGACCGACGCGCGGTCTCGTCGACCATCAAGTCGCTCGTCATCTGCGCCGTCGTCGCCTTCGCGCACGACCGGCTCGCGGGCATCGGCCACGTTCGGCTCGTCGTCGACGGGCTCCTCTACCTGGTGCTCGCCGTCGCCTCCGGCGTCCTCCGCCCGAGCGACGCGAAGGACGTCCTGAAGATGGTCAAAGACCGCAAAAAAGCCGCCGCCGCCGGCTGACTAGAAGCGCGCCGGCAGGGGGGCCCAGAGGAGGCCGGCGAAGATCGTGGCCTGCGTCATGTCGTTCGAGCGGATCGCGTTGTCGAAGCTCTGGAAGCCGAAGCGAACGCCGCCGTCGACCGAGAACGTCGGTGCGATGAGGTAGCGCACGCTGCTCTCGGCCTGCACGATCGAGTACTGCGCGACCGAGGCCGGCGTGTTGACGACCTTCGCGAACGAGAGCTGCCCGCGCACGGTCACGCGGTCGATGGTGTAGTTCGCGGCCGCGAGCCCCACCGCGCGCTCTTCGAGCCCGCCGGAGAAGAAGTCGAGCCACGGGGCGAACTTCGCGACGAGGCCGAGCTGCAAATGCCGTCCGTGCCCGTCCTGCCCTCCCCACGGAGGCGCGCCGGGCTCGAACTTCGGCAGGCTGTAGTTGTCGTAGAGGAGCGCCGCGAGCGCGTTGCCGTAGAGCGCGAAGCCCGAGATCTCGTCGCCGCCGAGCGTGCCGCCGGCGCTGATCTCGCTCGAGACGTTGCGGCCGAACCAGTGCCGCCACGACTGCGAGGCCTCCGATCGATAGATGAGCGGCCCCTGGCGATCGCCCTCGAACGACGCGCGCACGCTGCCGCCGCCGATCGTCGTGACGAGGCGATCGCTGCGCGAGGCGGCGACCTCGAGCGCGAGGTTCGCGCCGGGACCCGCCGTGAGGGCGATCGTCGCGCGCGCCGCGCTGTCGGCGCCGCCGAACGCGTTGTAGACGAACCCCGGCGTGAGGGCGACGCGCCGGCTCAGCCGAATCGGCGCGAAAATCTGCGTCTGCAGGAACAGCAGCGTGAACCGCGCCGCGATCGTCGACGGGATCATCGCGTTCGGATCCGGCGGAAGCCCGTCGCCGGTCCAGGGATTCTGCGCGAGCAGCGCGGTCGTCGTGATCGGGCCGTACGCGAAGAACTGGTAGGCCGACAGGCGCCAGCGCGGACGAAGCAGCTCGAAGCCGGCGCCGACGTTGTGGAGCGTCGCGAGCGGCGTGTCGTTCGGATCTCGCTGGTTGACCGCCGCGGGGCTCACGACCGTCGGATCGACGGTCGGGCGGCTGAACGTATGCGTGTAGACGAAGCGCGGTTGGTAGAGCGCGACGAAGTGGCTCTGGCCGCCCTGCCAGATCAGGTCGTACCGGAGCTGCGGGTTGATCTCCGACTCTTCGGCCGTGACGTCGTTGCCCGTCCGGACGCGTTCCTCCGCGCGCGCTTGCACGTACCCTTGCTGCGCGACGTCCATGGGTACGGGGAAGAACGGAAACATCGCGCGCGAAGTTCGGATTCTCTCGAAGGATCCGACGCCAGGGCGCCCCCGCGACCACGCGAAAGCCCGAAACGTCGCCCCCACCATACCCGGGTACGCTTCTCCGTCACAAGATGCGTGTTGGGCCGCGTGCGGCCCGGTGGCCTACCCGGCTCCCTTTCCATGCGGGCCCATTTCTCATTTCCTCCGCAGGGGTCGACCGACGTGTTCCGCCGTGCCCCGCGGCCTCAGGCCTCGCGGGTCCGCTCCCCGGCCGCGGACGTCAGTCGTAGTACTCCGAGCCGAGGTGGGTGATGAGCTCCTCGCCCATGAGCCAGCGCAGCGTGTTTTTCAGCTTCTTCGACTGGATGAACAGATCGTGCTCGGGCGTGAGGCCCGGCGCCGTCATCGGGCACTTGAAGTAGAAACTGAGCCACTCCTGCGTCCCCGAGAGGCCCGCGCGCGCGGCGAAGTCCATGAAGAGCGCCAGGTCGAGGACGATGGGCGCCGCGAGGATCGAGTCGCGGCACAGGAAGTCGATCTTGATCTGCATCGGGTAGCCGAGCCAACCGAACAAGTCGATGTTGTCCCAGCCCTCCTTCGCGTCGCCGCGCGGCGGGTAATACTCGATGCGGACCTTGTGATAGAGCTCCCGATAGAGCTCGGGGTAGAGCTTCGGCTGGAAGATGACCTCGAGCGAGCCGAGCTTCGAGACCTCCTTCGTCTTGAAGGAGTGCGGATCGTCGAGCACCTCGCCGTCGCGGTTGCCGAGGATGTTCGTCGAGAACCACCCGCGGACGCCGAGCATGCGCGCCTTGAGCGCCGGCGCGATGACGGTCTTCATGAGCGTCTGGCCGGTCTTGAAGTCCTTGCCGGCGATCGGAACGCCGCGATCGCGCGCGAGCTGCCAGGCCGCCGGGAAATCGACGGTCAGGTTCGGCGCGCCGTTGGCGAACGGCACGCCCTCCTTCATGCACGCCCACGCGTAGATCTGCGAGTTCGAGATCGCCGGATCGTTCTCGAGGAGCCCCTTCTCGAACTTCGCGACGCTCGTGTGCACGTCCTTCGGCTCGATGAAGATCTCCGTCGAGCCGCACCAGACGGCGACCGCGCGCGCGCACTCGTTGCCGCGCATGAACGCGCGGATGTCCTGCCGGACCTGCTCGACGAGGTCCGCCTTCGACTTGCCCTTCTTCACGTGCGTGCCGTGGAGCCGCCGCACGTAGGCCGGATCGAACACGGCGGTCATCGGCTTGACCTTCACGAGCTCTTCGCGCACGGCGTCGAGGTGATGGGTCTCGAGGACGTTCGCCGCGCGGGCCGACTCGTAGGCGTCGTCGGCGAAGATGTCCCAGCCGCCGAAGACGATGTCACCCATCGACGCGAGCGGCACGAACTCCTTGATTTTCGGACACTTTCCGTTCTTTCGCGAACCAAGCCGGATCGTCCCGAGCTGGGTCAGCGAACCGACCGGCTCGGCGAGCTTCCGCCGCGCGAGGAGCGTTCCGGCGATGGCCGTCGTGGCGACCGCGCCGAGTCCGGGGAGAAGCACACCGAGCCTTCCGCTCGCAGGATGGATCGAAGACGGCTTGTTCACGCGGGGTCCCTCCAGGCAACGACGACGCACGCTCGTCAGCCCGCAGGACAGAACAGCAAAACCGGGACCACGACGAAGCTCCGAGCCCTCAGCCCGGCGCGCGCGCGCTCGACGGAGCGAAGCGGGTGCTCGCGCTCACCTCGCACGCCTTCCCCAGTGTGTCGCTGACGCTCGAAGGCGGCGGGCTCGTGCGTCCCTCCATGCGTGCCGAAAACCACCGCAGCGTGCGGCGGATGCCGCGGGCGAGCGCCGTCGAAGGCGCGGGGCCGAGCACCAGCGCGGCCGGGAGCGCGCCGTCGCACGTCGCACGTGAAAATGGCGTCGAGCGGGGCGGCGGATCGGGGATCTCCTCGCGGCGCTCGGCGAGACCCGCTTCGACCGCGACGAGCTCTGCGAGGCGGCCCGCGGTCGTCTCGACGGAGGGCGCGACGATCGGCGGGATCGGCACGGGGCACCCCATCGCACGGACGAGGGTGTCGACGGCGTCGTCGACGTACACGAGCCGCAGCGGGCGATCCGGCGAGTCGTCGATCGGCGGCGGGGCGCCGCGACGGAGCGCCGCGAGCACGAGCGCGCTCACCGGGTGGGTCTCGCTCGGCGGCATGCGCGGGCCGTAGATCTCCGGGAGGCGGACGACGCGCACGTCGACGCCGAAGCGCCGGGCGTGGTGGTTCGCGAGCACCTCGGCGCAGCGCACGCCCTCGCCGAAGCGCTCGGTCGAGGTCGCGAAGACCAGGCTCGCGCCGCACGCGCGGGCCGTCGCGAGCGCGTGGAGCGATCCCGCCACGCAGGTGTGGATGGCGCGGACGGGATCGTCCTCGACGCACGTGCGCGTGGACGGGACGGCGAGGTGGAAGATCCCGCTGGCCTCCACGCGGAACGGCTCGACGAGATCGTGCTCGACGAACGCGAAGCGCGGCTCGCGCCGGAGATGCGCGACGTTCGCGAAGCTCCCGCTCGACAAGTCGTCGACGCCGACGACCTCGTACCCGCGGCGCAAGAGTCGATCGCACACGTGCGAGCCCAAGGCGCTCGCGGCCCCCAAGACGACGATACGCGGCATGCGCATCGGTTCGATTGCAGCCGCGGTGCCAGAGGATGGAAGAGGCGGATGGAAGACGGCGGACGACGGCCGCTCCTTCGCGCGGGAAAGGCGCGCGAAGAGCGGCCGATCGACGGCTCAGTCGGCGTGCAGGTTCGCACGCCGACATTCGTGGACGGCACTTCAGCTGAACGTGGCGAAGACGGGGAGCCCGAGCCGATCGCGGACGTCGCGCGGTTCGTAGAAGATCCCGGAGAACCGATCGGCGATCGCGGCGACGAGCAGGATCGCGGCGATGGTCGACAAGAGCCCGATGGCCACCGCGATGAGCGCGACCGGCCTCTTCGGCGCGATGGGGATGTCGGCCGGCTGCGTGATCTTGTAGCGGTTCTTGTACGCGGCTTCCGCGGTCTGCAGCCGGATCTGCAAGTCCTGCAGCTCCTTGACGACCGCCTGGTACTTCGCCGTCACGGTGTCGAACTGAACCTGTGCATCTTGCACGTTCTTCGGAGCCGTGGCGGCCAACACGTCGGCCGGCTTCTCGACCGGGACCGTGGGGGCGGGAGCCGGCGCCGCGTGCGGTGCGGCCTTGGCGGCTTCGGCGGCCTTGGCGATCGCCGCGCGCTGCTGGTTCGCCATCTCCGTGAGGATGTCCCGCTCTTGCGCCTTGAGCGACGCGAGCTGCGGCGGATCCTGCTCGGTGGCGGCGATCGTCTGCTTGAGCGCGACGATGTCGGGGTGACCTTCCGCGAGCGTCTGGCGCTTCTCGATGAGCTGCTGGTTCAGATCGGCGACGCGCTGGAGCTTGACGTTCTGGAGCATCGCGATCTGGTTGCGCACCGCCTCGAGCTTGGCCTTCAGGACCGGATCGGCGTCCGGCGGCGGCTCGTTGCTCTTCACCCCTTGGGGGAGCGCGGGGACGATGATGCTCACGCGCTTCTTCGGATCGTTCGCCTTCTGCAGGCGGACGAGCTCGGCGGCCGAGCGCTCGAGATCCTTGTGCGCCTGGCTGACGAACGACTCCTGGATCTTCAGGTTCGTCGGGATGTCGCCGACGTCCGACTGGTAGCGCACCTCGAGGAAGTTCTTCACAGCGGCGTCGACGATGTCGCGCGCGGCCGTCGGCTCGGCCCAATCGAGCTTCACCTGCACCGTGGTCGCGTCGACCCAGACCTTCATGCGCGTCTGGATGTTCGTCACGAGCGCGTCGAATTTGTCTTCGTCGGTGGGCGCGGGCTTGCCGAGCTTCGCGTTGAGTTTGTCGATGAGGCGGCGGTGCGGCTGCCGCATCTCGTCCCATCGCGCGACGAGGTTCTTCTGCTTGACGATCGCGAGCACGCTGTCGCGCGCCGTCATCTGCTGCTCGTACTCCTTGGCGAGGTTCCGCATCTCCTCGGGGCTGACGTAGCCTTGGTTTTGCCCGTTGAAGTTCGTGCGCTGCACGAGGATCGTCGACTCGACCTGGTAGGTGCGCGGCGCGAAGATCGCGGCCAGCACGGTCAGCGCGCCGCCGATCATCATGACGACGAACGACAGCGCCTTGCGACGCCTCGACGAGCGGAAGGCCTCGGAGACGCGCTCGCGGAGATCGATGCTCGGCCCTTCTTCGTCGTCCCCGCGGCCACCTCCGCCCTGCCCGCCTCCGGGCGCGGCTCCGCCCGGGTATTGGAGCTTGGAATCGGGTCGGAAGAGCGTCGCTTCCTCGATACGGGCCATCAGGTCTCCTCGTCGCGTCTCGTCAGGGGAAAGAGGCGGGCGCGCGTTCGACGAACGACACCCCACCGAAAGAATCGATCCACGCGCTCAATCCGGCGCTCCGAACGGGTCGGGCGCGAGCCCCGGCGGCGTGGGTTTCGCCGGCTCGGGGGTCGTCGTCGCGGGCTCCGACGGAGCGTCGGGCTTCGTCCGCGTCGTTGCCGGCCGCGTCGTCGTGTCCGGCTCGGCCGCGGCGCCCGCGGCCTTCGTCGTCTTCGGCCTGGTGGTGGTCGTCGTCGATCGCGGCTCGGGCGGCGCGTCCGCCGCGTCGCCGATGTCCGGATCGCCGATGACGATCACCGTCGGCGTGGGCGGTGGCTCGGGCGCGGTCGCGCTGGGCATCGGGATCTCCACGGTCGTCCCGACCGAGGACGCGAGCGCCGCGGGATCGCCCGTCGCGCCGCTCGGACCGGACGAAGGGTTCGCGACGAAGAACGCGATGCCCCCGAGCAGCGCGCCGACCACGACGACGGCCGCCCAAACGCCGAGCGAGCTCTTGCGCTTCTTGCCGACCTTCGGGAGCAGCAGATCGTCGCTCGAGAGCGTGCTGCCGTAAGCCGGGATGCTGCCTTCTTGACCGTCGAGGCGCGCCGTCTTCGCGCCGTTGACGGCCGGAAAGCGCGGCGCGACGCCCTTGTTGACGTTCGGCGGCGTGAACGCGGCCGGCGGCGTTCGGAAAGGCGGGCGCCCCGGGAACGACGAGCCGGGAGCGGGCGCCGGCGGCGCGGACGGGCTGACCGGCGCCGGCGGAACGGAGCCGTCGTTGCCGACGATCGAGCTGATCCGACCGTCGCCGCTGCCGATGCCGATGAACGTGCCCCCCGGTCCACCTTCCGACGACTCGACGGGCGGCGGGCGCACGCTGCCTTGCGCGGGGAGCTCCGCCGTCCGATCGGGCGACGGCGGCGGGAGCGAGCGCTTCGGGGCGTCCGGCACGCCGAGGCCGAGCTGCTCACGCGCCGCGAGGAACGCCGTGCGCATCGCGTCGACGCTCTGCCAGCGATCCTCTTTCTTGAAGCGGAGCGCCATGTCGATCGCGTTCGCGAGCTGCGCCGGCAGATCGGGCATGACCATCGAAATCGAGCGCGCCTTGACCGTGGCCGCCGCGAGGAGCCGCGCCTGCACGTTCGCGCCGAGGTGCACGGTCTCGCCCGTGAGCGACGTGAAGATCGTCGCGCCGAGCGACCAGATGTCGCTCCGGTGATCGACCTTCTCGCGCGAGCCGAGCGCCTGCTCCGGCGACATGAACGACGGCGTCCCGAGCACGAGCCCGAAGACGGAGAGCTTGCTCTGCGACGTGCGATCGAACACGCGCGCCACGCCGAAGTCGAAGAGGCGAATCGACCCGTCGTTGCAAACGAAGACGTTCTGCGGCTTCAGGTCACGATGGATGATGCCCGCCGCATGGACCGCGCCGAGCACGTCCATCAGCTTGTCGGCGATGTCGAGCGCCTCGACGAGCGGGATGCGCCCGCCGCGCTCCTGACGGAGCGCCTCGAGCGTGTGTCCCTCGAGCAAATCCATGACGAGGAAGACGCACCCGTCGTCGGTGACGCCGTCGTCGAGGACGCGCACGATGCCCGGGTGCTTGACCGAGTTGGCCAAGTAGCCTTCGCCGAGGAACCGCTCGCACACCGCCGGATCGGTGCAGAGCGTCGGGTGGAGGATCTTGAGCGCGGAACGTGCACCGTTGCGGTGCGTTGCCGCGTATACGGCCGCCATCGAGCCGGAGCCGAGCAGCGCGTCGATGCGCCACTTGCCGCCGATGACTGTTCCTACGCGCCGCTCGGCCTGTTGGTTCACGTTGCGCTCCGTACACCCCCGCGTCGCCCGCCATCGATACGAACGCAACGAGGATTCGATCTAGACAGCGACGGTAGCATGATGGATGCCCAGCCTTCGAGAGCTTCGTCTTTTGCCCGGCAAGAAGGTTTTGCAAGAAGTCCGTCGGCGTGCAGGTTCGCACGCCGACATTCGTGGACGGCACTTCAGCGTGGATACGGCCCGGAAACAGCCGAGCGACGCGGGCGATGTCGCGACGCGTCATAACCTATCACGTTAGCGCACACATCGGCCATGCGCCCGTTTGTCGAAGTGACGTTCGGCCGCGCGCCTGGCGCTATGCGTGCACGCGCGCCGCGAGCTTCGCCGCGACCGCGAACGTCACGCCGAACGTGACCAGCGTCATGTAGCTGTTGAAGCCCTGATCGCCCCAAATTTGGACGATGCAAACCACGGTCGAGCCGAGGCAGGCCAGCGCCGCCGTCCGCTCGAGGGGAATGTTGCCACGCCAATAGGCGCGAAGCGCGAGCGTGCCGGCCAGCGGGTAGACGAACCAGAGCAGCGAGAAGCCGAGGACGCCGCCGAGCGACCAGATCCAGAGCACGCCGTTGTGGGCGATGTATCGGAAATTCTTGAAGAGTTCGCCGAGGTCGACGGGCGGGTTGTTCGGCGAATAGTCGTACTCGTGGCCGAACCCCAGCGGCACGACGGGCGTCTCGCTGAGCGTATAGATGAGGTTTTCGTTCTCGATGTCGCGCGAGAGGCTCGACGTGTCTTTCTGGTCCATGACCGAGACGACGAGCTTGGCGGGCTTGAGCAGCGGCGACGCCGACGGGATCTCCGACCCGATGAGCACGTAGCCGGCGAGCAGCGGCGTCAGGATCGCGAGCGCGGCGGTCAGGCGGCGCTTGCGCTTGCTGGGCTTCATCGCGAGGAAGACGACGAACGGGGCCGCGCCCAAGCTGACGAAGGCGAGCCGCCGGTTGTTGAGGATGATGCCGAGGAGGATGACCGCGCCGATCGCCAGCGCCTTGAGCGTGACCTTGAGCTTTCGCTGCTCGAGCGCGTGGCAGATCAGGACGAGGATCGCCGTCACGAAGAGGACGCTGTCGGAGTGGTTCGTGCACCACTCGGGCTTGCCCGGCAGCGACGTGATGCCCGCGGGCATGCAGACGCCGAAATAGACGTACGCGACGAGGAGGCTCCGCGCGACCGCGCACACGACGAACACCGTGCCGATCGCGGGCAAATCGTCGGGGATCCGCAGCGCGTAGAGGAAGAGCAACCCGACGAGCGGGAGCTGCATCAGGTGGATCGTCTGACGGAACGCGGGCTCGATCGCCCCGCCGCGCACGATGCCGACGATCGCGAGACCGATGACGGCCCCGAGGAAGGCGAGCATCGCTTGCTTGGCGAATTTCGGCGGGGGATCGTCGCGACGCGTGTTCACGGCGCGGTAGAGGAGCGCGACGGTCACGAAGAAGAAGGTCGACAGCGACGCGCCCGGGATGCCGGCAAACTCCTTGAGCGTGCCGTACCACGCGACGGACGCGGGCCACATGACGGTGTCCCAGTAGCCGCCGCCGTCGGCGACGCCCATGTCGCGGAACATCGCCTCGCTGAACGCCTCGATGAACAGCGCGAGCACGAGGTAGACGCGCAGGCTCCGCGAGAGCTTCTTGCGCATCATCGTGTTCCAGAGGAGCGGCATCCAGACGACGGCGAACAGCGTGTCGAGCCGGATCGAGTTCGCCCACATCCCCGGGCCGCCCCACGCGGGGTGGGACACCACGGACGCGACGAGGGTCGCGGCGAAGACGCCCGCGACGATGCGCACGGCGGGCTTGAGGAAGTTGTCGGACAGGGCGCGGCGCTCGACCTCGACGTCGTCGCTCGGACGCGCGCCGAACGAGCCGTATTTCTGGGCGACCTTCTCGAGGATGGCGGTGTCGGCGGTCGCCGCCGCGCGCGGGACGGGCGGCGTGGCGTTCGGGACCGGCGGACGCTTGGGAGAGTTGCTCACGTCGGTGTCCTCGGCCTCACCAGCAGGTCTTCGAGCGGATCGCGCCGACGAGCTGGTCGGCCATGATGCGATGCACTTCGAGGTTCGGGTGGTAATCGCAGCCGAGGCCGTAGCGCGTCCCCATCTCGACGAACTCGATGCGGTAGATCTTCTTGTCGCCCTCGCTGGCGAACTCGGAGACGAGCTGGCCGAACGTGTCGCGCATGCTGCTGCGGGCGCCGGTGAAGGGGAACGTGTCGCTCAGCATGGGCGAGACGGCGACGAAGATGTGCGCGTCGGGGCGGCGCTGGCGCACGAGCTTGAGGAAGTCCTTGGTGCCCTTCTTGAAGGCCGCGAGATCGAGGCCATCGGCGACGGAGTCCTGATTGAGGTCGCGCGTGTAGTCGTTCGTGCCGAGGGCCACGACGACGACCTGCGGCTGGAGATCCTTGGTGAAATCCCAGGGCGGAGCGTCGGGCTTGGAGGCGAGCGTCCGCTCCCAATACTGCGGGACCGTCGTCTTCGCGTCCGGATCGTCGGCCGGCTCGCGGTAGTTGAAGACGATGCCTTTGCCGGAATAACAGGTCGTCACGACGTCCGCCGACAGCTCGCGCCCCGCGATGGATCCGTACGCCACGTAGATGTTCTGCGAGAGCGGCACACGCACGTCCTTGCGGACCTCGACGTCGTACGGGCAGATGGCGTTCGGGCCTTCGTCGCCGTAGCCGCACGTGATCGAGTCGCCGATGAGCTCGATGCGCCGGGGGCGCTCCGTCGGCGGCAAGAGGTGGCCGTCGCCGAACGAGAACCCCTTGAAGGTCACGGTTCCGAAGAGCGCCTCCGTGCTCCGCATGAGCAGCACCTCGTGGGTGCCCGCGCGGAGGTTCTTCGCGAGGCTGTAGGTCTTCTTCTTCGACGTGACCGTGAGCTTCTGCGGATCGCCGTCGTCGATGACGACGTTGAAGACGAGATCCGCGTCGTGATCGAACTCGAAGGACGCGGACACCTCCGTCCCTTCGAACCGCGCGGTGACGTAGTTGCCCGACCAATCGAAGAGCGCGCTCGACGGATCGGTCACGTCGTAGCGACCGACGTATTTGACCTCCGCGGCGCCGCTCCCGGGACCGCCTTTGCCGAGCGGATCGACGGACGAGCACTTCGCCGCGGCGCCGGTGACGCCGCCGTTCGGCAAGGGCTCGTTGCGGTCGGACAAGCGGACCACGCACCCGGGGGATGCGACGAGGAAAAGGGCGCTCATCGCGAGGCACGAGAAAGCCATGCGGGCGGCGCGAGACTCCATCGGCGCCGAATCTAGCATGGCGAGTGCCGAGAAAGGAGTGCGCCACGCACGCACGGGCCCTCGATCGCGTCCGGGGCGCGCACGAGGTCGCGCGTCGGTGGGCGTGGGGGGCGCCGAGCACGCGTCGGGTCGCGCGTCGGGTCGCATGCGGGCACGCCGCTCGCGTTTTCGCGGGCAAGCGGGGCGACGGGGAATCCAGGCCCACCGGCCGGGCGTCGCAGGTCGAAAAAACGGCGAATTCGACTTTCGGGCGCGGGGGGCGATAGGACTATACTTTCCCTTCATCGACGGGTACTCGGACGGATCCGGCGGGTGCTCGGACCGTTCGAGACGAACGAGCCCACGCACGGACCTTTCGACCCGAATCACGCTTTTTCCGAAGCAAACGTGAAGAAACGGCCCATGAACGAACCGGCCTCCACCCAAGCTGCCGCCGCCACCGAAAACGCCGAGCCGCTCGCCAAAGCGCCGGCGGACATCGATCTGCCGTCGATGGGTCCCGTCGCGAACACGCTGGACCCCGTTTGGCAGCGCCTGTGGCTCCGCTGTCAGCAGCACGACTGGCAATCGCTCGCGTTCATCGGCTCGAGCAAGCGCGACCCCGACGGCATCCTCGAGATCGCCCACGGCATGGCCCGGCTCGCCAGCGAGCTCGGACAAGAGCTGACGGTGTTCGACGCGCGCAACCTCGGCCTCAAGGACATGGGGCGGATGCTGTCGCAGATCCAGAGCATCACGAGCCGCGGCAAGCGTTGCATCGTGGTCCTGCGCCTGGTGACCGAGAACGCGACGACCGTGCCCATGGCGCAGAACGTGAACGCGGCGCTGCTCGGCATCTTCATCGGCGAGACGAGCGTCGTGGCGGCGTCGCGGACGATCGACGAGGTCGGTCGCGCGAAGTTCCTCGGGAGCGTCGTGCTCAACGCGTCGCTCGCGCGGTAACGCGGTCGAGCGACGGGCGGGCGGCACGTGAAACGTAAGACGACGGTTCGATGACGCACGCGTCGCGGAAGCTTTGGCTGGGCGCGGCGGCCGCGGTGTTCGTGGCCGCGCTCGCTTCGGCGTGCGAGCGGCCCAGCGCGCCGCCGCAGACGGGCGGCACCGACGGTCGATCGGCGTCGGGGACGACGGCGTCCGTGGGGCTCGCGCGGTGACGCCGAGCGACGGGCGGGCGGCACGTGAGACGACGCCGATGACGAACGCGTCGCGGAAGCTTTGGCTGGGCGCGGCGACCGCGGTGTTCGTGGCCGCGCTCGCCTCGGCGTGCGAGCGGCCCAACGCGCCTCCGCAGACGGGCGGCGTCGATGGTCGATCGGCGTCGGGGACGACCGCGTCCGTCGGGCCGGCCTACGCGGCGACCTCCACGGCCGACGGGACGGGCCCGATCACGGGCTGGCTTCGCACCGAGGGGCCGCGCATCCTGCTGCCCAACGGCAAGCCGTTCCACGGACGCGGCGCGAACGTGCATGATACACGTTCTTGCGATTCGTGCTCGTGGGAGCCGCCGCACGTCGAGGAGGTGCAGCGCCGGATCGACGTCCTGACGGACGAGTGGCACGCGAATTTCGTGCGCCTCCTGCTCGAGAGCTACCCGGACAAGGGCGCCGGGCAAGGGCGCGCGCACTACCGCGGCGTGCTCGAGGACGACGACTACTTCCGCGACGTCATGCGGATCATCGGGCACGTCGGCAAGAAGCCGGGCGTGTACGTCCTCGTGTCGCTCTGGAACGAACCCTCGTTCGGCAAAATGGGCTGGCCGACCGAGCGGACGCGCGCGGTGTGGAAGAAGCTCGCGCGCGCGCTGGCGGACATGCCGTTCGTCATGTTCGGGCTGGTCAACGAGCCGGAGAGGAACGAAGACGGCAAGCTCGACGCCGAGGTCTGGAAGGCGATGAACGACACGGTCGCCGCCATCCGGAGCGTCGAGCGCAAGGACAAGCCCCACCTCGTCGCGGTGCAGGGCACGCGGTCGTGGGCGCGCGTGCTCGACTACTACGTCGACCACCCCATCACGGCCGGCGGCGGCGTGAACGTCGTCTACGAGACGCACGTCTACGATCCGAAGAGCCGCTTCGACGCGCTCGTGACGCGGCCCGCGCAGACCTTGCCGGTCATCATCGGCGAGCTCGGCGTCGTGAACGACGACACCGCGAAGATGTCGCCGGACGACGTCGTCGCGCTCTGGGATTTGGCCGAAAAGCTCGGCGTGCCGTGGATGGCGTACACGTTCCACGGCAACTGCCCGCCGAGCTTGCTCGACGGACCGGTGGGCGCCTGCGGCGTCGGCGCGCCGCTCGTCCCGAGCGCGTGGGGCCGGATGGTCAAGGCCCGATTGGCGCGCCCGTGGTAGGCTGAAGGGCGATGCAGAAGATCCTGCTCATCAGCGTCCTCGCCGCGACGATCGCGATCCCGCTGCTCTTCGCGCGCGGCGGCTCGTTGAAGCAAGCGGTGAAGCGGAGCGTCGTCGCGACGGGTGTATTCTGCACGCTCTATTGGCTGGGGCTCTTGTTCGTGTACCCGTCGCTGCAGAAGGTCGACACGAAGATCATGCAGCAGGGAAGCTCCGCGCCGACGCCCTGACCGGTCGGTCCGCGAGCGTCACGCGCGCGGCGCGCAGATGCGGGCCAGGGCCGCGCGGAGGCCTTCGGGGATGGGCACGGGCGTGCGCGACGCGCGGTCGACGAACACGTGGACGAAGTGGCCGTGGGCGGAGGCTTCGTCCGCGTCGGCCTCGAAGATACCGATGCCGTAGGTGACCGAGCGCGCGCCGAGCTTGTCGACGCGCACCCCCGCGCGGAGCGGGCGCGGGAACGAGGCCGGCGCGTGGTAGTGGCACTTGGACTCGACGACGAGGCCGATGATCGGCGAGCGCTCGACGTCGAGGCCACCTTCGCGGATCAGGAACGTGTTCGCCGCGGTGTCGAAGTAGCTGTAGTAGACGACGTTGTTGACGTGTCCGTAAGCGTCGTTGTCCATCCACCGCGTCGTGATGGGGACGACGTACGGGTAATCGTGGATGCGCGGACGCGGAGGTCGTTCGGTGCTCACGGCGGTGCCTACCAATAGCGCAAAGCGCCGCGGAACAGCGCGACGAGCTCCGGCTCGGTCAGCGACTTCGGGGCGTTTTGCAGGAGCCTCTGCTGGAGCATCGTGCCCTCGGCGAGCGCGGCGAGATCCGCTTCGCCGTAGCCGACGCCGCCGATGCCGTTCGGGATCGACGTCGCGCGCATCATGCCGGCGAGGTGCGCGGCGAGCGCCTCGCCGGCTTCGGCGGGATCGGCCGCCACGGCGCCACGGACGTCCGCGCCGAGGAGCGCCGCGGCCTCGAGGTGGCGCTCGGGTGAGGTCACGGCCGTGGCGCGGAAGACCGAGGGCGCGTTCACGACGACGGCCATGCCGTGCGGGACCATGGGCGCGTCCGAGGGATAGCCTTCGGGCCGGAAGTCACGGACGCGACCGGCGACGGCGTAGGCCATCGCGTGCGGGACGTGCACGCCCGCGTTGCCGAACGCGATGCCCGCGAGCGTCGCCGCCCACATGAGCCCTTCTCTCGCCTCGCGATCCGCGGCGTCGAGCACCGCGCGCTCGAAATGGCGGCCGAGGAGCACGAGCGCTTCGCGGCAGCCGATGTCGCTCCACGGGTTGCGACCTTGGCTCATGGGGCGCGTCGAGGGCGACGACTTCGCGCGCGCGTCGAACGGCCGCGCCGTGTACGACTCGAGCGCGTGGCAGAGGACGTCCATGCCGCTCGCGGCGACGACCTGCGACGGGAGGCTGTCCGTCGCGTCGGGATCCACGAGGGCCTCGCTCGGCCGGAGAAAGGCGCCCGCGATGCCTGTTTTGGCGTGTTTTTCGACGAAATCGAAGATGGCGATGCCCGTGACCTCGCTGCCCGTCCCGCTCGTCGTCGGGCACGCGACGTGGGGCGCGAGCGGCCCTGGGATGGCGCGCCCCTCGCCGACGGGCGCGTTCACGTACGCCGTGAACTCCGCGGGGTGCGTGGCGTACAGGTTGGCGGCCTTGCACGTGTCGATGACGGAGCCGCCGCCGAGCGAGACGTAGCCTTCGAGCTTCGCCTCCGCCGCGAAGCGCGCCGCGTTCCGGAACGACGCGTCCGTCGGCTCGACCGTGACCTCGTCGAAGACCACGACGTCGCACCCCGCCCTCGCGAGCGACGCGCGCGCGGTCTCGAAGAGGGGCAAGCGGCGCACGCGCACGTCCGTGAAGAGCCCGACGCGGCGCGGCCCGAGCCTCGCCATCCGGTCGCCGACTTCGTCGATCGCACCGCGGCCGAACGTCACGCGCGAAGCGTCGACGGTGAACGCCCCCTCGAGCCCCGCCGCGAGCGCCTGGGAATGACCGCACGCCATGCGAACAAGCAACCGCCTCCGCGCGGACACGTCAACGCCGAAAACGACGCCGCGATGCCGATGCGACGTCGGCTCGCGCTGCCGCCACGTCGTTCGACCGACGCTTCGGCGCCCCGCGCGCGCTCAGCGCTTGGTGTACTTGCCGCGGTGCTCGGGGTGCTCGTTCTCGAACGCCTCGAGGCTCTCGCGCGTGATCTCGACCTCGATTTCGCCGTCGCGCTCGATGCGCGATTGGCAGCCGAGCCGCGAGGTCGCGCGCACGTCGAAGGCCTTGTCGAGGATGTCCTCCTCTTCTTCTTCCTTCTCGCTCAGGAGCTCGGCGCCCTTCGACACGTAGACGTGGCACGTGGAGCACGCGCACACGCCGCCGCACGCATAGCCCTCGGGCGCGTCGACCTTCTGCGCCGCTTCGAGGACGCTCGTACCGACGGGGACTTCGACTTCCGCGTAACCTTTGAAGCGAACGATCGCCATGTACGTGCGCCTCCTAGCGCGAAGCCGGAGGTGGAGGAAGGGGCGCGTGCGCGTGCGCCGCTTCGATGCCCTTGGCGTGCTCGACCGTCTTCTCGACGGACTCGACGCGCTGACCGAGCGTGGCCTCCCGGATCGCGCGGTTCATGCGCCGCTCGGCGAACGCCTTCGTCGCGGCGTCGAGATCGTCGATGCGGAGGTTCACCCGACGCGGATCGGCGCCCTTCGACGCAGATTCGAGCGCCGCGATGGCGGCTTCGATGCGCTCTTTTTCGCCGGGTTCCAGCAGATCGGGATCGCGCGCGAGCGATTTCTTCGTCGACGTGACGATGTGGTGCGCTTCGACGCGCGCCTCGGCGAGGCGCCGCGCCGCCAGATCTTCTTCGCCGTGATCGATCGCGTCGAGGAGCATCTGCTCGACGGTCTCGTCGTCGAGGCCGTACGACGGCTTGACCTCGATCGTCTGCTCGATGCCCGTCGTCCGCTCGACGGCGTGCACCCCGAGCAAGCCGTCGGCGTCGACGCGGAACGTGATCTCGAGTCGCGCCATGCCCGCCGCCATCGGCGGAATGCCGCGGAGGAGGAAGCGCGCGAGGCTCCGGCAGTCGGCCGCGAGCTCGCGCTCGCCTTGCACGACGTGGATCTCGAAGCCCGTCTGGTTGTCCTCTTGCGTCGTGTAGGTGGCGCGCGCCGATGCCGGCGTCGTCGTGTTGCGCGGCAGGATGCGGTCGACGACCCCGCCGCCAACCTCGATGCCGAGCGAGAGCGGGATGACGTCGAGCAGGAGCACCTCGTCACCGGTGGCCTGTCCCGAGAGCTGGCTCGCTTGGACCGCGGCGCCGAGCGCGACCACCTGATCGGGGTCGATGTCGCCGAGCGGGGGGCGACCGAAGAGCTTTTCGACGTACGCGCGCACCGCCGGAACGCGCGTCGATCCGCCGACGAGGATGACGCCGTCGAGCTCCGTGGCCTTGAGCTCGGCGTCGCGGAGCGCGCGTTTGCACGCCGTCCCCGTCCTCGCGAGGATGGGCTCGACCAACGCGTCGAAGCGGGCGCGCGTGACGACCGCGGACGCCGGCGTCTTGCCGAAGGGGTTCTCCACCTCGACCTCGAGCGCCTCTGTGAGCCCGTGCTTGACCTTGCGCGCGAGATCGAGCGCGAGCCGCACCTCGCCCGGGGAAGCGCTCTTCGCCTCTTTGCCGAAGAGGGCGAAGAGCTCTTCGGCGAGCAGGCGATCCATGTCGTCGCCGCCGAGCGCGCTGTCGCCGCCCGTCGAGCGAACCTGGAAGACGCCGTCTTCGAGGTTCAAGATGGTGACGTCGAACGTGCCGCCGCCCAGATCGTAGACGGCGAACGTCCCGTTCTTCTTCTTCTCGAGGCCGTACGCGAGCGCGGCGGCCGTCGGCTCGTTGATGAGGCGGAGCACCTCGAGGCCCGCCAAGCGCCCCGCGTCCTTCGTCGCCTGCCGCTGCGCGTCGTCGAAATACGCCGGCACGGTGATGACCGCGCCGCCGACGGAGCGGAGCTCGTCCTCGGCGAGGCGCCTCAGCGCGCGCAAGATCTCCGCGCTCACTTCGACGGGCGTGACGGCGCGGCCTCGCACGTCGAAGCGGACGACGTTGGCTTCCCCTTGCTTCGGCGTGACGAACGCGTACGGACCGAGGCGCGCGGTCTCCGGATCGTCGGCGCCGCGGCCCATGAAGCGCTTGACGCTGACGATCGTCTCGCGCGGGCTCTCGGCGGCGCGGCGCGCGGCGTTCTCGCCGACGACGACCTCGTTGCCCGACCCGTAGTGGACGACGCTGGGCAAGAGGGCGCGGCCGTCGCAGTCGCGGATGGCCGTGGGGCGCTCGTTCTTCACGTACGCGACGATCGAGTTCGTCGTGCCGAGATCGATGCCGATCGCGCGCGGGGCGGCTTTCGGGTCGAAAATTTCGAGCAGATCCGTCACGGCGACTCCTCTTCTTCTTCGATGGCGGAGACTTCGTCGAGAAAGCGCCGATAAAAGCGCAGCTCTCCCAAGAGAGGCAGGAACGGCTCGAGCGTTTCGCGGCGCACGGCCTCGCCCGCGAACGCCTCGTCGACGCCACGCGCGAGCTTCGCCTCCGCCGCCGCGCGACGCTGGACGATGGCCTCGCCCATCGCGCGTACCTTGGCGAGATCCTTCTTCGTGCGCGCCTCGCTCAAGGCTTCGCGCTCCTCCATCATCTCCATCAAGAACGCCGGGCTCGCCTTCGGTTCGTTCGTCTCACCGACCGCGATCCCCGCGAGGGAGAAGAGCGCCTCGGCGCGACGCACCGGATCGCGGAGCACGCGCCACGCCTCGTTGACCGTGGCCGCCTTGTCGAGCGCCGCGCGTCGCTCGCTCGCGCCCGCTTGCGCGAACCTGTCCGGGTGCAGCGCCCGCGAGAGCTCGCGGTACGTCTTCTCGACGGTCGCGAGATCGAGCGCGAACGCGCGTGGGGCACCCAGGATGGAGAACGGATCGGTCGTCATGAGACCATGGGATGGCAGAGGGCTCGAGCGGCGCTCGAACCGAGGCGTGGTCGAAAAATGCCGAAAAGCGGGGAAATGAAGGCGCCGACTTGGGCGCTTCAGACGTTGAAGGACGTGCCGCAGCCGCAGCTCGACGACTCGTTGGGGTTCACGAACTTGAACCCCTGACGCATGACCGTCTTCTCCCACTCGAGCGTGGCGCCGTTGAGGTAGAGGAGGCTCTTCTTGTCGATGAGGACGCGCACCGACGAGCCGTCCGTCGCGGTCATGTCGTAGACGACGTCGCGCGCGTGGGGCGGCCCGTCGTGGAACTCGATGACGTACGAGAAGCCCGAGCAACCTCCGCCGCGAATGCCGACGCGGAGCGCCGTGCCTTCGACGTTGCGCTTCTTGATCTGAGCGCCGATCGCGTCCACGGCGTTTTGCGTGATCGTGATCGCGAGCTTCTTCGCGGCGTCCGCGGCATGGACCGCGCCGCTCGAGCCTTCCGTCTTCGGCCCCGGCTGCACTGCGCTTTGGGAGAGGTTCGTCGTCATCACGTCACTTCGTTCCATGCATCGGTCGTTTCGTGCCGGCCCGGGTTTGCGTCGGCCCGGGTTCGGGCAGGCCTTCGGTCACGCGGTCGAGGACCGAGGCCACGTCTCCGCGCCGCCTCGGTTCGTGCACGCCTACTCGCTCGCCGAGCGACGCGCCGCTTGCTTCGCGCGGTAGTCGGCGATGGCGCTCTTGATGGCGTCTTCGGCGAGGACCGAGCAGTGGATCTTCACCGGCGGAAGGTTCAGCTCGTTGACGATGTCGACGTTCTTGATGGCCTCGGCCTCTTCGACCTTCTTGCCCTTGATCCACTCCGTCGCGAGCGACGACGAGGCGATGGCCGAGCCGCAGCCGAACGTCTTGAACTTCGCGTCTTCGATGACGCCGTCGTCGTTGACCTTGATCTGAAGGCGCATGACGTCGCCGCACGCCGGCGCGCCGACGAGCCCGGTTCCGACCGCCGGATCGTCCTTGTCGAGCGTCCCGACGTTGCGCGGGTTCTCTGCGTGATCGATGACTTTCTCGCTGTACGCCATGACTTCCTCTTACTTCCGAACGCTCTTTTCGAATTTCTCAGCGACGCGCTCTTTCGAGCGGCCTAATGCGCGACCCAGGCGACGCTCTTCAGATCGATGCCTTCCTTGTGCATCTCGTAGAGCGGCGACATCGCCCGCAGGTGGTTGACCTTCCCGATCACGAGATCGGCGACGTAGTCGACCTCTTCCTCCGTCGTGTAGCGCCCGAGGCCGAACCGGATGCTCGAGTGCGCGAGCTCGTCGGAGGCGCCGAGCGCGCGGAGGACGTAGCTCGGCTCGAGGCTCGCGGACGTGCACGCCGAGCCGGAGCTCACGGCGACGTCCTTGATCGCCATCATCATCGCCTCGCCCTCGACGAAGTTGAACGAGACGTTCAAGTTGCCGGGCAAGCGGTGCTCGAGCGAGCCGTTGAGGTAGACCTCTTCGAGCGCGCCCGTGAGCTTGCCGCGGAGCCGCTCGCGGAGCGCGAGGATGCGCGCCGACTCTTCCTTGCCTTCCTTGACGAGGATGTCGGCCGCCTTGCCGAAGCCGACGATGCTCGGGACGTTGAGCGTGTCGGAGCGCATGCCGCGCTCGTGACCGCCGCCGTCCATCTGCGCGACGAGGCGCACGCGCGGCTTGCTGCGCCGGACGTAGAGCGCGCCCACGCCCTTGGGGCCGTACATCTTGTGCGCGGTGACGCTCGCGAGATCGACGTTCATCTTCTGGACGTCGAAGTCGACCTTGCCGACCCCTTGGACGGCGTCGGAGTGGAGAAGAACGCCCTTTTCTCGGGTGATTTTGCCGATTTCTTCGAGCGGGTGGACCGTGCCGATCTCGTTGTTCGCGAGCATGAGGCTCACGAGGATCGTCTTGTCCGTGATGGCGCGCCGCACGTCGTCGGGGTCGACGCGGCCGTCGCGACCGACGGGCAGGTACGTGACGCGGAAGCCGTCCTTCTCGAGGCGCTTGCACGTGTCGAGCACCGCCTTGTGCTCGGTCACCGCCGTGATGATGTGGTCGCCCTTGTCCTTGTAGAACTCGGCGACGCCCTTGATGGCGAGGTTGTCCGACTCCGTCGCGCCCGACGTGAAGACGATCTCTTTTTCGCTCTGCGCGCCGATGAGCTTCGCGATGCGCTCGCGCGCGACGTCGACGGCCTCCTCGGCCTGCCACCCGAAGAGGTGGCTGCGGCTCGCCGCGTTGCCGAACTTCTCCGTGAAGTACGGCAGCATCTCGGAAACGACGCGCGGGTCGACCGGCGTCGTCGAGTGGTAGTCCATGAAAATCGGGAGCTTGATGGCCATCGTCGTGCTTCTCGTTGGGGTTCGTCGTCGGAGCGTCGTCGGAACGTCGGAATCGATGCGCGCGGGATCGCGGCGGCTCACGCGCGGAAGCCGGCCACGAGATCGGGGACCTGCTGTTCGCGCGGGTGGTGGTTGCAGGACTGGCAAGCGCGGATGCGGTGATCCGACGCGCAGACGGATTGGCACGCCTCGAGGTATTCGAGGCTCGCGAGCATCTCGCGCTCGAGCGCCTCGAGCCGCGCGATCTGGGCCCGCGTCTCGGCGAGCTTCTCGCGGTAGACCTCGCGCACCTTGACCATCGCCGTGGGCGCCGAGCCCTGCGTCTCGACGTCTTTGACGATGCCCTTGATGTCCGTGAGGCTGAGGCCCAGCTCCTGGAGCTTGCCGATCCATCGGATGCGGAGGAGCGCTTCGGGGCCATAGAGGCGGTAGCGTCCCTTCGAACGCGCCGCCGGCTTGAGCAGATCGAGCTGCTCGTAGAGGTGGATGGCGCGGACCGTCTTGCCGGATTCGCGCGCGAGATCGCCGACCTGCATGAGCGCGCTCGCCGCGGGATCGGACGCGTGATCGCACGGGATTTCGCCGTCGACCGGCGTGGTTGGCGCGGCGTTCGTCGCCGGGCTCCCCGCCACCCGCGTTCGTGACGGAACGTCGGCCGGCGTGCGCGCGGGCGCCTCGGTTTGCGCGGCGACGGTCGCATCCACGGCGGCGCCCACCGCGGAGGCTTCTTTCGAGCCCGCGAGCACGTCGCTGAGAAGAGGGAGGCGTAGGTTGCTCATGCGAACCGCCGTGACGGAGCCTTACTCTCACGTATGCGTGAGACTTGGAAGTGAATAGGGAACGGCCTTGCGGCTGTCAACAACTCTCACCTTAACGTTAAGGTTATGGATATCAACCTCATCCATTGGATGTGCGATCATGGATCTCATATCCAGTCCGCTCGTGCGCTCTCACGGAACGATCTGGCCACGCCAACCGTGCATGAGCCTTCGGAAGTGCGGCCTGCGGGATTGATGCGCCGTCGGAAACTGCCATAGCGTTTCGCCGCATGAGATTCCTCGCGTCGCTCGCCCTTGCGTCGGTCGTCGGCACCGCCCTTTTCTCGTGCGCGTCGAACTCGAAGCCTTCGCCTTCCGAACCGACGAACACGACGCCGACGAACACAGACGCGGGTGCAGAGGTCGACGCCGACGGCCCGGCCGTCGACGAGATCCCGGAGGAGTTCCGCGAGCTCGACGCCTACCTCGCGAACGCGACCGTCAAATACAAGTTCCAGAGCGGCTCGTTCGGCGTCCTCCGAAAAGGCGAGCTCGTGTTCTTCCACGGCTACGGCCTCGCCGACGAAAACCAGGGGACGCCGGTCGCGCGCGACACCGTCTACCGCTTCGGGTCCATCACGAAGGTGCTGACCTCTACGGTAATCCTCTCGCTCCGTGACGAAGGGAAGCTGAAGCTCGACGACCCGCTCGAGAAGTACCTGCCCGAGGCGAAGAAGATCGTCTACCCGAACGGCGACGCCGATCCGCGCATCACGATCGCCCAGATCCTCACGCACACGTCCGGCATGCCGCGGCTCGGGAAGGTCGACTACACGCGGAGCGATCGCGACGTCACGGAAGAAGAGCTGCTCGGCGAGCTCGACGGACTCGTGCTCACGCACGTCCCGGGTACCAACGACGAGTACTCGAACCTCGCCGTCGCCTTGCTCGGGCCCGTGATCGCGCGGGTCGCGGGGACCTCGTACGAAGAGGCCGTGCAGAAACGCGTGCTCGATCCGCTCGGGATGAAGAGCGTGTGGCGTCGGGAAGACGTCAAGGGACCGCTCGCGCTCGGTCATCACGTCGACGGCAAGAAGGTGGTCGTCGATCCGCCGCATTGGCGGATGGGCGCCTACGAAGCGGCCGGCGGGCTCTACGGCTCGCTCGACGATCTGTTTCGATTGGGGCGGTTCGGGCTCGAAGGCCCGGCGGACGGGAAGTCGCCGCTGTCGCTCGCGACCTTGCGCGACGCGCAGACGGTCCACGACGGAACGACCGGCACACAGGGAACGGGTTACATCTGGGTCGTCACCCACCTGTTCGACGATCCGTTCGTCTGGCACAACGGCTCGACGCTCGACTATTCGTCGATGATGATGCTCGATCCGAAGAACGACGTCGGCTTCGTCACGTTCGCGGCGTCGTGGGACGAAAAGCAATCGCTCGACACGGTCGCCGTGACGGCGATGCGCTGGCTCGTGGCAGGCACGCCGCTGCCGGAAAAATAGCGGGCGGCGACACCGACGGGCGGCCTCGAGAGAGTCGCGGCGACGCGGATTCGCTGCTTGCCGAACGACGGCCGAGTCCCCATATCGACGGCATGAGCGAGCTCCTTCGTGCGTACGACGCCGCCGTCGGCGTTTCGAGCCGCACGACATTTCCGGACGCGGGGGACTTTTTGGCCGCGCGACTTCCCGTCATGGCGCTCGCCATGGGATCCGTGGCGGCGCTCGCCGAGAGCGCGAACCGCTACCGCGCATCGATCGGCCTGCCCGAGCGAGAGGTTCGACTCGATCCGGAGCGCGTGGCCGCGTCGTTCGCGAGCGATCGGCTCCTGCGGATCGATGGGAAGCCGGTCTCGGGGTTCGCGCCGATGTCGGGGTTCTTCGCGACGAGCGACGGCTGGGTCCGGACGCACGGCAACTACGACCACCATCGGCGGCGCCTCCTCCAGGTGCTCGGCCTGCCCGAAGGGAGCGGGCGCGAGCAAGCCTCGGCGCAATTCCGAACGATGCGCGCGCAAGACGTCGAAGACCGCGCGGCCGATGCCGGCGCCATCGCGGTGCGCGTGCGAACGGAGGCGGAGTGGCGAGCGACCGAAGCGGCGCGATCGGCGGCGCGGGCCCCGCTCGTGGGCATCGCGCGACGAGAGGACGTGAAGGCGGAGCACCGCGCGGACCGCACGCGAGCGCCGACCGTGGAGCAACCGCTTCGTGGCGTTCGCGTCGTCGATCTCACGCGCGTCATCGCCGGTCCGGTGGCGACGCGGGCGCTCGCGTTGCTCGGCGCCGAGGTCCTTCGGCTCGACCCGCCGCACGTGCCGGAGATCGCCTGGCAGCACCTCGACGTGGGGCAAGGGAAGCGCTCGGCGCTGCTCGATCTCCGGGCCCCCGAGGGCCTCGCGACGCTGCGGGGCTTGCTCGCGACCGCGGACGTCTTGGTCACCGGCTACCGGCCGGGCGCGCTCGCGCGGTTCGAAGAGATCTTCGACATGAACGAGCCGAACGCTCCGGGCGATCTCGCGGGCGGCGCCTTCGCGGGGCTCGTTCGCGGACGCGTGAGCGCATGGGGCTTCGAAGGGCCGTGGGCCTCGCGGCGAGGGTTCGACAGCATCGTCCAAGGAGCCTCGGGGATCGCGCTCATCGAAGGTGGCGACGAACCGGGCGCGCTCCCGGCGCAAGCCCTCGACCACGCCACGGGGTACCTGCTCGCCGCGGGCATCGTCGACGCGCTCGCCCGACGGCGCCAGGATGCGCATGGTCGCGACGTCTCGGTCTCGCTCGCACGAACGGCGAGCTGGCTCCTCGACGCCGAAGGTCGTCGGGCGCACCCGCCGGCGCCGAAGGCCTGCGGGCCGCACGTCCTCGCGCGCCATGGGCACCTCGACACGACGCGCCCCGCCCTCGCCGACCACGACGACTACCCCGAGCCCGCGCACCCGTTGGGGACCGACACGCCGAGTTGGAAACCGCCGGTTGACGGTGCCAACCGTGCATCGATCCAGGCGAAAGCGTAGGTCTCCGGGCTTCTTCGCGTCGCCATGGTCGGGCACGGCGTTCGGCCGTCGATTTCTCCGAACGAACGTCCTCGCGACCGCGAAGGTGCGAGGCCTCCGCACCGGCGTCGAAACGCATGGCGCGGTGGTTGCAATTCAGCGCCTCGAGACCACCGGCTTGGCCGAACGCTCGTTCGAGGAGAGGCGAAGATGACGTCGAAGCAACTTGGTATCGCGTGCGTGCTCCTGACCCTCACGGCGACCGCATGCGGATCGAGCGATGCTCCCCGCTCCGCGGATTCGACGGCGAACGACGACGGGACGCCAACGGCGGGCGATCCGTCGTCGGAGCCCGCGGGCGACGGAAACGGCGATCGCACGCCGTCGACCGACGACCCCACGAAGCCCGCCGTGATCCGAGTCCACTACCGCTCGGAGAAGTACAAGGGGACCGTGGGGATCACGGGCGAGCAGGCGCCGCTCGATCACGACGAACCGCAACCCATGACGTCGGCGGGGGACGACACGTGGGAATATCCCCTCGGCGTCCTTTCGGCTCCCGTCCACGTCGCGCCGTGGCTCGACAACAAAAAAGCGCTCGGCCCCGACTACGTCGTTCGCCCGGGCCAAACTCTCGACGTCTATCCCCACTTCTACGAGACGAAGGGCTCGTTGGACATCCGATGGTCCCAATTCCACTCCACGATTCACCCTTGTCCGTGCGGCACCGATCGACCCATCGAGGTCTATCTTCCGCCCACCTATATCGAAAATACGACCGCGCATTTCCCGGTTTTCTACATGATGGATAGCCAGATTGCGTTCGGGACATCGACCGTCGCGCAAATGGCGTTCGGAGACATGCTCGTCGACGAAGCCATCGACGACGCCGCCACGTCGGGCGCGTTCCCCGAGGTCATCGTCGTCGGCGTCCGGTCGCTGCTCAAGCCCGGTCTCGACGTCAACACCATCATGGAATGGCGAAACTACGAGCTCACGCCGACGTCGTGGGCCGGCGACCCGACCGGACAGGTCACGGCCGAGACGTCCGGCGGCGGCACCACGTTCCTCGACATGCTCGTGAGCGAGCTCAAGCCCCTCGCCGACAAAGAGCTTCGGACGAAGCCCGAACGCGAGAACACGTACATCTCTGGCTCTTCGCTCGGCGGCCTCATGAGCCTCTACGCCGGCGTCTGGCACGGCGACGTCTTCGGAGGGATCGTGAGCTTCTCCGGATCGGCGTTCTGGGACGACGAAAAGATTGTTCAGATGGTCGAAGCTTCGTCGGCGCCGGGAGCCATCGAAAAGCGCACGTCGAGGGTCTACGCCAGCGTCGGCGACTCCGAGGATCCGAACAACAATGAGGACACGCTGATGCTCCCCGCCAACAAACGCCTCTTCGAGGCCTACAAAAAAGCCGGGTACGTCGAAGGAGAGACGCTCAAGACCGAGATCGTCAAAGGTGGCAAGCACCACGGCGACACGTGGTCGAAGTTGGTCCCGATCGGCTTCGCGGCCGTCCTCGGGCCGGGTCGGTAGCCGAGGAACTCCGGCGGCCCAGCGGCGGCAGCCGCACGAGGCTGGGGATCGACCGCGCCAGCCGTGGATCCATCGTGATTCACGTGGAGCGGCGATCTTCCCCTTCGAGCGTCACTTTTCGCCCTCGCAGCGTGCGAGCGCAAACACCGAGCATTCCAGGATCGCGGCCAATATCCGAGGCAATCGCTCGATCGGCGTGCGTCCACGAAGGTTCGACGCGAGGTTGGCTCGGCAATTGCGTATGGCCTTCCTCGCCATCGTGATTCGCCGCACGTGTCGACGTCTCGGAGTGCCATCTCGTCGTTCTCGAGGTTCCAGGGAGCCCTCATGATTCCAACGAAATCAGGTTGGTCGTGCGCCCTCGTGGTCCTCACGATGACGGCGTGCGGCTCGAGCGCATCCTCTCCCTCTTCCGCGGAGCCCGCGGACGTTTCGGGAACGGAGGACGGAGCTTCGAACGGAGACGGAACTTCGGCGACGGGCAACGACGGCGCTTCGCCGCCGACCGACGATCCGTCGAAGCCCGCGATGGTTCGGGTCCATTACCTCTCGGAGAAATATTCGGGGACCATGAGAATCACGGGGGAGCAAGCGCCGCTCGACCCCGCCAATCCCCACCCCATGACGTCGGTGGCGAACGATACGTGGGAATACCCACTCGGGGTCCTTTCGGCCCCCGTCCACGTCGCGCCGTGGCTCGACGACAAGAAAGCCCTCGGCCCTGATTACGTCGTTCGTCCGGGCCAAACCCTCGACGTCTATCCGCACTTTTATCGAACGAAGGGCTCGGTGGACATTCGATGGGAAGAATTCCACTCGACGGTTCATCCGTGTCCGTGCGGCTACGATCGCCCCATCGAGGTCTATCTGCCGCCGACCTATCTCGAGAACACGGCCGCGCGATTTCCGGTTTTCTACATGATGGATAGCCAAATCGCATTTGGGACGTCGGCCGTCGCGCAATTGGGATTCGGGGACATGTTCGTCGACAAAGCCGTCGACGATGCCGCCGCCACGGGCGCGTTCCCCGAGGTCATCGTCGTCGGCGTCCGGTCGCTGCTCAAGCCCGGTCTCGACGTCAACACCGTCATGGAATGGCGGAACTACGAGCTCACGCCGACGTCGTGGAGCGGCGATCCCACGGGACAGCTGACGGCCGCGACGTCCGGAGGCGGCGCCACGTTCCTCGACATGCTCGTGAGCGAGCTCAAACCCCTCGCCGACAAGGAGCTTCGGACGAAGCCCGAACGCGAGAACACGTACATCTCCGGGGCCTCGCTCGGTGGCCTCATGAGCCTCTACGCCGGCGTCTGGCACGGCGACGTCTTCGGGGGGATCGTGAGCTTCTCCGGATCGGCGTGGTGGGACGACGAAAAGATCGTCGGGATGGTCGAGGCCTCAGGGGCGCCCGGCGCCATCGAGAAGCGAACGTCGAGGGTCTACGCCAGCGTCGGCGACTCCGAAAACCCCGACGGCCCCGACGTCCCAGACACGTTGATGCTCCCGGCCAACGAACGCCTCTTCGAGGCCTACAAAAAGGCCGGCTACGTCGAAGGAAAGACGCTCAAGACCGAGGTCGTCAAAGGCGGAACACACCACGGTGACACGTGGTCGAAGCTGGTCCCCGTTGGATTCGCGGCCGTCCTCGGTCCCGGCCGGTAGACCCCACGGGCGCTCCCGCGACCTTACGCGAGCTCGATCCCCGAGGTCTCGCGGACGATGTCGACGATCTTCGCGAAGAGCTCGACCCCCTGCCCCTTGTCGTCGACCCATCGCGCGCTCGACTCGTCGAACCCGAAATGCCAGGCGCGTGCGTTCGCGGCGACCCAGATTTGCCGCGTCGGCCGCTGCGTGTTGATGACGGCCTTCTTGCCGCTGGCGAAGGTCAGCGTGAGCACGTCGCCCGCGCGGTCGACGTCGACGTCCTCGGCGTCGACGTCCTTGAAGAGATCTTCGATCTTCCGGAAGGCCGTGGAGGTGAGCTCGCTGTAGCGCTTGTCGTCCATGAGCAATTCCTCAGTTGAGCGAATAAGGGAGGCTCAGCTCGAACGGCGCGATCGTCGCCTCGAACTGCGTGCCGTCCGGCCGGTGCATCTCGTAGGTGCCGCGCATCTCGCCGCGCGGGGTCGTGAGCACGCAGCCGCTCGTGTACTCGAACTGGTCGCCCGGCCGCAGCGTGGGCTGCTTGCCGACGACGCCGGGGCCCTTCACCTCTTCGATGCGGCCGTCGCCGTCGGTGATGATCCAATGGCGATTCTTGAGCTGCGCCGTCGTCGAGCCTTCGTTGGCGATGCGGATCGTGTAGGCGAAGACGTACCGACGCAACCGTGGCGCCGATTGCTCGGGCACGTAGGTGACGCGGACGTTGACGGAGATTCCCTCGGTGATCGCCGTGGACACGACGACTGACGTGCCACGAGCGCGGGGCGCTTGCAAGATTTCGCGTGCTCCACGACGCTCGGCCCCTTCGTCCGGACCTCGGTAGGGCTTGCCCGTCCTCGCCAGCCCGGCCATCATGCCCGCGCTCCGAATAGCCCGAGCCACGGATGACGAAGTTCAAGCTCTTGCTCGACGACCGTGGATGGTCGCGCCTCGCGTTTTTCTTCCCGTTCGTCGTCTACGTGACCGTCTACTTCATCGAGGGGGTGGGGTTCCATCCGGGCGGCGACGGCAAATACTCGTGGATGTTCGCCCGCTCGCTGGCGTTCGACGGGGACATCGAATTCAGGAACGATTACGCGCTCTGCGGCGATCACTTCGGGGTCGGCGTCGATCGCGGCACGGGCCATCCCGACAATCCCTTCTACTTCGGACCGGCCGCGTTCCTGGTGCCGCCGACGCTTCTCCTTCGGGCCGTGTCCACCCTGTGGCTCGGGACCGGGGGAGCCGCGCACGCGTCGTGCGACGGATGGTTCACGGCGCTGGTGTTCCTCGTCGGCCCCGCGAGCGGCGCGATCACGATCTGGTTTTCCTACCAAGCCGCGCGACGGCTCGTCCCGGCTCGCATCGCGGCGTTCACGGCGCTCTTGTTCGCGTTCAGCTCGCCGCTCTTCGCCTACTCCTCGAGCATCGCGCACTACTCGCACGTCTACTTGGCCGCGACGACCGCCGCGCTCGCCTACGTCTCCGTCCGCATGGCGACGAGCGGTCTTCGCCGAAGCGACGGCCTCTGGCTCATGGCGCTCATGGCGCTCGTGGTCGCGCATCGCCTGCCATCCATCGTCTTCGGAGCCATTCCGCTCGCGGCCATCGCCGCGCGAGCGAACGACACGGGAGCTCGTCCCCTCGCGGCGCGAAACGTCGTCGGGCTCGCGATCGGCTCGCTGATCGGCGTCCTCTCGACGGGCCTCGTCTACCACTACCTCTACGGCCGCTGGTTCGCGATCCCCCAGGGCCCCGATTTCATGCACCTGACGCACGCCCACCCGTGGCTCGTGCTCTTCGGCGTGCACGGAGGTCTGTTCTTCTGGACGCCCGCGACATGGCTCGCCGTTGGTGGTCTCGTGGTCGCGGCGCGACGAACCGATTCGAGATGGCTGACGCTCGGAGTGTGCGTCACCGCCGTCATGGAGAACTTCGTCTCCTCGGCGGCGCTGGACTGGTACGGCGGCTGGACGCTCGGGGCACGGCGCCTCGTCCCGCTCGTACCGTTCTTCGTGATCTACGGCGCCCTGGCGATCGAAGCGGCTCATGGCTGGATCCGACGTCGCTCGTGGTCCGGATGGCTCTCTCGGTTGCGCGAGCCCGCGACGCTCCGGGTGCTCGCCGGGATCGCCCTCGCATCCGCCCTCGCCAACGGCATTCACGCCTCGCTCTTGGTCAGCGGCGACCGGGCCGTCACGCAGCGCGATCTCTACGGCGCGTGGTCGCCCCTTCGCCCGCTTTGGTCCTGGCTCGACGAGCTCGGGATCGACCCGGCCATCCTCCCGGCGGAAGCCTATTTCGTCCTGCGCCATCGCCTGCCGCCGACGTCGTACCGAGAAGCCCTCGTGCCCCGGTATCGGCGCCGCTACCGGACCCTCGTGTTCGTCGATCCCGAGCTCGATCTGACGAGCCCGTCGTGGGCGAAGCTCACCCGCGGTGGTGAATGGTCGCCGGAGGGAATTCGCGTCTCCAAGGGCGAAGCACACCTCGTGTTCACGGCCGAGTGGCCGTTCGCCACCCACGTTCGGATACGGGTCGAACCCAACCAGGGCGGGACGCTCGAGCTCCGCGCCGACCGGCTCTTCGGCGACGTCGCCATCGGGACGGTCG
>JBGAHN010000257.1:0-4983 GCA_044226145.1 Labilithrix sp. | reverse complement strand
GATGACCGTTTCCGTTGCTCCTTCAAAGAATTCCCCGCTCCGGTGGAAGAGCGGAGACGGGGATCTCCCCGCAGTGAATATACACTACGTGAACATACGTGACGGTCAAGGGCGACCATGGGGTTTCCGGACCCTTTCCAAAGGTAGGGAAAGGTCGGATAACGCTCGCTGTCGCTCTTTTAAAGTTGCTTATAACTTTATGAGTTTGCGTTATTTTATCGCCTTGCTCGTGAGGCGTCAGGAAGGTCGTTCCGGTCGAGAAGCGAACATGGGACCGCCCCGAGCCCGACCGGAACGGTGGGCATCTTGCGGCCGAGCCACGGTGCCGCTTATGGTGGACGCCGCGTGTGCTCACGCCAGAGCGTCGAAGAGAGGTCCATGACGTCCGAGAAAATGGAGAGGCGGGGCGGGGGTTCTTCCATCGTCCCCTCGGCGATCCGCGCGCGAAGGATCGTCTTCGGGATCGCGGTGGCGACGTTCGGCTGGGGAGTCGGCTGTGGCGGCGGTGGTTCGGAGGTTCGTGGCACGAACGTCGCCGGCGAGGGCCGCTCCGTGGTCATCGAGCACGAGCCGTGCGACGAAGCCGGCCATCGGACGGTCGCCTACGACACGAACAACGACGGCAAACCCGACATCAAGCTCGTGATGGATGGCGATCGAAAGATCTGCCGAATCACGGCGTTGAAGAACGAAGGCCGCCCGAGCATGTTCGAGTACTTCGACGCGTCGGGGCAGATCCGCCGCCGCGAGTTCGACGACTTCGGGGACGGGACCGCGAACCAGATCGAGCACTACGAAGGCGGAAAGCTCGTGCGCCGCGAGTTCGACACGTCGAACCACGGTCGGCTCGACACCTGGGACTTCTTCGATCCGTCGACGGGCAAGCTCGCGAAGCGCGAACGCGACACGACCGGCAGCGGCCACGTCGATCAGTGGTGGACCTACGACGCCAGCGGCGTCACCGTCGCCCGCGATCGGGACGGCGACGGGTTGCCCGACCCCAACGCGACCCTGACTTTCGATCGATCGGGGGCGCTCGTCGCGAACGCCTCGGGCGCGCCCGAAGGCGATGCCGGAGCACCGCCGGCCCCCGAAGCTCCCGCCGTCTCGGACGCGGGAGCGCCGTCGACCTCGACTTCGACCGCGGACGCAGGAGCGACGCCATGAACCGTCTTTCGTTCTTCTCGATGAGCGCCATCGCGGCCTCGCTCGTGCTCGGTTGCGGCGGGAGCGATTCGACGGGCACGAAGACGGCGGCCGCGCCGGGCGGGTCGAAGGATCCGAACGCTTGGCCGGCCGACGACCGGTCGATGTGCAAGACCCAGGGTCGCACCGGCATCGAGGTCAGCGAGATCGCCGGCCAGGGCGCCCCGAAGCCGAACGTGAGGCGTGTCTATCGGATCCACGGCGAAGGCGTGACGGCGCACCGCACGATCGAATGCCGCGAGATCGACACGAACCTCGACGGCATCAAGGATCTCGTTCGGACCTACGAGGACAACGGCGCGCCGAAGCACGAAGAGGCCGATCGCAACTACGACGGCCGCATCGACTTGTGGATCGATTTCGTCGGCGGGCACGTCGCCGAGGAGTCCCTCGACACGAACGGCGACGGGCGACCGGACGTGTGGAAGTTCTACACGGAAGGCGCGCTCCAACGGATCCGCCGCGATCGCAACTACGACGGCCAGCCCGATCTCTGGGAGATCTACAACGGCGGGCGCCTCGAGCGCGTCGGGACGGACGAGACGTTCGACGGGCACGTCGACCGCTGGGACCGCGACGACGAGTTGAAGCGCGCGGCCGACGTCGCCGAGCAAAAGGCGCGCGCCGAGTTGGAGGGCACGTCGGGCGGCGCCGATGCAGGGACTTCGACGGACGCCGGCGGCGCAGATGCGTCGGGACCGTCACCGACGCCATAGGCCTTCGTGGCGCTCGTCGCGTGCTCCGTTCGTCGGGGCTAGTTCTTCCGGCGGAGCCGCGGCCGAACCACCGTGACGAAGAGAGCTCCCAACGCCGCGGCGGCGAGCCAGGGGACTCGATTCGTCGCGCGCGTCGTGCCCACCGCGCATCCGTCGTCGGACGCTTCGGCCGAAGGCGGCGGCCGACCCAACCACACGTGGCTCGTGATCGTCACCGGCGCGCCGTTCACGACGACCTCCGCGCGGTAGCGGTCCTCGCCGGACGCGGGCGCTTCGAGGGTCTGCTCGAAGACGAACGGATCGCTCGGGATCGTCGCCGTGGCCGTGGGAAGGCCGTTTTTCACGAGCCGAATTTGCCCGCCGACGTTGCCCGTGACGCGCGCGCGGACGACCGCCGACGCGACGTTCACCGAATCGCCCACGAAGGCGAAGGGTGCCTCGTCGGTCGAACCACGAAAGAGCTCGAGCTCGATCATCGGGGCGTCGGGACCGTCGAATTTGACGACCGTCGCGCCCTTGCGGATGCCTTCGAGCAGGGCCGCGACCGAGAGCTCTCGCGCGCGGACGAGCGTCGTGGGCGAGCCGAGCATGGCCGCCATGAAGCCGGTCGCGCGGCCGGCGTTGTGGTCGTCGCCGCCGCCGAGCGCCGGGATCTTGGGGCCTTTGTCCAAGATCCCGTCCCAGTACGCGAGGGCCGACGCGCTGAAGACCGTGCCGCCGACGGTGCCGACCTCGATGCCGCCGACCTTCGTGAGATCGGCGTCGTCGTACTTCCAGGCGCAGCCGATGCAGAGCGTGCCGAGCTCGAAGAGCGGGTGGTTGATGCTGAAGATGGCGCCCTGGGCGCGGACGGCGTCGATGGCGCCGTTCAACGTGACGCCGGGTTGGCCGATCTTGTGGTCGACCCACGCCGTCGCGCCGATGGCGTTCGCGTGCCCGTGGTAGGTCGTGTACTCGATGCCCGGCACGAGCAGGAACGCCGGCTCTTCGGCCTGGATTTTCGCGAAATAATCGAGGTGCGAGACCGTGTTGTGGTCGCTCACTTCGATGAAGTCGAGGCCGCGCTTCTTCGCGAGATCGACGTCCTCGCGCAGCGTCGCGGAGGCGTCGCCGGACTCGCTCGAGTGCACGTGGAAGTCGCCGGCGTAGTAGCGGGTGGCAGGCGCGCGCGGCGAGGCGTCGGCGTACGGGACGCGCTCGGGCTGCGGGGCGAGCGTGGGCGTTCGCCGCAGCTCGATTTCGATGTGGTACTTCGCGGGCGGCGCGACGATCTTGGCTTTGCCGACGACGACGCGCCAGCGGCCCGGTCGGAGGGGACCGCGCAGGTACGAGCGTGACGCCGCCAGCTCGCCGACGACGGCGGGCTCTTCGTTGCCGCCGCCCCAGCCGCGGAACCCGTCGGGATCGTCGAGCCCCCAGTCGAGGATGTTGGTGTTCGAGTCGTCGCTGTGGGCGATTTCGATCTCCTTCGTCCCTTCGGGCACGTCGAACGGGACGAAGAAATGCTCGGGGCCGTCTTCGGGGGCCACGCCGTCGAACACGAGCGGTTCGGCCGAAGCGCGCGACGCGACCGCGAGGCTCGCCATCGCGGCCCCCACCATGAAGGGCGCGCGCGACGCGAAGAGCGCGAACGGCGCGAAGCGGGGTCGACGCCGCTCGCGGAAGAAGCTACGAGGTCCCACTCGGTCATCTTCTCCCGCCTTCGAACGCCGGACAACTCGTATGGAACGCCTTCAAAAGATCCTCGCGCGCGGCGGCATCGCCTCGCGTCGCGCCGCCGAACAGCTCATCCTTGCCGGCCGCGTCCGCGTGAATGGCAAAATCGTGACCGAGCTCGGCGCCAAGGCCGATGAGCGGCGGGACCGCGTCGAGGTCGACGGCAAGCGCGTCGTCGCCGAGGACTTCGTGTACGTGGTCCTGCACAAGCCGCGCGGCGTCGTGTCGACGATGAGCGATCCGGAAGGACGTCCCACGGTGCGCGAGCTCTTGGCGCCGCTCGGGGCGCGCATCTACCCGATCGGACGACTCGATTTCGCGACGAGCGGCGTCCTCTTGGCCACGAACGACGGCGCGTTCGCCGAAGCGCTCTTGCACCCGCGCAAGGCCGTACCGAAGACGTACGTCGTCAAGGTGAAGGGCGCGCTCTCCGACAAAGACCTCGATCGATGGCGCAAGGGCGTTCCGCTCGAAGACGGGATGACGCTCCCGGCCGAGGTCCGGAACGTGCGTCACGAAGACGACAAGACGTGGTTCGAGCTGACGATCCGCGAGGGTCGCAACCAGCAGATCCGTCGCATGGGCGAGGCGACCGGCTTTCCGGTCATGCGGCTCGCGCGCCTCGCGTTCGCGGGGATTTCGGGCGAAGGGCTGCGTCCCGGGCACTACCGCTCGCTGACGCGCGACGAGCTCATCACGATGAAGAAGACGTTCGGCGTCCCGCGTTCGGTGTCGGCGGCGCCCGTCGAGCCGACGCGTGGTCGCTCGGCGCGCACGGTGCGTCCGCTCGGGACGAAATCGGCGTCACGCGAGGGCTCTCCTCGCGATGGCGGTCCGCGCAAGGCCGGGCGTGCGGGGGCCACCGCGCGACGCACGGATCGCGAAGGGGCGGGAGCGGCGCCGCGAACGCATGGCGCGCGCTACGGAGGCGGCTCGCCCGGGCGCCGCAGCGTCGAGACCACCGAAGATTGGGGCGGCGGGGCCGGTCGCGGGTCGAGCGGAGGTCGGTACGCGAGCGACGCGCGCGAGGATCGCCCGAAGTCGGAGCTCGGTGGAGGTCGCCTCGGGCGCACGCGCACGACGGGGACGTCGGGAGGCGTCGGTGCGCGCGGCCCGGCAGAACGCGTGAAGGGTCGTCGGACGCGAAGCTGACGGCGTCACCAGTGGTCGTCACCAGCGGTCGGTCGAGCCACCACCGCCGGAGCTGCCACCGCCGCCGCCGTAGCCCGAACCTCCGAAGCCGCCGCCGCCACCACCGCCTCCTCCGAAACCGCCGCCACCGCCGCGTCCACCGAAGAGGAGCATGTAGAAGACGAAACGGCGAAACCCCGGCGACACGATCAGC
>JBGAHN010000047.1:0-34904 GCA_044226145.1 Labilithrix sp. | reverse complement strand
CACGCTCGGCATGACGGTGATCGTCGGGCGGATCGAGAAGCTCGACGGTCTGCGCCTCGCGCGCGACATCGAAGGGCGCGACCTCGTGCCGACGAACCTCGAAGCGCGGCGCACGGCGGAGCGCATCGCGGAGGAAGCGACGCGCATCGCGGAGGAATCGACGCGCATCGCGGAGGAAGCGACACGCGCCGCTGAGGAAGCGAAGCGCGTCGCCGAGGCGCGGATCGCGGAGCTCGAAGCGGCGCTGCGGAACCGGGGCTGACGCGCGGTATCGCGTAACTGCGCACGAAGACGAGGGATTTTGCCCGTCGGCAAAAAACGGAGGGAGCGCTGAAATTTTCTCCGGCCCTCGCGCGACTTCAGCGTGCATGGTCGAATTCATGACGCGGGATCCTCGAGGCGAGCGTTCGCCGGGCCACGTGCCCGCGGACGTCGTCGCGAGCGCGCTGCCCGCGACCGACGAAGCGCGGACGAGCCGCGCGGTGGAGCTCGCTCCAAAGATCCGCGCGTTCGCGGCCCGCGTGCTCGGCGTCCCCGTCGATCATCCTGACGCCGAGGACTGCGCGCAAGAAACCCTCGCGCGCTGGTGTGCGCAGGAGCGGAGCGACGCACCGAACGACGCGACGGCCTTCGTCTTCGGCATCGCGAGAAATGTCGCCATCGATCACGTCCGCCGGCGAGCGCGGCGTCGCGAGACCCTCGAGAGTGCCACGGACTCGCAGAGCGATCTCGGCAAGGTCGCGAGCCACGCGGCCTCGCCGGAAGAGGCGGGCGAGGCGCGGCTCGACCAGGAGAGGCTGGCCCGCGCGATGCTCGCGTTGCCGGAGAACCAGCGACGTGCGCTCCGCATGTTCTACCTCGAACGGCGGACGTACGAGGACATCGCGGAGCACTTGGGGGTTCCCCTGGGGACCGTGGCGACGTGGCTCGCGCGCGGGAAATCGCGGCTGAGCGCGATCCTTTCGAGAGGTGAAGCATGAGCGCGTGGTCGAAAGCGATGGAGTGGGGCGAGGGCGGTCACCTGACGGAGACCGCGCTCTCGGCGCTCGCGGACGGTCGGCTCGACGTGCTCTCGAGCGAGGGGACGGCGCACCTCCAGGAATGCGAGGCGTGCCAGGGACGCTTCGCGGACGCGGTCGTCGAGCACGTCGCGGTCGGGCGAGCGATGGAGGCGTTGCCGGTGGCGTCCGAAGAAGGCGCGAAGGTGCCGTGGGGATGGCTGGCGGCGACGATCGCGATGCTCGTCGTGGTCCGCGCGCCGGCCGTCGTTTCGTCCTTCGTGGACGGATCGTGGATGCGGGACATCGGGCACGCGGCGCACGTCGCGTCGCTCGTCGGTTGGAGCTTTTGCGTCGCGCGAACGACGGGGGTCGGCGTCGTCTCGGTCGGGCTCGCCGCGCTGGTCGTGGCGGCGCTCGCGGCGTGGACGATGCCGCGCCCGGAAAAGATTTGAGGACCGCCTTGGGAGGCTTGGGAGCAGGGATCATGAAATCGAAGAAAACGTGGATCGTTGGGAGTCTGGTCGGTGCGTGTCTCGGTCTCCTCTCGGGGACCGCGCTCGCGGACGTGGAGATCGAAGGCGCGTGGCCGGACGACGCGCCGAAGATCTCGCTGCACCTCGCGAACGCCGCGCCGAGCGACGCCGTGCGCGAGGTGGCGAAGAAGGCCGGGTGGAGCGTCGTCCTGCGCGGCGACTTCGATCACGGCCGCGCGGTGTCGCTCGACGTCGAGGAGACGTCACCGAAGGACGTGCTCGAGTCGATCCTCGAGGATGGTTCGTTCGTCGCGAAGCGTCGCGGCGAAGGCGGGAAAATCCTCGAGATCGTGTCGAAAGGCGACGCGCCGGCCGCGGCGAAGTCGGTCGAATCGAACGGTGAGAAAGCGACGACCCCCGCGAAGCCGGCGGAAGAGGCGTCGCCGGATGCCGCGGGCTCCGCGCGACGTGGATCCGATCGCCACGTCTTCGGTCAGAGCCTGCGCATCGAGAAGAACGAGACCGTGGGCGACGTGAGCGTGACGGGCGGATCGGTGGACGTCTACGGGACCCTCGACGGCGATCTCGTCGTGACGGGCGGCTCGGCCACCGTCCACGATGGAGGCCACGTCACCGGCGACGCGCACGCGATCGGTGGGAGCATCCGCATCGAGAAGGGAGGGCGCATCGACGGCGACGGAAAGGTCATCGGCGGCGTCTTCTGGAAGGATGACGGCGCCATCGTCGGGGGTGACGTGTCGACCGTCGCGAGCAACGACGCGTCGTCGGACGACGACGCATCGCTGACGGCGTGGCAACGATGGACGAGGAAGGTGCCGCACGTGTTCTCGAATTTCGCGTTCCTCTTCGTGCTCGGTGCGCTCTTCGTCGCCGCGGCGCCCGACCGGATGCGTCGTCTTCGCACGGCGTTCGCCGAAAAACCGGTCGCGTCGATCGCCCATGGGCTCTTGGGGCTCCTGGCGTTCGCGGTGGGGTTCGTCGTGCTCTGCATCACGGTGATCGGGATCCCGTTCGCCGTCATCCTCGCGCTCGTGGGTGTGTTCGCGCTCATCGGAGCCCTCGCCGCGACGCTCACCACGGTGGGGGCGGCGGTCTTCGGGCACAGGACCCAGAACGTCTACGCACACCTCGCGATCGGCTGCGCCATGTTTGCGCTCTCCGCGCTCGTGCCTTGGCTCGGAGGCTGGCTCCAATTCGCCGCCGTCCTCGCCGCGATCGGCGTTCTGGTGACGACGCGGCTGGCCGGTCTCTGGCTCCGCAAGAACACGGCGATGGCGGCTTCGCCGAGCGACGTTCCGTACCGCTGACGAACCGATGGGCAGGCGCGATGTGGATCGGCCAGGATCCACCACGCGCCGTTTTTGTCGCTCCCTCGAGGCTTCGGTTCGGCGCCCCCACGTCGCGCGCCTGCGATCCTGCGTGCCCGCGGTTCGGCTGCGGCAACGAAGACGGCAGAAACGCGTGAAAAAGAACTCCGAGGGCGTGCATGTGCGCGACTGTGTGCTAACTCGACGCCCATGTTGGTTTTCGCGACGAATTTGGCGGTTCGAGAGCGGTTGGCGACGATCCTCGTGATCGGCATCGGCGCCGGCATGGCCGCGTGTTCGTCGTCGGGCGATCCTTCTCGCGCGGAGTCCGCGTTGAACGCCGTGTCGGACGATTCCACGTCCAACGCCGACGGCGACGACGAGTCGGCGCCCAGTGATCCGGAGCATCCCGAGCACCCCGAACCCAACGATCCGGCGTCGGGCGGCGCGACCGAAGCGGACGCCGGTGAGCCGCCGGCGGAGGTGCCCGTCGAATGCGGCGGCGCGATCCCCGACACGGTCGTCTTGGACGTTCCGTGGGTCGGGCAAAACCCGGAGCTCGCGCGCGGCTGCGAAGTGACCTCGCTCTCGATGGTCCTCCGTCACGCGGGCATCGACGCGGACAAGATGAGCCTCGCGCAGAAGATCGATCGGGTCCCGTACACGAAGGACGGACTCTCGGGAAATCCCAACGACGGGTTCGTCGGCGACATGGTGACGTTCAGCCGGCCCGGCTACGGCGTCTACCACGCGCCCATCGAACGGCTCGCCGAGCTCTACCTCCCCGGTCGCGTGCTCTCCCTCACGGGAGCCAATTTCGACGATTTGCTCGGGCAACACGTCGCGCGGCACCGGCCGGTGTGGATCGTCACGAACGCCACCTTCAAGAAGCTCGATCCGTCGGCGTTCACCACGTGGCACACGAGCTCGGGCGACGTGCCGATCACCTGGCACGAGCACTCCGTCGTCATCACGGGCTACGACCCGGACTTCGTCTACGTCAACGATCCCCTCGACACCCACAAGAACAAGAAGCTCTCGCGCAAGGACTTCCGCGAAGCGTGGGAGCAGATGGGACGGCAGGCCATCAGCTATCAGAATTGCGGCTATCCGGCCGTCGCGCCCGGCGGTGGTTGCCGTGTCCGCGCCGACGCCAAGCTTTATTGCGACAACGCGGCGAACGCGGCGATGTACGCGGAGCCGTCGTCGTCGAGCGAAGTGGTCAACCACCTGCGTTCGAGCTTCAGCTGGTTTCAGTGCTGGGGGACGGGCGAGCTCCACGCGGGCGGCAACACCACGTGGTACCGCACCCTCGGCGACGACAACCTCGCGGTCGGATGGGTTCCGGCCGTGAAGCTGAAGACCCAGGGCTCGTTCGACGCCAATCCGAGCGCCGACGGCCTGCCTCACTGCGAATAGCGGAAACACGGGCCGCGTGCCGGCAGGCCGCGTGCCGCGCTCGGGTCGCCCCGCGCTGGAGCCATCGAGCTAGGGATCGACCTTCGGCGCCGGGATCGACGAGGGATCCTTCGTGCCCCGTACGCGGACGACGAGCGGCGTCGCGCTCTCGACCTTCCCGTCCCACGACCGAACGCCGATCGAGCGGCCCGACGCTTGTGTGGTGTCGAGCACGGAGAACACGCGGTAGATGCCGGGGCGCGCGAACGCGTCCGGCGGACACACCGTCGTGAAGAGGACCGACAGCGCGGTTCGTCCGCGCGGCTTGAGGGTCGTGAAGAGCTCGCGAATGGGGGAGGCGACCGTGCGCGTCGCTCCGCACACCGTCGTCGTCCCGCCGGGGCCCTGCACGCGAAAACCGATCGCGGTCGACCGGAAGAACGTGGTGACGGACGCGTCGCCGTCGTTCGCGAGCGTCACCGTGGTCGACAGATCTTTGCCGAACGATGCGTCGAGCGTCGCCGGCAGGGTCAACGACAGCGGCGCGCGCGTCGGCTCCGACGGCTTCGACGTCGGCCCTTCGGGGGCCGCGACGTCGGTGGGCTTGGCGCCTGCGTCCTTGGGGGCGTCGGCCTTCGTGCGGCTCTCGGAGGACTCGGTTTCTCCGAGGACGAACGGGCGTCCCTCGAGCGTCTTGGCTTGCGCCATGCGGCCCGCGCCGTCCGACGTCGGGCCGGCCACGAACGGCGCCCCCTGCGTCTTGGCCGTCTGCGCCTTTGCGGTCTTGGCCGGGAGCCATCCGAAGCGCGGCTTCACGATCGTCCCCTTCACGAGGGCCGCGCGTTCGCGCTTTCCGAAGCAGTAGAACGTCGGGTCGAACGCGATCGACCACGAGCGCCGCGGCTGCACCACGAGGACGGCGCTCGAATCGTTCGAGGCGCGGGCATCGGCGGGCAGCGCGCACACGATCTCCGCCGCGCGCTTCGCAGAGGTCGACGGCGGGGAGAGCTCGAGGACCAAGAGCGACGGATCGGCGACGAGCCGAACGGGGACGTCGCCCGTGTTCTCGATCTTCAGCTTCCACGTCTCGCCGTCGTCCGAAGACGGCGAGACGCCGAAGGTGAGGGGAGGCGCGGCGAGGATGGTGGCTTCGGCGTCCGAATCCGCGGCCGCGTCACTCGCGACGAACGCGAGCGCGCACGCGAACAGCGCCGTTCCGAGGGTGGGGAAGCGCATCGTCCTCGCCGAGTCCTCGTCGAAGGTCAGCCGCGGAGCGTCTCGAAGAGCTCGAGATCCGGCAGCGCCGTCGTGATGCGCGTGCGCACCACGCCGACGTCGTGATCTTCGAGCAACCGGCAGAGCGACAGGCCGTCGTAGAGGGCGATCGGCGCGGCCGCGGCCACCGCCGCTTCCTCGCGCGCGCCGCTCAGGACCTGACCCGTCGTGACGAGCCAACCCGCCGACGCCGGACCGTAGTGGTGCAGCGCCCCACGCAGGTCGCTCACGCGCTCGCGGCCGATCTCGCGGCCGTCTTTGCGGACGACGACGGCGGTGCGGATCTCGTCGGTGCCCGTGCGGTGGACCGCCGCGAAGTGCGCCTCGCCGCCCGGAGCGCCGGGGCGCTTGATCGCGCGGAGGTTCGTCATGCCGACGCGCTCGAGGCCGAGCAGCGCGAGCTCGATGAACGCGTGACCCGGGAGCTCCTGGATCTTGCGCAGCATCGTCCGGCGCGACGCTTCGCGGTAGCGTTCGACCGCCGCGATCGCGTCTTGCTCGAGGCGCACGAGCTCGGAGCTCAAGGACCAATCCGTGAGCGCGACGCGCGGGCCTTGCGCGAAACGGAAGCGCGGACGCTGACCGTTCGCTTGGCGGCGGAGGTTGTCCGCACGAAGGGCCGCGCCGACTTGCGCCGTCGCGACCGCCACGTCACCACCCACGCGGCCGCGACGCACGAGCGCCTCGACGACCGAGCGGAGCTGGACGGGACCTTGGGTGCGGTCGAAGCCGCTGAGCGCCATGACGGTCGCGTCGGCGAGCTCGCGGCCCGACAGATCTTCGGCCTCGCCGGGCGGAACGTCGATGCCCGTCGGGAGCCCGCCCGTCATGATCTGGTGACGGTCGCGCACCATCGGCCGCGGCGCCGGCGCGAGCGGATCGCGCGCTTCGCCGTTGGCCTCGCCGTCGAAGAGGCCGCCTTGCACGGCTCCTTGCACGGTTCCTTCGCGCGACGACAAAGCTTCGCCGCCCTCTGCGCGACCGCCGCGACGGCGGCGACGACGGCGACGACGACGCCCGCCATCGGCTCCGTTCTGCAGATCGTTCGTGCTGCTCGGTCCGCCGTTGCTCGCCGACGACAGGATCGGTTGATCGTCGTCTTCCTCGTCGTCGAACAGCTCGGCGCCGCTCGCCGCGAGGTTCGCGCGGAGCGCATCTTCCCCGGACAGGACCAGCGGCTCGTCGTCCTCGTCGAACGTCGGCAGCTGCGGTTCGCGCGTCGCCGCCTCGACCTCCAGCGCGTTGACCTCGACGTCGCTGCCTTCCGCTTCGGGGGCGACTTCGACGGCCTCGTCCGCGCCCTTCTTCCCCTTCTTCTTCTCCCACTCGCGGAGGGCGAACACGCCCGGCTTCACGCGAACGATGGGGTTCGTCTTGTCCTCCTTTTTGAGGAGGGCGGCGAGCCGGGCGCCCATCGTGACTTCGGGGCTCTTGCCCACGTGCGAAAGAAGGTTCTTCTCGATGGCCAGCTCGGTGATCTCCTTGTAGTGGAGCGCTTTGCCGGCGATGCGCAGCACTTCCGCTGCGGCTTCCGTGAACGTCATGTTCTTGCCTGTTTTCTAGGGCGCCGTCCGGTGGTGTTTTCGGACGAAAGCGGTGAACACTGCGGTGTCACCAACCCCCGTTCTGGTCCACGCATGAGCCGCGAATACGCAACCTGCGACCTGCGTTGAACGCCCCCGGGCACCCGGTTCGATGTGTCCAACCTGCGTGCCCAGCGATCGCCCGCAGCCGCGGAAACCGCAGCGGCAACCAACCTGAACACGCGGACTTCGACATAGCTTGACCGGACGCGCCCGTCAAATGCGATCGCGTCGGATTTTGCTGGATCCAGGCTCTTTTTTGGTCGTTCGCACCGTCGCGCGCTGCGTCGATCCGTATTCGGATGGTACTTCTATCCGGTTCGGTATGGTTTCGCTCGGCATCGAGGTAGGCCGCTGGGCGGCGGCGATGTTAGGAGTCCGTCCCGTGCGAAACGCCATTTTCCTCGCGGGCATCGTCGCGCTCGTCGGCGCCGGGGTCTTCTTCGGCTTCCAGCTTTCGCACGCCGGTCAGGTGTCGTTCGTCCTTTGGGTCGGACTGCCGACCGTGGCGCTGGCGCTCGTCGGCGTCCTCCGCGCGCGCGAAGACGGCGTTCTCCGCGAATGGCTGACCGTTCGCGGTGGTGATTTCACCCGCGGGTTCGTCGGGGCCGCGGTGCTCTTCGCGGCGGCGTGGACCGGCGCGCGCGTGCTCGCCCCCCTCGGTTCACCGCGCGAGAGCTGGCTCGCCCGCCTCTACCTCCAGATCGGCGACGTCGGCACGCTTCGCCTCCACGTGGTGTTCGTCGTCGCGGTCATCGTCGTGCTCGCCATCGCGGAAGAGATCGTATGGCGCGGCCTCGTCCCGCTCCTCCTCTCGGACTTCGTCGGGACCCGCCGCGCGTGGGTCTGGGCGGCCGTCCTCTACGCGCTCGCGCACCTGCCGACGGCCATCGCGCTCCGCGATCCGGTGGCGGGCCTCAACCCTTTGCTCCCGGCGGCGGCGCTCGTCGCGGGGCTCGTGTGGGGAGGGATGGTCCGCGGGCTCGGCCGCCTCTGGCCGGCGATCTTCGCGCACGTGCTCTTCGATTGGGCGGTCGTGATGATGTTCCGCCTTTGGCGTCTCTGAACCGAGGTCCCATCTCTTCTTCTTCGCGTTCTTCGGGCCTCGACGAGGCTCACCGAAACCCCGCCCCCGCGATGTCCACGTCCCCTGCGAAACGCCTCTTTCACGCGCTGGCGGGCGACGCGGCCCCGGCGCTCGTCGCTTCGTTCGAGCAAGCGGCGCGTGAGCAAGGCCTTCCGTTCGACGCCGAGGCCGCGCAGCTCGCCGGGCTCCTCGCGGCGGCCTATCCGGCGCTCTCCGCGCAGATGCTCCGGCGCCCCTCCGACGTCGCCGCGCTCCGCAAGGGCAAGCTCCGCATCGCGCGCGATCTGCGCAGCTACCGGAGGCTCGTCGCGCCTTGCTTGGGGGATGGCGGCATCGAGGATTTGCGCCGCGGGCTCCGTGTGTTCGCGGCGCGCGAGAAGCTCCGCATCGCCGCGCGCGAGCTCCTCGCGCACGAAGGCGCGGACGTCGACGTCACCGCGCGCGAGCTGTCCGATCTCGCCCAAGTGTGCATCGAAGTGGCGGTGTTCGAGGCGCTGCGCTGGGCGCTCGATCGGTTCGGCGCGACGCGCACCGCCTCGGGGGCGCCGTGCGCGATGACCGTGCTCGGGATGGGCAAGCTCGGCGGGCGCGAGCTCAATTGCGGCAGCGACGTCGACCTCGTGCCGTTCTACGAGACGGACGACGGCGACGTGGTCAAAGACGGCGTCGTCACGGACGTCTCGCTCCACGAGTATTTCACGCGCGTGACGCGGAGGTTCGTCGAGACGCTCGACGAAGCGACGGACGAGGGGATCTGCTGGCGCGTGGATCTGCGCCTCCGCCCCGAAGGCGCGCGCGGCCCGCTCGTCAACGCGCTCGCGGCCGCCGAGCGCTACTACGAGACGTGGGGCCGGACCTGGGAGCGCGCGGCGCTCCTTCGCGCGCGTCCCGTCGCCGGGGATCCGGCCTTCGGAGGGCGCTTGCTCGAGGCGCTCTCGCCGTTCGTGTGGCGCAAGAACGTCGACCCGCGCATCGCGCGCGAGATGAGCGAGCTCGTCGCGCGCGGCCGGACGGAGCTCTCGAAGGAGCCCGAGCGCGATCTGAAGCTGGGAACCGGCGGGATCCGCGAGGCGGAGTTCTTCGTCCAATCGCTCCAGCTCGTCTGGGGCGGGCGCGAGCCGTCGCTCCGTCATCCGAACACGCTCGAAGCGCTCCGGCGCCTCCGCGCGCGCGGCTTCGTCACCGACCGCGAGAGCCGCGATCTGGAGACCGGCTACGTGACGTTGCGGCGCCTCGAGCATCGCGTGCAGTTTGCAACCGGTTTGCAGACCCACGCGTTGCCGCGCGGGCCGCTCCTCGAGACGATCGCGCGGACGGTCGGGCATCCCACGGGGCACGATTTGGAGCGCGAGCTCGACAAGATCCGTCGCCGCGTCGCCGCGCGGTTCGCGTCGCTGACGCAGACGGCGGGCGTGGGCGAGGACGTCGGAATCCGGCTGGCGTCGCTCCTCACGGCCATCGACGAGGGGGACGAAGCGGCCATCGTCGCGGCGCTGTCCGACGGCGCGTCGGGCATCGATTTCTCGGCCTGCGCGACGCCGGATTTCGCGCGCCATCTCCTCGCGCTCGCGCGACGCCCGGATTTCCCGCTCGGCCCGAGCACGCGCGATCGGCACCCCGAGCTCGTCGAAACGCTCCTCGCGTCGCTGTCGGAAGCGGCCGATCCGGAGCAGGCCGCGCGCCTCCTCGCGGCCTTCTTCGCGCGCCTGGCGACGCCGAGCCTCTACGCGCGTGCCCTCGCCGAGGATCGCCAGTTGCTCCGGAAGCTCGTCGGGCTCTTCGGCGCGAGCGCGTTCCTCGGAGAGTCGCTCGTCTACCACCCGAGCCTGATGGAGAGCGTCCTGTTCGCGAAGGGAGCGCAGGATCCCGAGCAGGCGCGCCGCGAGGTCGATCGCTCGGTCGCCGAAGCGATGGCGGAAGATCCCGGCCGCGCCGACGTCGACGAGGAAGACCGGTTCGTCGCGAGCCTGCGCCGCGCGAAGATGCGCGTCACGATGGAAGTGGGGCTCGCGGAGCTCTCCGGCGAGCTCTCGCCCCGCGACGCGACGCGCATCCTGTCGGCCGTCGCTGACGCGACGCTCGAGCACGCCACGAGGCGCGCCCTCGCGGAAAAAGGCCTCGACGGCGGCCTGTCCGTGATCGCCATGGGCAAGCTCGGGGGCTCGGAGATCAACTATGGCTCCGACCTCGACGTGTTCTTCGTCTTCGACGCGTCGCGCGTGGGCGACGAGGAGCGCTACATGCGCGCCGCGCAGCGCGTGCTCCGCCTGGTCAGCACGCCGCACGGCGAAGGTCCCGGCTACGAGCTCGACACGCGGCTGCGACCTTCGGGGAGCCACGGGCTCCTCGTCGTGAGCCTCGAGGCCTTCGCGCGCTACCACGGCCTCGCCGAAGACGGCACGAAGCTCCCGGACGACGAGCTCGCGCGCGAGAGAAAGCCCGAAGGGGAAGATTGGGAGCGGCAGGCGCTCATCAAGGCGCGTCCGTGCGCGGGCGATCCCGTCCTCGGCCAGCGTTTTTCGGCCCTCTCGGCGGAGATCGCGTACGGACGCGGGGCGCCGGATCCCGCGCGCGTGCACCACCTGCGCATGCGGATGGAGCGGGAGCTCGGGCGCGAGCGACGCCCTTCGCCCGGCGAGTCGACCCACGAGACCCCGCGCTACGACGTCAAGTTGGGCCACGGCGGCATCGTCGACGTCGAGTTCGCCGTGCAGTGGCTCCAGATGAAGCACGGGGACGATCCGCGCGTGCGGGTCGCCGACACGCAGAGCGCGCTGTCGGTCCTCGAGTCGTGCGGCTACCTCGACGCGAACACCGCGACGATCTTGCGCGAGGGGTACCTCATGCTCCGTCGTCTCGAGCAGTCGCTCCGGGTGGTCCATGGTACGAGCGCGAGCTTCATCGAAGAGGGCGCCCCGGGGATGGCGGCTCTCGCGCGCCGCATGGGGTTTCGCGGCGATCGGCACCTGCACAAGAGCGCGGTGGACGTGCTCCTCGATCGTTACCGCTGGGTGACGCGCGACGTGCGTACGGCGTACCTGAGCGTCCTCGGCCTCTTGCCGCCATTTCCGAGCGAGAGCCCCCGAGAGCCCGTCGCATAGGCGCTCACGGCTCTTGGGGCGGCCTCGAAGGCTCTGATAGCCTACCCGGCGTGAAGATCTGTTCGCGCTGCTCGGAGCTTTTCGCGGACGACGCGCGATTCTGCGCGAACGACGGCACCTCGCTCGAACCGAGCACCGATCGCTTCCTCGGACGGACGATCGCCTCCCGCTACCGGCTCGTCCGCCGCCTCGGCGCCGGAGGTATGTCTCTGGTGTACCTCGCCCGCCACGAGCTCATCTCGCGGCTGTCGGCGCTCAAGATCCTGCGCCCGGAGCTCTCGGCCATCACCGAGCACCGCGAGCGCTTCTTGCGCGAGGCGCGCGCGGTCAACCGCATCAACCACGAGAACATCGTCGAGATCACGGACGTCGGTGAGTCCGACGGCGTCGCCTACCTCGTCATGGAATACGTCGACGGCGAGCCGCTGTTTTCCTGGGTGCAGCGCGGACCGCTGCCCTGGGAGGTGGCCGCGCGCATCGGCATCCAGATCTCCAGCGCGCTCGCGCGGGCCCACCAGATGGGCATCGTGCACCGGGACCTGAAGCCCGAGAACATCTTGCTCGTCTCCCCCGAGGCGCGCGCCCGCAAGGGGGCCATCCCGCAAGACGTGAAAGACGTGAAGGTCAAGCTCACGGATTTCGGCATCGCCAAGATGTTCGACGAGCCCACGATCACCCTCAACGAGCAGCTCTTCGGGACCCCTGGGTACATCGCGCCGGAGTACGTGGGCGGGCTGCCGATCGACGGGCGCGCGGACATCTACTCGCTCGCCGTCGTGATCTACGAGATGATCACGGGCGTCTTGCCGTTCGACGGCCGTGGCGCCTCCGAGCTCCTGCTCAAGCCGCTGACGACGTCGCCGGTCCCGCTCAGCGTCCGGCGCGGAGGCTTCCCTCCCGAGCTCGAGGCGCTCCTCATGCGCTGCCTCTCGCGCGAGCCGAACGATCGCCCCGCCGACGCGTTCGCCGTCCACGACGCGCTCGTGGAGGTGGTGCAGAAACACGGCTCGGGGCGCGAATCGGCGGCGCGCTTGCCGGCGCTCCGCGACTCGTCGGGGCGCGTGTCGGCCGTGCCGTCGTCGGGAGCGGTTCGCACGGAGCAAGCCACCGAGCTCGACATGACGATCCAGGGCTCGAGCCGGCGCACCGAGCGCAACCCGCGTGAGTCGCTGGAGGAGCTCGACGCCCTCGTCGAGGGGCTCCGGACCGAGGGCGAGGCGTTCACGCGACCGCTCGCGCGCGCGTCGGACTACGCGTCGGTCGCGCGCGAGATGATCGAGCGCATCGAGCGCGCGGAGCGCGTGGTCGCCGAGCAGCAGGCGGCGGTGGATTTCCTCGAGGCACGCGGCCGCGAGTTCCGCACGAATTTGGGGCACGCCATCGACGTCTTGGTCCACGACCGCCGCGCGCGCGAGAGAGAAGCTCGAGGCGTTCCGGAACGCCGGCTCGCAGGGCTCGTTCGACGCGGCGCGCGTCATCGCGGATCTGGATTTCCAGATCGAGGCGCTCCAAGCGCAGCTCCGCGCGAAGAACGACGACTTCGAAGAGGAGGTCGTCGAAGCGGCCGGGCGGCTCGAGGGATCGCTCTCGGCCCTCCGCGCGCTCCACCGCGAAGTGTCCCGCACGATCCAGGACGGCATCTCGGTCGTCGAGCGCGCGCGCGACACCTGACCGTCAGGCGCGGCCGAGCCATCCCGCGAGGCGTGGTTTCTCGAGGGCGACGTCATCGTCGCGGAGCAGGCGCGCGTTGACGACGTTGATCATCGCGTGGGCGACGAACGGGCCGGCGAGGCTCCCCGTCACGACGAAGAGCGCGCCGAACGCGAGCCCCATGACGGTGGCCCAGGTCATCCACGCCCACCGCGCGGTCCCGCCGGCTCCATGCAAGAGGCCGAAGAAGAGCGACGAGAACACGAGGCCGATCGTCGTCGTGCAGAGGCCGCGGAAGAAGAGCTCCTCCGAGGCCGCGGCGCCGATCCCGAGGACGACGCAGGCGCCTTTGCCGAGGACGTCGCTCCGCAGCTCGTCGCGGAGCTCCCTCGCCCACGCGAACCGACGGACGAAGACGCGCGTGAGGTGGATCGTCGCCCCGCCGAGGACGACGCCGAGCGCGAGGCTCGTCCCGTGACGCGCGAGCTCCGTCGGCGCGGACCACAACGGCTCGCAGGTCGCCGGATCGCGACCGCACGCGAGGGCGGCCATCACGGCCGTGGCGGCGAAGGCCGCGTGCACGAGGAGCGGGCCGTACCGTTCGATGCGCGTCGTCGGGCGGGCGGAGCGTGCGCGCATCGTCGTCGCGATCGAGCGTGGCATGGCGGGTGATCCCCCGCAACGATCGAAGCGTTCGCACCGATCGGAAGACGCGGTCGACCGTGGTTTTTCGCGGCGAAAGCGGCGTTTCGTTTGACGGGTCGTCGCCCGTGGGAAATCTTTGGGTCACATGCCCCGCTTCGTCGTCCGCGCCGGTCTCGCCGCCTTCCTTTGCACGCCGCTCCTCGCGTGTTCCAGCGAATCCGCGAGCCCGCCGGATCCGTCGGACTCCTCGAGCTCCAACAACGGTGTCCTCGACGCTGGTGCGGACGCGAACGACCCCTCGGACAGCGGAGACGTGGACGGCGACACGCCGTCGGAGGATGGCTCCGTTCCCCCGCCGCCGTCGACGTGCGTGCACCCCGAAGAGCCGGCGGTGGGCGCGTTCGCGAAGATCTACGACCCGAGCGTGGGCGAATCGAAGCCCTTCTACATCAACGACCACACCGTCGTGCGCGGGGCGGACGGCACGTGGCACCTCTTCGGCATCACGCACGCCGAGCCGGCCAACGCGCTCGACGAGAAATCGTTCGCGCACGCCACGGCCCCGAGCTTGAAAGGTCCGTGGACGAAGCAGCCGGCGGCGCTCGTCGCGAACTCGGCGCTCGGCGAGACGGTGCTCTGGGCGCCATACGTCATGCGCGAGGGCGACACGTATTACATGTTCTATTGCGGCGGCGGATCGGATCACACGAAATACCAAATCCGACTCGCCACTTCGACGGACCTCAAGACCTGGACGCGCGAGTCCGCGCCGCTCTTCACCGACGGCTACGACGCGCGCGATCCGATGGTCCTGCGTGTCGGCGATCAGTGGGTGCTCTACTACACGGCGAACAGCTCGCCCGCGAGTGGCAACCATGTGGTTGCCTATCGAACGAGCACCGATCTGCGGCATTGGGGCGAAAAGAAGATCGCCTTCACGCACCCGGACACGGGGACGTACGGCGGTCCGACGGAGTCGCCGTTCGTGGTCCAGCGTGGCGACGACTACTACCTCTTCATCGGCCCGCGCGACGGCTACGACGATGGCGCGGAATACTCCGATACGGCCGTCTACCACAGCAAAGATCCGCTCCACTTCGAGCCGAGCGGGCAGGTTTACAACTTCCCGTCGCACGCGGCGGAGGTCGTCGTCGACACGGACGGCGCGTACTACGCGACCCACTCCGGTTGGGGACAAGGCGGCGTGTTCCTCGCGCCGCTGTCGTGGGAGCCGACGACGTGCAAGACCCTCGCGGGGAGTGACTACGTCGCCACGGTCGAGACGTCGCCGCGCGCGGGCCTACGCTCCTTCGAGGTCGGTGGAAAGAACCTCCTGTCGACGATGTTCCGGACGACGGGGCCGTACCTCGGGATCGGGAAGTTCGGGACACACATGGCCGGGGCCCCGGCGCAGGTGGACGTGTCTCCGGACGGAAAGATCGTCGGGCTTCGTTCGATCGCGTTCGCCGGCCAGCCCGTTCACGCGGACTGGACGCTCTGCGCCAGGGAGGACGCCCTGGAGCAGCAAATCTCGTGGACGGTCGACCAATCGGTCGGCTCGGTGTGGGAGGTGTCGTTCGGTCTGAACGCGTCGCTGTCTCAGATCCGCAACGACGCGAACGCCAACGCGAGCGGCGATGTCGCCGGTTTCCCACATTGGGTCATGCTGAGCGACGCTTCGTCGAGCCTTGCGCTCACGTACATCGCGACGACGGCCTGGCGGGAAGACAACCATTGGCTTTCCTCGAAGAGGGCCACCGCGTCCATCCAGCCGATCTGGAAATCGGGCGGCACCTCGTGGACGGCGGGGACCTATGAAGGCGGTACGTTCCACCTTGGCGGGAGCTCCAAGCCCAACGATCTCGCGTTGCCCGAAGACGTATCGTTCGCGATCCCGGGCTGCGACCCCAGCGGACCTCCCTGAGACGCCGCCGGAGCGCGTCTCCCTGAAGACGCGGCGCGATGCGCCGTGCCGCGACGTCCCGTGAGCGAGCTCGAGCGAAAACCGCACCGGCACCGCTGCGAACGATCCTCGCAGGACCTCCGAGGGCCTGATAGAGTCGAAAATGCCCGTATGACCTCGAGCCACGAAGATCGCCCGCGCGTCCTGATCGTCGACGACGAGAAGTTCATCCGCGACATTCTCGCCGACTTCCTCGGGATGGAAGGCTACGTGGTGCGCACCGCCGAGGACGGCAACGCCGCGCTCTCGGAGCTCGGCAACGCGCGCTACGATCTCGTCATCAGCGATCTCAAGATGCCGCGCATGGGCGGCATCGAGCTGCTCGAGGCCATCGGCACGAAGGCGCCCAATGCGCTCACCGTCATCATGACCGGCTTCGGCACGGTCGAGACGGCGATCGATGCGATGAAGCGCGGCGCGTACGACTACATCCTCAAGCCGTTCAAGGTCGAAGAGGTCATCCACGTCGTCCAGCGCGGCCTCGAGAAGCAGCGGCTCGCGGCGGAGAACCTGCGCCTCAAAGAGGCGCTCTCGCTCTACAAGGTCAGCGAGGCCATCGCGGCGAGCTTGTCGCTCGAGGAGGTGCTCGCGACCGTCGGCGACACGGCCATCCACGAGATCCGCGGCGATCTCGCGTCGACGTGGCTCGACGACGGCGAGGGCGGCTACTTCGAGCGGCAGCGCCTCTTGCCGCCGAAGCACATGCGCTCGGCGCAGCTCCTCGAGCTGAAAGACGCGCCCAAGCTCGGCGTCTTCGACAAGGCGGCGTTCGCGGAGCACTTCGCCAAAGACAACATGCTCCTCGAGCACGGACCGAAGGCGGCCCGCTTCTTCGCGGAGGAGCCCGAGCTGCCCGTGCAATCCCTCATCGCGGTGCCGCTCCGCATGCAGCAGCGCCTGCTCGGGTGGATCGGCGTCGTCAGCGTCTCGGCCGGCAAGCGCTTCGACGAAGGGCAGCGCAAGCTCCTCTCGATCGTCGGCTCGCGCGCCGCCGCCGCGATCGAGAACGCGCGCCTCTACGAAGATCTGCGCGCGACGTTCCAGCAGACGATCGAGGGCCTCGCGAAGGCCATCGACAAGATGGACCGCTACACGGCCGGCCACTCCGACCGCGTCGCGACGTACGCCATGTACCTCGCCACGCGCCTCGGCCTGTCGCCCGAGCAGATCGAGATCGTCCGCCAGAGCGCGCTCATGCACGACATCGGCAAGCTCGGGTGCGTGCTCAACCTCAACAAGCCCGGCAAGCTCTCGCAGGACGAGTACGAGGCGTTCAAGAAGCACCCGGGCTACGGGCGTGACATCCTCGAGCCGATCCGCTTCTTGCACCCGCTCATCCCCGGCGTGCACCTGCACCACGAGCGCTGGGACGGGCGCGGCTACCCGCTCGGCCTCAAAGGTCCGGACGTGCCGCTCATGGCGCGCATCATCGCGGTCGCCGACACCTACGACGCGATGACGAGCGATCGCGCCTACCGCCGCGCGCTCCCGCACGAGGTCGCCGTCACGGAGATCGAGCGCTGCTCGGGCACGCAGTTCGACCCCGAGGTCTCGCACTCCTTTTGCGAAGGGCTCGACGACTACCGCGAAGAAGAAATCGCGAAGGGGAACAAGGTCCCCGAGTAGCGACGACGTTCGGGCGCCTGGGGTCGGAGATCGGCTCGTCGTTCTTGCATGCGGATCATCAATTCCAAAAGTTGCGCATATAGTTGAAATTTGGCATTGATAATCCGTGCCTCTCAGCGTCCGCCAGTGCACCGAGCTATTCCACTTGGTTTTCCTCCGCGCGCTCGTCGCGAAGGGCGAGGACAAGGGGCTCATCGCGCTCAAGGGCGGCTGCAACCTGCGCTTCTTCTTCGGCAGCGTCCGCTATTCCGAGGACATGGATCTCGACGTCGTCGTGATCGCGAAAGAGACGCTCAAGAACAAGGTCGACCGCCTGCTGAGGTCGCCCGCCGTGACAGCGCCGCTCAAGACGCACGGGCTCACCATCGTCGAAGTGTCCGCACCGAAGCAGACGGAGACAACGCAGCGGTGGAAGGTAGGGTTGCGCCGCGCGGGCGATGAGCTGCCGATCCGCACAAAGGTCGAGTTTTCGCGGCGCGACGACATCGAGGGGGCGAAGTTCGAGGCCGCCGATCGCGAAGTGCTGCGCCCTTACGGGCTCACGCCGATGCTCGCCGTGCACTACACGACGGGGGCTGCGATTCGGCAGAAGATCCACGCGCTCGCCGCGCGCACCGAGCCACAGGCGCGCGACGTGTTCGACCTTGCGCTGCTCCTCGCCCGACCCGACGCCGCCGATCTTACGCTCGATACCGCTGCCAAGAAGTGGCTCGACGACACCATCGATCACGCGATGGGGATCTCGTTCGACGAGTACGTCTCCCACGTGGTGGCCTACCTCGAACCGAGCCACGCCGAGGTCTACGCGGGTAGCGAAGCGTGGGACGCGATGCAGGAGGACGTCGTCGCCCGGCTCGAGGCGCTTCGATGAACCCCACCGACGCCCTTGCCATCTTGCGCGAACTCGGTGTGCCGGCGCTCGACACGGCGGATGCGGCGGCGGCCCTCGGGCTCACGACGGCGGCGGCGAGTCAGACCCTCACGCGGCTCGCGAGGGCGGGGCTCGTTCGCCGCGTGCGCCACGGCACGTGGTGGCTCGAAGACGCGCTCGATCCGCTGCGCCTCCCCGAGTACCTCGCTGCACCGCTCCCGGCCTATGTGTCGCTCCAGACGGCGCTGCATCGGCACGGCCTCATCGAGCAGATCCCCGAGGTGGTGTATGCGGTGTCTCTCGCGAAGACGAAGCGGGTGAAGACCAAGGTCGGAACCTTCTCGCTCCACCACGTGGCGCCGGAGGTCTTCGGAGGCTTCGAGGAGACCGAGCGCGGCGCGAAGGTCGCGACGGCCGAGAAGGCGCTCTTCGACTTTGCGTATTTGTCGAGCGGTCGCTCGCGCCTGTTCACGAACCTGCCTGAGCTCGAACTTCCACGCGGCTTCCGGAGCAAGGAGCTGTCGCGCTGGCTCGCGAAAGTCCCCTCCCAGCGAAGCCGCACCTTGACCTCGCAGAAGCTCGACGAATTGCTCAGCAAGGCGAGCGCATGACTCAATCGAGCACGGTCGCGATCCGCTCGAGGATCCCCGGCCATCCGGGCTTCATTCCTTCGTACGCGCGCCGGCCCATGGGCGACTCGAGATCGAAGCCTTCGTGAATGAGCGTGAGCCGCGTGCCGGTGCCTTCGGGGGCGAGCTCCCAGGTGATGATCGTGTTCAACGTCGGCTCGGCGAACCGGTAGCTGAATCGACGGAGGGGCTCGACCACGAGCACCTCGCACGGCTGCTCCCCCCATGGTCCCATGTCCATGTCGAAGCGGTGGCCCACCTCGGCGCGGACGTCTCCGCGTGCCCACCACCGCGCGACGAGCTCGGGCTCGGTGAGCGCGCGCCACACCTTTTCGGGCGCTTGCGCGTACACGCGTTCGATGCGGATCACGCCACGTTTTTCGTTCATTTCGAGTCCTCCTCGTTCAGCAACGCTTCGAGATCGTCGAGCCGTCCCTTCCAGTACCGTTCGAACGTTCCGAGCCACGTCTCGACTTGCTCGAGTGGTCGCGGATCGAGGTGGTAGAAGCGCTCTCGACCGCGCGGTTCTTCTCGGACGAGCGCGGCTTTCCGCAAGACCTGGAGGTGCTCCGACACCGCAGGTCGTCCCAGATCGAAGTGGCTCGCCAGGTCCGTGACGTTCCGCGCTCCTTTTCGGAGGTGCACGAGAAGGTCGCGGCGAACGGGGTTCGCGAGCGCAGAGAAGACGTCGACGTCTGACATGGAGAACGATATGTCGGAACTTTCCGACGCGTCAAGGATCTCCGACGCATTCGTCGCGCAGCGCTCGTGCTCGCCGAGGGTAGGACCTGCGTGGCGGATGGCTCGCGCGCGTGCTACGCACGGCCTCCCGTCCGGAGATCGAAGATGCTCGACGACCAGCTTCGCGAATGCCTGACCTTCGACGACGTCCTCCTCGTGCCGGCGTACAGCGACGTCCTCCCGCGTGACGTCGACGTGCGAACGCGCCTCTGCCGCGGCATCGACCTGAACATCCCGCTCGTGAGCGCGGCGATGGACTCGGTCACCGAGGCGCGCGCCGCCATCACGATGGCGCGCGAAGGCGGCCTCGGCATCGTCCACAAGAACCTGCCGCCGGAGCTCCAGGCGCGCGAGGTCGAGCGGGTCAAGCGCGCCGAGAGCGGCATGGTCCTCGTGCCCGTGACGGTGCGGCCGAACCAGTCGCTCCGCGAAGCCCTCGCGATCATGCACGAGCACGACGTCTCGGGCGTGCCCGTCGTCGAAGGCGGCGTGCCCGTCGGCATCCTCACGGCACGCGACATCCGCTTCGAGCGCAACCTCGACCAGCCGGTCAGCGCGCTCATGACGCGCGAGCTCGTCACCGTCTCGCCGGGCGTGACGACGGACGAAGCCAAGCAGCTCCTGCACGCGCACCGCATCGAGAAGCTCCTCGTCGTCGAGGGAGGGAAGCTCGTCGGTCTCATCACCATCAAGGACATCCTCCAGGCCGATCGCAACCCGCTCGCGGCGAAGGACGACAAAGGACGCCTGCGCGTCGGCGCGGCCGTAGGCCCCGGTCCCGATCGCGAGGCGCGCACGGAAGCCTTGGTGGCGGCGGGCGTCGACCTCATCGTCGTCGACACCGCGCACGGCCACAGCCAAGGCGTCATCGAGGCGGTGCGAGAGACGCGCAAGAAGTATCCGAACCTCCCCATCATCGCGGGCAACGTCGCGACGGCGGACGCGACCGAGGCGCTCATCGACGCCGGCGTGTCCGCGGTCAAGGTCGGCATCGGCCCGGGCAGCATCTGCACGACGCGCATCGTCGCCGGCATCGGCGTGCCGCAGATCACGGCCGTGAGCGACTGCGCGAAGGTCGCCGATCGCCACGGCGTCCCCATCATCGCCGACGGTGGCGTGAAGCACTCGGGCGACGTCACGAAGGCCATCGCCGCGGGCGCGTCCGCCGTCATGATCGGCTCGCTCTTCGCGGGCACCGACGAGTCGCCCGGCGATCTCGTCCTCTACCAAGGCCGCAGCTACAAGGTGTACCGCGGCATGGGCTCGATCGGCGCCATGAAGAAGGGCAGCAAGGATCGCTACGGCCAGGGCGGGACGGCCGACGAGAAGCTCGTGCCCGAGGGCATCGAAGGCCGCGTCCCGCACCGCGGATCGCTCGCGTCGATCGTCCACCAGCTCGTCGGCGGCCTCCGCGCCGGCATGGGCTACACGGGATCGCGCACGATTTCGCACCTGCGCACGGAAGCGAAATTCATCCGCACGACCTCGCAGGGGCTCCGCGAGAGCCACGTGCACGACGTCATCATCACGGAAGAAGCGCCGAACTACCGCGCGGACGTTCGGTGATGAGCGTCGTGATCCGATGAAGCGTCAGGTCACGGCGTACTGGCTCGGGCGCATTTCCTACGAACGCGCGCACGCGCTCCAGGAGCGCCTGGTCGAAGAGCGGAACGCCGGGACGATCGGCGACGTCGTGCTCCTCCTCGAACACGATCCCGTCATCACGTTGGGGCGCGGCGCGAAGGCCGATCACGTCTTGGCGGACGCGGGTGAGCGGCAAGCGCGCGGCGTGTCGCTCGTCGAGACGGGGCGGGGCGGCGACGTCACGTTCCACGGCCCCGGGCAGCTCGTGGGCTACCCGATCTTCGACTTGAAGCCGGACCGGTGCGACGTGCGGAAGTACGTGCGCGATCTCGCCGAAGTCATGATCGGCCTGGCCGCCGACCACGGGCTCTCCGCGGGCGTCATCCCGGGCGACGCGAAATTCATCGGCGTGTGGGTCGACGAGTCCGACCCGAAGCGCTGGGACGAACCGCGTGCGCTCGCCGCCGCGAACGGTGAGCGGCACGACGCGCGGCTCGCGAAGATCGGCGCCATCGGCGTGCGCCTCTCGCGGTGGATCACGATGCACGGCTTCGCCTTCAACGCGACGACGGATCTCGCGAGCTTCGGGCTCATCGTCCCGTGCGGCATCCAGGCCCTCGGCGTGACGTCGCTCGCGCGCCTCGGTGTGCCGGCGCCCGCGCTCTCGGATCTCGCGGCCCGCGCATGCGTGCATCTTGCACGGGTCTTCGACGCCGACGTCACGACGGGCGATCCGTCCGACCTCGGCCTCGAGGTGTGAGCGCGTACGCGATCGACCCTCCCAAGGCCGCCGCGCCGATCGCGAGCAGCGCCGTGCCGCACGCCATCTCTTCGGCGAACGCAGCGACGTTCTTCGAGCGGAGCTCCGACGGTCGGAGGTCGAGCCAGGCGCCCCGGAGGACGCGCGCGCCGATCTCGAGCTCCGCGAAGGTGATGAATGGTGCGATGGGAGGGATCGAGATGTTCGCCGCGAGGTAGGCGACGCCCGCGTCGAGCCGCAGCGGCAGGCACACCGCGAGCACGACGAGCCAGTGCACGCCCCAGATCGGCAGGACACCGATCGCCAAGCCCACCGCGACGCTCGCGCCCGCACGCATCGGCGTGAGCTCGCCCCCGCGGAGGCGCCGCCACGCGCGATCCGCGAGCGCACGAAGCTCCGCGCGCCGCTGTCGAAACGTCGTCACTCCGCCGTCGGCGTCCCTGCGGCCTTCGTGAGCATGCGCAGGTACATCTTCGTCTGCGCGTTGTCGGGCTCGATGGAGAGCACCTTCTTCCACTGCTCTTCGGCGGCGTCGCGCTCGCCGAGCGTGAGCAACGTCACGCCGAGCTGGATGCGCGCCGGCACGTAGTTCGGGTTCACCTGCAGCGCCGCTTCGTAACGAAGCCGCGCGCCCGCCAGATCTTGCGTCTCGCGCAGGAGCGAGCCGAGCTTTGTCTGCAGGTCGGGGAACTGCGGGCAGAGCGCTGTCGCCCGCTCGAGCTCGGCGATCGCCTCACGCACCAGCCCGGCGTCGCGGTAGGCCTGCCCGAGATCGGCGTGCATGTTCGCGAGCTTGCCCCGCACGAACGGGTCGAGCCCGGTGGTCTCGATCTGTTTGGCTTGGATGCGGCTGTAGATCTCGCGCGCCTTCTCGTATTTCCCGCGATCGTTGTACGTGACCGCGAGGTTCAGCGCGGCTTCGGTGTACGACGGGTTGATCTCGAGGGCGCGCTCGAAGTGGCGCTCGGCGATCGCGAAGTTGCCGCGCGCGTGCGCGATGACGCCGAGCATGTCGTGCACGTCGGCGAAGCGGTCCTCCTCTTCGAGCACCATCCGGAGCAGCTCCTCGGCCCTCTCGAATTCGCGCTTGGCGTAGTGCTCTCGCCCGAGCACGAGCCGCTGTTTGACCTGCTCGTTCATCGCGTCGTCTTCCTTCCGAAGTCGCGGGAATCGTCGAGCCTTCAGAGTATCGGCAATCGGCGGTCACGGAAACCTCGGACTTCGACCCGCGTCCGCTCTCGCCGCCATGGAGCGACGGTACGGATCGCACGCATCACGACGTTTCGAGGCCGCATCGGCTTGCCGATTTTGACGGGAGCGGCCGTCGAGGGTATGCCGAGCGCCGTGTCCGACGAAGTCCGACATCTCGACGCCGACGCGAGCGCGGAGCTCTCCTCCGCGGCTTCGTCGGGCGCGGTTTCGTCGGGAGCCGAAGCGCCGACGATCGTTCGACGTGCCTCGCCGCTCACGAACATCGCTCGGAAAACGTTCTTCGGGGACGATCGCGGTCGCTCGATCGCGCACTCCGTGCTGGGCGGTCTCGTGCTCCTCGGCGGCGTGCTCATCGTCGCCGGGCCCCGCCGCGCGAGCGTGGACGAGGGCACCGGCGCGGCTCCCTCGGTTGCTCCGCAAGCCGCGTCCGCGATGCCCGTGCAGCCGTACGACGCACCGGCCACACCGGAAGGCAACCAGGAGCCGGCCAAACCTCACGTCCCGGCGTGGCGCGTCGCGAGCCTCCGCGACGATCCGACGATCGAGGTCTTCGAAGGTTCGCTCGGCAAGCGCACGTTGTCCGTGGCGCTTCGTGGCGCCGGGTTCGCGCGCGCGGACGTCCTCGAGCTGTACCGCGCGTTCGAAGGCGTTCATCGGCTCGATCGCCGGAGGCCGGGCGCCGCGGAAGAGTCGTTCGTCGTCGCGAAGGATCGCGCGAAGGGCACGCGCGTCGCGTTCGAGCACGTCGTGTCGCCGTTCGAGATCTGGCAGGCGCGCCGGGAAGACGTGGCGACGTCGACCCGACGCCCGCTCGTCGCGCGACGGCTCGATCTCGCCGTCGAGCATCGGCGCGTGACGGCGGCGTTCGCGCTGAGCTCGGATCTCGCGAAGGCGATCCAAGACGCCGGGCTCCGCGCGGAGGTCGCCGAGAACATCGACGACGCCCTCGAAGGTCACATCGAGCTCGCCGCGCTCAAGGCGGGGGTTCGCTTGCGGATCGTCGCGACGGAGGACTGGGTCGAAGGCGCGTTCGCGCGCTACCACGTGGACGCCGTCGAGTTCGTCCCGCCGTCGGGGGCTTCGCAGCGCGTGTACGCGTACGAGCGCGAGACCCGCGGCGAAAAGGGCAGGGCGCGCGCGCGCCTCTCCGGCTACTTCGACGCGAAGGGGCAACAGCCTTACCGCGGCACGTTCCGCTCGCCGCTGCCGTTCACGCGCGTGACGTCGCGCTTCAACCCGAAGCGCATGCACCCCGTCTTGCACGTCGTCAAACCGCACAACGGCGTCGACTTCGGCGCGTCGACGGGGACGAGCGTGTTCGCCGCGTCGACGGGCACCGTCTCGTCGGTCGGTAACGGCGGCCGCTGCGGGAACATGGTGCAGATCGCCCACGCGAACGGGCTCGTCACTGCGTATTGCCACCTCTCGAAGTTCGCGGCGGGGCTCCGCGCGGGCCAGCACGTCGAGGCGCGCCAGCTCATCGGCTACGTCGGTCAGACCGGGAGCGCGACGGGCCCGCACCTCCATTTCGCCGTCAAACGCGGCGGCAACTTCATCGATCCGTTGAGCCTGAAGATCGACGGCGTGCGCGTGCTGCCCCCGCAAGATCGCCCCGAGTTCGCCAAGCAACGCGCCGAGCTCGACATCGCGCTCGATGGCATCGTCATGCCCAACGCTGTCGACTCGGCCGACGACAAAGACACGGACAACGACAAAGACGACGGCGACAACGACGAGTGACGCCGTGCGCCGTCGTCAGCGCGGCGCGAGCGGCCGACCGTGCCCCGGCCCGAGGATGTCGTTCATCTTCGCCATCGCGTCGAACGTGTGGACGTGTGGCGGGTGATGGCACGAGAGGCACGCGTCGCTCGTCGGGCGCGCGATGGGGATCTTCACTTTGTCCGGGCTCTTCGCGTGGAGCTCGCCCGGGCCGTGACAGACCTCGCATTGGACGTCGGTGAGCCCTTCGACGTGCGTGACGGTGCTCCCGCCGGGCCGCTCGTAGCCGGTCACGTGGCAGCCGACGCAGTCGAGGTTGAACTCCTTGAACTGCGACGACAGCGTCGCGTACGCGTGCGCATGCGGCGTCTTGTCCCAGAAGGCGCGCGCCCCGGGATGGCACGTCGAGCACTCGGCGACGCCGACGTAGCGCGGCTCGCCCTTCGCCGGAGGCTTCGGCGTCCGGTCCGCGAACGCGAGCTTGTTGTGGTCGTTCACGTACTTGTAGTATGCACTCATCTGCGCCTTGACGTCGGCCTCGACGCCGGCGGCGTCGCGAACTTCGCGCGACGCGTAGCGGTAGAAGTCCCCTTCCGCGGGGGGCGGTGAAACGTCGAGCTTCGCCCGCTCGGCTTCGAGCTTCGCGACGTCGGCCTTGCGCGCCGCGACGTCTCCCTTGGAGACCGTCTTGTCGGTCTCCCAGGTGGCGATGCGCGCGCGCAGATCGGCGATGCGCCCGTTCAGCTCCTCACGCTTGCGCATCCGCTCGATGCCCGTCGCGTCGGCGAACGTCCGTAGCCCCTGGCCTTCTTTCTGGCGCACGTACAGATCGAGCACCCCCACGGTCTGCAGGTGGTTCGCGGTCTGGAGGATCAGCACGTTCCCGACGCGCTCGACGGGCGGCGCCTTCGTGTTCGCGTCGCCGTTCGCGCCGTTCTCGCCCACGACGATGGCGAGCAGCTCCGGATTGACGTCGGCGATGCGCTTGGCTTCGCCGCGACCGACCGACGCGAGCAGGACGATGGCGTCGACGTTCTCCTTCTTCAGCGCCTCCACGCCCGCACGGACGGCGTCGGCCGGCGCCGTCGACGTCACGCCTTCGAGCTTCGCCTTCGCCTTGTCGGGCTCCGCGACGCCGACGAGGCCGATCTTGAGGCCGCCGAGATCGCGCACCGTCCACCGCGCCGGCGCAGGCGTCGACGTGACGTTTGCCGCGAGCATCGCCGCACCGCTGTCGGTCTGGATCTTGGCGAGCGCCTCGGCGCCACCCGCCCATTCGTTGCGTGCGGGCGCAAAGGCGAGCAGATCGAGCGCCTTCAGCGAACCGGCGATCGTGTTCGCCTTCGCGATTTCTTGCGCGCGCTTCTCGTCGCCGATCTCCATGTCCATGAAGAACGTCGGTCCGGCCGCGAGGACGCCCGTGGCTTTCGCGTTCGGTGTCTCGTGTCGGAGGAGCGCGCCGAAGTGATCCATGCCGCCGAGCTGATCTTTGACGCACCCGCACGGCTCGAGCGCCCCGGCCAAATCGCTGACGATGACCAAACGCGCCACGGGCGTCTCGTCGTTCTTGGTTTCGGGGGTGGTGAGCTTCGGGCTCTTGCAGCCCTCGCAGGCCGACAAGACGAAGAGCGCCGCGAACACCGCCAACGCCAAAAAGAGGGGGAGGCTCGTTCGGGACCCACGATGCGGGAGCCGTTTCACGTCGCTACCTTATCGCAGGGGGCCCCGGGTGGGCAGGAATACGGTGTCGGATGAGATGACATAGCTCGTGGACATCGCTACACTTTCCGCGTGCGCACGTGAGGCGAGCGTGCGCGCGTGTTGTTCGACCCGCGCGCAGCCCATCCCCCGCACCTCGAATGTCCGCTCCCTATCGGTTCGGTCCTTTCTATCTCGACGCGCGCTTGGCCGTGGGCGGCACGGCCGAGGTCTATCTCGCGAGGCCCGCTCAACCGGGCGCGGACTTGCCCGACAAGCTCGTCGTCAAGCGGCTGCTTCCTCACTTCGCGACCGACAAGAACGGTCGGACGATGTTCGAGCGCGAGGCGCGCCTCCACGCCGCGGTGACGCACCCGAACGTCGTCACGGTCTTCGGCGCGGGCGTCGACGACAAGGGCGAGCCGTACCTCGCCATGGAGTACATCGACGGCGTCGACGGTTACCGCCTCCTCCGGCGGCTCCGGCGCGAAGACGAGCTCTTGCCCGTGGGCGTCGCCGTCTACATCGCGCGCCAGGTCCTCTCGGCGCTCGAGAGCGTGCACGCGGCGCGCGATCCGTCGGGCGGCTCGCTCGGCATCGTGCACCGCGACGTCAGCCCGTCGAACATCTACCTCTCGCGCGAAGGCACCATCAAGCTCGGGGACTTCGGCATCGCCCGCTCGACGACGCGCGCGACGCTCCGCAGCGAAGCCGGCCACGTCCTCAAGGGGAAGTTCGCGTACCTGTCGCCCGAGCAAGTCGCCGGCGAGCCCTCCGACCACCGCGCCGACCTCTTCAGTCTCGCGACCGTGCTCGCCGAGATGCTCTTGAACCGCCCGCTCTTCCCGGGCAGCGGCCAGCTCGCCATCCTCCTCGCCATCCGCGACTGCAAGATCGGCGCGCTGCAAGATATCCGTCATCGCTTGCCGCCCGGCCTCTTCGAGGTGCTGTCGCGCGCGCTCTCCCGCGATCCGGCCGCGCGTTACCCGACGGCGCGCGCGTTCGCGGACGCCCTCTCGCCGTTCGAAGCCGACGCGCGCCTCGCTGTGCGCGAGATCGCCGCGCGCGTCCGATGGGTGAGCGCCGCCCCGTCGTCCGACAACATGCAGGTCGTTCGCGAGAGCGTCCGCGCCTTCCGCGCGATGAAGTTGGCGCAGGGCGAGGCGCCTCCCGAATCGCAGACGCCGCGGTCTCCCACGACGGCGCCGCCATCGTCCGAAGCCTCTCCGCCCTCCGGGAGCAAGACCGAGGAGTACGAGCTCCTCCCGTCGTACGTCGAATGCGAGGACGGCAAGCGGCTCGGTCCGTGGACGTTCGCGCGGCTCATGGAGGCGCTCGCGACGGGGCAGGTGCAGCGCACCGACAAGATCGATTTCTGCGGGCGCGGGTTCCAGCAAGCCGATCAGATCGAGGAGTTCGCCCGGTTCTTCCCGATCACGGCGACCACGAACCAGCTCCGCAGCCCCGGCACCCCCGATTTCCGCGACCAAGTGGGCTGGTGGTCGATGCTGCGCGCGCTCTTGAGCGTGCTGCTCCAGCGGCAGTCGGGCGTCCTCTTCGCCGAACGCTCGTCCGACACCGGCGAGGCGGGGAGGAAAGAGCTCTACTTCGTCGGCGGCCGGCTCCACCACGTCGCCTCGAGCAACGCGAGCGAGCTGCTCGGCGAGTACCTCGTTCGGCGCGGCACCATCGCGCGCGAAGAGCTCGATCTCGCCCTCGCGATCCTCCCGCGATACGGCGGCCGCATGGGCGACACCCTCATCTCGATGGGGCTCGTCGGCCCGGTCGACATCTTCCGGGCGATCCGCGAGCAGGGACGCGACCGCGTCATCGATCTCTTCAAGTGGACGTCCGGGTCACTCACGTTTTACCGCGAGCCCTTGGTGCCCCACGTCGAGTTCCCGCTCGACCTCGACCTGGCCTCGCTCGTGGTCGCGGGCGTCGAGGCCGCGAACTCCGACGCCGACGTCGTGGCGCGTTATCGCACCAAACTCGACCGTCCGGTCTCGCCGCTTCCTTCCGACGACGCGTCGACCTTCGACGCGGTGACTTGGCCGGCGTCGGTGCAGCGTGTACGTGCGGCTCTCCACCATCGGTGCACGGTTCGAGACGTGGTGAGGCTCGTGAGCCGCGCCGGCGTCCGCGAGAGCGAGACGCTCCGGGCCATCGACATCCTCCTCGGCGCCGAGCTGGTACGGATGGAGTAGGGACGATCCTTCTCCGTCGATCCTCGGCATGCTAGAGCCAAGGCATGCGTACCTCGCGAGTCTTGGCTCCCTTCGCGGTCCTCTTGGTGGCGTCGCTCGGCACGTTCTCCTGCAGCGACGACGAATCGAACAACCCACCCGCGAGCAACGACGGCGGCGCGGACGCCGACACGACGTCCGACGGCGGGCCGACGGACGGCCCGTGGAGCGCGGTTCCGGAGTCGTCGCGCGTGGACATCGCGGGGCTCACCGGCCCCGTCGACGTCGTGCGCGACAAGTACGGCATGGTCCACATCTACGCGAAGAGCCAGAGCGACGCGTTCCGCGTCCAGGGCTACCAGGTCGCGCGCGATCGCACGGCGCAGCTCGAGCTCCTCCGCCGCTCGGCGACGGGGCGCCTCGCGGAGCTCCTCGGCTCGCTCCAACCGTCGCTCATCGACCAAGACATCGCGGCGCGAACGATGGGCCTCACGTGGCCGGCGAAGGACATGCTGGCCGAGGCGAGCCCCGAGGTCCGCGCGAGCATCGACGCGTACGTCGACGGCATCTCGCAGTTCAACGCGCGCATCCGCTCGGGCGAGGAGAAGCTCCCCGAAGGGCTGCTGCTCCTGCCGACCGACGCGTTCCAGCCGTGGACGGCGGAGGACGTCATCGCCCTCGCGCGGCTCCAAGCGTCGATGCTCTCGTATTCGGCGGGCGGCGAGATCGCGCTCTCCTCGTTCGTCGAGTCGGTCCGTCCGGTCATGAAGGCGGACTCCGACGACGCCGCGCTCGCCAAGCGCGCCGGGTTCCTCACGGACGTCGTCCGCTTCGCCCCCATCGACGACACGACGGTGCTCGGCGGCTTCGCGACGGCCACGACGACGGCGCAGACGCTGCTCGAAGGCGGAAGCAAGAAGCCGAACGTCCGGAACTTCCGCCCGTCGCGGGAAGCGCTCGAGGCGACGCGCACGTTCCAGAAGGCGTTCGACGACGCGATGGACATCGCGGGCGGACGTCGCATGAGCATGACGGGCTCCAACAACTGGGTCGTCGCCGGCAGCCGTTCGGCGACCGGCCGGCCGCTGCTCGCGAACGATCCGCACTTGCAGCTCCCGTCGCCCCCGGTGTTCTGGACCGTCCACATCAAGGTCGACGCCGAGAACCCGGCCGACAGCCTCGACTTCGGCGGCACGGCGTTCCCGGGCCTGCCGGCGGTCATCCTCGGCTTCAACAAAGACATCGCGTGGGGCGCGACGACGGCGTTCTTCGACGTCACCGACGTCTACCAAGAGACCATCACGCCGGACGGTACGGGCGTCGTCTTCAAGGGCGGGAACGTCCCGTTCCAGAAGATCCGAGAGACGATCGGAACGGGGTCGGGCAAGCTCGATTACGACGTGCTCGTCGTTCCGCACCACGGCCCGATCCTCCCGACGATCAAGCCGGATCACACCGTCGCGCCGCCGTCCGGGAACGCGCTCAGCGTGAAGTGGACCGGCCACAAGCCCACGAACGATCTCGCGTCCGTGTTCGGCATGCTCCGCGCGAAGAACGTGGACGAGGCGAAGGCGGCGCTCACGTCGTTCTCCGTCGGCGCGCAGAACTGGGTCGTCGTCGACCAGGACAACATCTTCTACTCGGCGCATGCGCTGATCCCGAAGCGCGTGAAGGCCGCCTACACGTGGGATCCGGCGACGTTCACGGGGACGCTCCCGGGGCTCGTGCTGCCGGGCGACGGCACCGCCGAGTGGACGGGTGAGTTCCTCGAGGAGGCGTACCTGCCGCAGACGAAGAACCCCTCGGCGGGCTACGTCGTCACGGCGAACAACGACCAGTTCGGTGTGCTGCTCGACAACGATCCGTCGAACGACAAGCTGCCGAACGGCGATCCCGTCTACATCAGCTCGTTCTACACGATGGGGCTCCGCGCCGGTCGCATCAAGGAGCGCATCGAGAAGGCGGGCAAGCCGCTGACGATCGACGACATGGCGAGCATCCAGGCGGACTCGCGCTCGCCGCTCGGCGCGCGCCTCACGACGCACGTGCTCGCGGCGATCGAGCAAGGCCTCGCGGAGAAGGCGACGCCGGGGACGCACCCCGATCTGACGGCGCTCGTCGGTAGCGAGCGCTGGACGAACGCGCCGATCGCCGAGATCAAGGACCTGCTGACGAAGTGGGGCACGGAGTCGGACTACGACGCGGCCTCGGGCATGAGCGCGGACGACAACAAGCCCTCGACGGACGCCAAGGAGAGCGCCGCGAGCCGCGCGACGACGATCTTCAACGTCTGGTTCGCGCGCATGCTGCCGCTCACGTTCGGCGACGAGTTGGCGAAGGTCGGCCCGGCGGGCGGGTTCGAGCTCGATCGCTCGCTCACCTACCTGCTCACCGCGGACAAGACGAAGCTCGCGACGTTCGACGCCGCGACGAACGACTCCATCCTCTTCGACGATCTCGGCACGCCCGAGGTCGAGTCGCGCAACGAGCGTGTCCTGCACGCGCTGCTCGACGCGGTCGACTTCCTGCGCACCCGCCTCGGCAACGACGCGGCGCAGTGGCAGTGGGGCCGCCTCCACACGATCCGCTTCGACGCGCTCGTCCCGCTCTGGGGTGATTTCACGAACCCCAAGGCGAGCGATCCCGTCTTCCCGAACGGCTTCCCGCGCCACGGCGACGCGTACAGCGTCGACGTCGCGACGTACGGCTTCCCGGCGACGCTCGATGCGAACGCGTCGTTCTCGTACAAGTTCGGCCCGTCGCAGCGCTTCGTCGTCGCCGCGGATCCGACCGCGACCGTGCGGCGCAACGCCTTGCCGGGCGGCAACGTGTGGGATCCAAAGAGCCCGCACTTCGCGGACGACGCGGAGCGCTGGCGCCGCAACCAGAACCGCCCGATCCCGTTCTCGACCGAAGAGGTCGTGGGCGAGGCCGAGCAGCGCGTCGTCTACCAGACGAAGTAACGCAGACGCGGGGGCGCGGAGCCGGTCCGGCGGCGTGCGGGCCGGCTACACGCGCGCGATCGTCGCCTCGACGAAGGCGCCGCCGGCCACGTTGCCGTGTGCGAGGGTTCCGCCGAGGCGTTCGACGCGGCGTCGCATGATGCCGAGACCGTGCCCACCGTCGACGGTGGACGGGAAGCCTCGTCCGTCGTCTTCGATGCGCAGCGTCCACGCTTGGGGCCGGGCGGTCATCGTGCATCGGACCTTCGACGCGCCCGCGTGTTTGACGACGTTCGTGGTCGCCTCGCGCGCGATGCGGCGAAGCGTGTGGGCGACGGGGCCCGTCACCACGGCGTGCGCGGGGAGATCGTCGGCGGCGAACGTGACGTCGATGGAGCTCGCCGCGCAGGCGTCGGACATCGCGCGCCGGATGGCGGCCGTGACGACGGACCAGTCCTCCGATTGCGGCGAGAGGAGCCTCGTCAACGCTCGGACCTCTTCGAGACCGTCGCGGATCGCCTCGCGCGCGTGGTCGACGGACTCCGTGCGCCGCGCCGCGAGCAGCATCGAGGCGCGCGCGAGGCTGCCGCTGACGCCGTCGTGGATCTCCATGAGGAGGGCGTCGCGCTCGGCGCGGAGTGCGTGCTTCCGACCTTCCGCGTGCGTGACGAGCGACGCGACGCGCGCGAGGAGCTCCTTGGGAGCGAACGGCTTGGCGAGGTAGTCGTCGGCGCCTTCGGCGATGCCGCGGATGCGTTCCTCCACCTCGCCGAGCGCCGACACCATCATGACGGGCACGTGCGCGAGCTTCGGGGTTCGTCGGACGACGCCGAGGACGTCGTAGCCCGTGCCATCGGGGAGCAACACGTCCGACACGATGGCGTCCGGTGGCCGTGCGTCGAGCTCCTCGAGCGCGGCCTTCGTGCTCGAGGCGTGGATCACGGCGAAGCGCGGCGCGAGCGTCCGCGTCAGGAGCGCCGCCATGTCCGGGTGATCCTCCACGAGCAGGATGTGGGGCCTCGTGGCCTCGGTGCTCGTCGTCTCCGCCGCGGCGGAGGGCATGGGCGCCTGGTCCGGCGTCGCCGTCGGCAAAGGGACGTGAGAAGGGACGTGATCCATGCGAGCGCCTTCTTCGGCGGGCGCGTGGCTCGCCGGGAGCGTGAGGCGGAACGTCGTCGAGCGCGCGCCGTCGACGAGCGCGAGCGAGCCCGCGTTGAGCTCCGCGAGCTCGCGGGCGAGGGGGAGGCCGATGCCCGACGCCGTGCCGCCGTCGGCGTCGAACGAGACGAAGCGCTGGAAGATGGCCTCGCGTCGCGACTCCGCGATCCCCGGTCCGTCGTCGGCGACGTCGACGATCACGCGCTCGTCCTCCGTGCGGAGCGTGATGCGCACCTCCTCGCCGAGTTGACGGACGGCGTTGCCGACGAGGTTGGCGAGGATGCGGTAGGCGTGGTGCGGATCGACGCGCGCGATCGCGGCGTCCGTGTCGTTCGAGACGACGATGCGCCCGTTTTTCGGCGCGAGCTGCGCCGCCACGTCGCGCGCGATGCTCGCCACGTCGCAGCTCCGCGGGCGGACGGGCGCTTGGCCGGCCTCGATCCGCGCGAGCTCGAGGATCTGTTCGGTGATGTCGGTCAGCGCCCGCGCGCTGCGTTCGATGCGGTGGAGGGCGTCCTTCGATGCGGCGCCGTCGATGGCTTCCGTCAAGGCGTCGGCCTCGCCGCGGATGATGGCCAGCGGGGTCCGGAAATCGTGGCTCAACCCGACGAACAGCCGACGCCGCGCCTCGTCTTCGCGCTTGAGCCGCGCGTTCGCCGCCGCGAGCGCCGTGCGTGTCGCGAGCTCGGTGCGCTTGAGCCGATCGCGGGTGAACGCCGACACGATGAGGACCACGTAGGCGAACCCGATGACCGTGAGCGTGATCTGGTAGAGCGCCACGGCCCCCCGCATCGGTAGCCCGCCGAGCGCGAGGACCGTGACGATGCCCGCGCCGGCGGTCGAACGCCACGTGAACGAGCCGAGCGGACACACGAGCAGCACCGAAAGCACGAGGCTCGCGACCTTCATCGGGAGCTTGTCTTCGGGAACGACGGCGAGCCCGTGCGCGCTGAGCGCGGCAATGGCGGCCCACGCGACGACGGTCGCGATCTCGATCGCCACCAGTTTGCGAGGGCGGCGAAGCCACACGAACATGGCCACCGCGAGGACGATTTCGGGGGCGCGGACCGCGAACGCCGCCTGGCGTGTCGGAAACGCCGCGGCGTCCACGAGGGCGAAGCTCGTGAGCCATACCACGATGGCCGCCGCCCAGATCCAGCGCGAGCGCGTCCGGATGGTCTCGGCGCGCATGTCGTCGAAAACGTCGTCGAAATGCCGATCCGACGGATCCGACATCTCACCAGCGTCGGCAGACACGCTCCTCGAAGGGCTGGGCCGGATGGCGGCGGGGTTCAGCCAAGGCGCGCCCGGCCGAATTCGTTCGCTCATCGGGCTTCCATGATCGGTCAGTATATCTATGATGAGCGCGTGGCGGAAACGGTCTTGGTGGTCGAAGACGACCCGTTCGTCCGAAGGGGCGTCGTCGAGCAGATAGCTTCGAGTGGCAGCGGCACGTTCGAAGTCGCGGCGGAGGCCGCGACGGTGGCGGGCGCGCGCGAGGCCATCGAGGCGGGGCGCGCGACCATCGGGATCTTCGACCTGCAGCTCACCGACGGCAACGCGCTGCCGCTCATCGGCCTCGCCGCGTCGCGCGGCATGGCCGTCCTGGTCCTGACCGTTTGGGACGACGACGACAGCGTCTACCGAGCGCTCGCATCCGGCGCGGGCGGCTACCTCCTCAAGAGCGACGCCGCGTCCGGTCGCGTGACCGAGGCGCTGTCCGTCCTGAAAGACGGGGGCGCGCCGATTTCGCCGACCATCGCGCGACGTCTGCTCGACGATTTTCGCGCGCGCCAGAGCTCGTCGGGCACCATGCGCGCGGCGCTCTCGGTCGCGACGACGGACGCGCCGAGCTCCGAGACGTCCTCGATGCTCGCTCTCCTGACCGATCGCGAGCGGGAGATCATCGATCTCTTCGCCAAGGGCGCCACCTACGACGAGGTCGCGAAGATGCTGACGATGAGCGTCAACACGGTCCGCCATCACGTCCGCAGCATCTACCGCAAGCTGCACGTGTGCTCGAAGGCGGAAGCCGTCACGATGGCGTTCCGCTCCACGTGATTCGATCCCGCGCCATGCCTCGCGAGACGTCCCGGCCGACGCAGCTCGTGCTCTTCCACGGACGCAGCCGGCTCGTTCGATCGTCCGCCGGGACGACGCTCTTCGCCGCGATGCTCACCGCGGGTCTGGTGGCTTGCGAAGAACGGCTCCCGCAACCCTACGCGGTCGTCGAGGACGATGCCGCCGCGGGCGCGGCCAACACCGGTGAGGCCG
>JBGAHN010000046.1:0-34869 GCA_044226145.1 Labilithrix sp. | reverse complement strand
CGACCTCGTCCGCGTATCCTTCAAGAGCGACGCGGCCCCGAACCCCGCCGCGCCCCCGACTTCGCCGGCGAAGGCTGGAGGGGCAGGGGGAGGCACGCCGCTCTCCGTCGAAGCCGTGCTGCCGCTCGGCGCCGGCGACGTGACGGCGCGCTTGTCGGGCGGCCCCGTGTCGCTCGCGCTCCTCGGCGTGCGAGAAGGAACGAAGGGCCTCTTCGACGTCGGCCGAGGAACGCTGGAAGGGAAGGGCGAGCTGTCGCTCTCCGCGGCGGCCGACGCGCTGACCTTCGACGGCCAAATCGCGCTCCACGGCCTGTCCGTCCGCCACGCGCGCCTGTCTCCCGAGCCCCTGCGAGGCATCGACCTCTCCGTCGCGGCGCACGGCGTCCTCGACGACGGCGGCCACCTGCGCGTCGACGACGCCGAGCTCGCCATGGGAGCGCTCCACGTTCGCGCGCACGGCACCGTCGAAGAGACCGACGACCACCTCGCCCTCGGCCTCTCCTTCGACGTGGCACCGGCGGCGTGTCAGGCGCTCGTCGACAGCGCGCCGCGAGGCCTCCTCCCGACCGTGCAAGCGACGCGCATGGAAGGGACGTTCGGCGCGAGCGTGCGAGCGTCGTTCGACACCCGCGACATCGACAAGCTCGCCCTGGAATACACCATCGACGACCGCTGCCGCATTTCGGAGGTCCCGCGCGATCTCGCGCGCGAGCGTTTCCGAGAACCCTTCACGCACCGCACCTACCACCCCGACGGAACCGCCGGCGAGACGACGACGGGCCCCGGCTCGGCCGACTGGACCGCGCTCGAGGACATCAGCCCGTTCGTGGTCGCCGCCGTCCTCACGACCGAAGACGGTGCGTTCTACAAGCATCGCGGCTTCAACCACGGCGCGATCCGGAACAGCATCGCCGCGAACCTCAAGGCGCGACGGTTCGTCCGAGGCGCGAGCACGATCACCATGCAGCTCGCGAAAAACCTCTTTCTTTCGCGGGAAAAAACGCTGTCCCGCAAGATCGAAGAGGTGATCCTGACGGACTACCTCGAGCAGGTGTTCTCGAAGGACGAGATGATGGAGCTCTACCTCAACATCGTCGAGTTCGGGCCCGACGTGTACGGCGTCACGCAGGCCGCCGACTACTATTTCGGTCGCCGTCCGGCCGACCTCGACGTGACCGAGAGCTTCTTCTTGGCGATGCTCCTGCCGTCGCCGCTCCGTTACGGCAAGCTCCACGACAAGGAAGAGGTGCCCGAATCGTGGATGCGCCACCTCCAGGCGCTCCTCCGCATCGCCGCGAAGAACGGCAAGATCGCCGACGGGGAGCTCGAGACCGGCCTCGGCGAGCGCGTCTTCTTCTGGCACCCCGGCGATCCGAAGCCGACGTCCCGCACCGCCCCGCGCGATCCCCGCGATCCGCACCGCGATCCGTACGAGAACGACGCCGAGTGGCAGCCCGTCCACTGAGGCTGGCCGCTCTCCTGAACGCTCTCGACGGCGCCCACGGCACAGTGCGGCTCACGACTTGCGCCGGCCGTTCTTCCCCGCCGCGCGCAGGGCGCCGAAGAAGCGCTTGAGCCGCTCGGCGCAGTCGTCCGCGAGCACGCCGCGCGAAACCTCGAAGCGATGGTTCAACCGCGCGTCGCTCCCGATCGTGAAGAGCGACGTGCACGCCCCGGCCTTCGCGTCGTCGCAGCCGTAGACGAGCCGCGCGAACCGAGCGTTCACCATCGCGCCGGCGCACATCGCGCACGGTTCGAGCGTGACGTAGAGGGTCGCGTCCGCGAGCCGCCAAGATCCCCGCGCGCGCGCCGCCTGCCGGATCGCGACGATCTCCGCGTGGGCGGTCGGATCGAGGTCCGTCTCGCGCAGGTTGTACCCGACCCCCAAGAGCTCGCCGTCGCCACCGACGACGACGCATCCGATGGGAACCTCGCCGCGTTCGGACGCGCGGTCCGCTTCGGCGAGCGCCGCTCGCATCCACTCCTCGTCGGTTCGAGTGTGTGGCATCGGAGGAAGCGCGCCCGGGAAGATTCGAACTTCCGACACCCGGCTTCGTAGGCCGGTGCTCTATCCAGCTGAGCTACGGGCGCCCGCGTGAACCGCGGCAACGCGCGCACCATACCCGCACCGTTCGTCATGTCAACGATGTCGGAACGTTCACGCACATTCTTACGGTCGATTCCTTCGAAAGTCTCGTGCCAACCTCGCAAAGTCTGCGGGGTCGCCCCGGGGGGCTGACCTCGATGGCAGTGCCCGTCCTGCGCGTGCTCCGCGCCAAAGCACCTATCCGTATGAATTTACTTTTCAATGGCCGGATGGCACGGCGGCTGCTTTAAACCCGAGCGCTGCGACCGGATGTTCTTCGATTCCGGTTCCTTCCTTACAGGTAGCTTCGTCCGACGCCGACGACGGTAGTTCCGAGTGGTCGTGGAGGGCTGGGCAGCTCTCCACCTCGGCGATCTCGATGCTTTCTTTCTCCCTTTGAACGCATCGGGAGCGCGCCGCTTACCGCCTTCGGTCGGGAAACGACGGGTTGCCACTTCGTCCTTCGCTTCCCTGGCTTGCGCTTACTGCTTCTGACTTGCCGCTTCTTTGCTTCGCTTCGTTCCTTTCGTTCGCTTCGTTCTCGTTGCTCGCTCGACGCTTCTTCTTCCACTTCGCTCGACGCTCGACGGGCTCCGTTTCTTCCTTGAGTCGGCTTCCTTGACGCTTCGATAGACCCTTTCGTTTCGATCCGATGAGCTTGCGCTTGCGGCGGGCTTCGGGCGTGGGCGCGAAGTCGCCGGCTCAGGGCGCCTCGTCGTTCGAGATGACGAACTTCCGATCGTGGCGCCGCTCCTCCGTGGGTGGCGCCACGATGCTTTCGAGGGCAAGATTCTTCGGATCATGCGGTGGACGGTGCCGATGGCGGCGCTTGCTTGTTGGCTCGGCGCTGCGCCCCTTCGGGCCGAACCCTCGCGCGTCGCGTCCCCGGACGTGGCCAAACCGCGGGCGGATGCGGGGACGACGTCGCGGGAATCTCCGTCGGTCCCGACGCCTCCCACGCCGGATCGCAAACCGGTGCCTTTCGCGCGCCCTGGCTGGCTCGGCGTGACGATGGTGCGCGGAGATCGCGGGGTCGTCGTCGAGCACGTGGTGCGCGGCTCGCCGGCCGAAGCGGGCGGCGTTCGCGTGGGCGATCGGATCGTCGCGTTCGAAGGCGGCCCCGTGCGCGAGCCGGCGGACGTCACCCAGAAGGTCGCGGCCGCGCGCGACGGGGATCGCAAAAAGCTCACGGTCGCGCGCGAGGATCGCTCGATGGACGTCGCGATCGTGCTCGCCGCGCGTCCGACGATCGACGAGCTCCTTCGCATGGATCTCGTCGGCGCGCCCTTGCCGGCATGGCAAAACGTCAAGCCGCTCGTGGGGGCGCCGTCGTCGCCTTCGGAGCTCGTCGGCTCCGTCGTGCTCGTCGACTTCTGGGCGAGCTTCTGCGCGCCGTGCCGGATGCTCGCGCCGCGCATCTCCGCGCTCAAGGATCGGTTCGGCGCGCAAGGCCTTCGCGTCGTGGGGATCACGACGGACACCGCCGAGAAAGCCGCGACGTTCGCCGAGCAAGTGCAGATGCGCTACCCCATCGTCGTCGACGACGAAGGCGCGACGATGAGCGCCTACGGGATCACGGGGCTGCCGACGATGCTCCTCGTCGACAAGCGCGGCATCGTGCGCGACGTCTTCGTCGGCTTCTCCCCGGCCGACGAGCCCGACCTGGTGGCGAAGATCAAGGCGCTCTTGGCCGAGCCCTCCGACGACGCCACGAAGCGACCGCCGACGGTGCCGTCCCCGTCGCTGCGCATGCCGTCGAAGCCGGGCGCCCGCTGAACGTCGCGCGCAGCTACCACGCAGCGGCTTGCTCGGGCGTCAGCGTGCGTACCAGGCGGAATCCCATGGGTGAGCCTTTTGCGTCGCGTTGGTCGTGACCTTCCGTAAGGACAAACACGGGCGTGCCATTGTTCGCGGACCGCATGAGCGTCGGCCATCCGAAATACGGGCCACCGCGCCACGCCACGATGTTAGACGTCGGAATTCTTGCGCCAGGATCCGTCTCCGAATCCTCGCCAACGGTGGGTTCCATCGGATCCGACACGACGAGCTCACTGACGTTCCCCATCATGTCGAAGAGCCCCCACGGGTTCGGTGTTTTTCGCATGACGGGATGGGTGATTTTGTCGGAATTGTTGCAGTACCAAGCCGTCTTGTCGAGGTGATCGATTCCGACGCACTCGGTGCTGAGTGGAGAAAAATCTCCAGAATAGAACGTCGTCCGAGTGCCAGCACGTAGGGCGTATTCGAACTCCGCACCGGTTGGAAAACGAAAGCCCGTACAGTCGTAGTACGAGTCGGTCGTTTGATGAGAGCCCAAACAGCGGAAGTCGACACCAATGGTTCCAGAACAACCCTCGAGCTCGATACAGTGTTGAAGGCCATGCTTGTCGGAAAGAGCGTTCGCAAAGGCGACGGCTTCGAAGAAGGTCATCGTGGAAGCCGGGCAGGAAGGTTCGAGGCAGTCGCTTCCGTCACTCGACTTGACGGTCCCTGCGAGATTCGCGAATCCCATACCCATCCATTCGGCTTGGGTGGTTTCGTGTTGCTGCATGAGGAGTGGATGGGTGAGAGTCACTTCCTTTTCGTTTTCGGTGTACCTTCCTCTCTCAAATTCTGTCTCAGGCGAACCGCGCGCGAAGCAGCCTGATGGGATCAGGCAGTAGTCGTCGTGACAGTCTGGCTTGACCTCGACGTGCTGACACGAGGCGGGATAGAGCGGATTGAGCTCGCCCGCGTCCGCGACGTCGGACTCCACGAGAGGGCCTTGCGGACCACCCGGAGTTGCTTTGCACGACGCGAGCAAAAGCACGATGCCGACGAAGTAGGTAGGAAGTCGATGCGAGTCGTTCACCACGCTGCGGCTTGCTCGGGCGTTACGGTGCGGACGAGGCGGAAGCCCAGGGATGTGGCCTTGTCGTCGCGTTGGTCTCGACCTTCCGGCAAGGCGAAACCTAAAATTCCATTATTTGCCGACCGCATGATCGTTGGCCATGCGAAATACGGTCCGCCGCGCCAAGCTACGAGCGCAGATGTTGGAATTTTTGCATCCGGATCCGTCTCTGGGTCGTATCCATGGTTGGAATCGAAAGGATTAGAAAAGACGAGCTCGTTGACGTTACCCATCATGTCGAAAAGTCCCCAAGGGTTCGGGGACTTCAACATGACCGGGTGTGTCACCTTACCAGCATTGCTGCAGTACCAAGCCGTCTCATCAAGGTGGTCGATGCCGACACACTCGGTGCTGAGTACTGAAAAATCGCCAGAATAGAAGGTGGTACGCGTTCCCGCCCGTATAGCGTACTCGAACTCTGCCCCGGTCGGGAAGCGGAACCCGGTGCATTCGTAGTAGGAGCCGGTGGTTTGGTGATAGCCGGAGCATCGGAAGTCCACGCCGACGGTACCCGAGCATCCTTCGAGCTCGATGCAGTGGGGAAGCCCGTGCTTGTCGGAGAGGGCGTTGGCGTAAGCGACAGCCTCGAAGACGGTCATGGTGGAAGCGGGGCATGAAGGTTCGAGACAGTCGGTGCCGTCGGCGGACTTGATGGTCCCCGCGAGGTTCTTGAATCCCATGGCCGTCCACTCGGCTTGCGTCGTCTCGTGCTGCTGCATCACGAACGAATGGGTGAGGTGAGTTTCGCGTTCGTCTTCGGTGTATCGCCCACGATCGAATTCTGTCGTCGGGGAGCCCCGCACGAAGCAGCCTGCTGGAATGAGGCAGTAGTCATCGTGGCAGTTGGGGTTCACTGGACCATGTTGACAAGACGATGGAGTGCGAGAGGTCGCATCATGGGTGCCCATGTCTGGCGCCGCATCTTTCGGAACTACGGTGAGTGATTTACTGCACGACAACGCGAATGATGCGCCTATGAGCACGGCCGATTGGATTCGGGCTCGCATGTTCATTAAATTAAAGGTTTAGGCCGTTGGATGTGAATTTGGCTGAGAAGTGTGTCAACTTGGCGCTTCCTGCGCCAAGTCGGGCCGTTGCCGAGGATGCGATTTGAGTGCTTGTGAATGTTGTCTTGATTGCTGGATTTCCAAAAATTGCGAAAAGATCCTCCATTGAAGAACGCGTCGACGATGTTGCGGTCCCATTGACGGCCCACAAGAACGTCATCCAGTCGTACTCGCTGCTGTGGGAGGCTTGGCCGCAAAACGTGTTTACCCAACCAGGCTTCGACGGGTAGGCGGGAGAGACATAGGGGCCCCCCGCGCGTACGGGAATGGGTGGCGCGGTCGGAGCCGTGTCAAATGCGAACCAGCCGAAGGGCAGCTGCGTCCAAGTGACGTTGCGGTACGTCTTGTAGTACGTGAATCGAGCATCCGTCCCGCGCTCGTTCATCACGCGCGTGGCGTAGTGATGGCCAAACCCTTCAATATTTGCTGTTCGATGAGGGTGGCGTGACTGGAGGCAATGGACGCGGTTGCCGTTGCTGACGTGATCGCAAGAGCAACGGCCGGAGTCTGGGGTGTCAATGTACTGGTCGCTCACAGGATTGCCTTCGGCGGTATACTGCGCGGAATGTCCGAGTTCGTGGGCGATGATGTACGCCGAAGAGGTCGTGTGAACCCCCGTCGGTTCGTAGCCTCCGTTGGGCAACTTTCGTAACGATGGCCCAAACCAGACCACCGTGTCGTCAGCGCATGCCTCTCCGCAGTAGGGGCCGCCCGTGGGCCCGCCGTCATACGTGAACCCGTGCGAGCACGTTCCCTGGTACATACATCCATTTTCCGTGTGGACAGGAAGAAAGTCGGCTTGCATCGCCGTTGCTACGCCGTTGTCTGCCATCGTGAGGATACGACTGACGATCGAAGCGACGCGAACCGCGCGCTCGCTCGAATCCGTGCTGGGACGCACCTCGGCGCGCGCGAGCGTTCCGGTCGACGTCGACGCGAAAAAGAGCATGGCCTGATGACTGTAACTGGGAGAGATCCGATATTCGCGGGAGGCTGGCGTAAACGTCGTTCCATTGAACTGTGAAGGTCGTTGAATCGAATACGACGAGACGCTCATCGAGGCGAGGGACGGGCAAATCGTCACCGCGGAACTGCAGCCGTTCGCGTCGAGGCGCCCGCTCCATACTTGCGTGGACCCATCGTAGATCGTCGTCTGGGCGTACGCTGCTGGTTGCATACTGGGATCGATGTCCTCGTATGGCACCGATGAGCTGTAGACATTCAGGTCTAGGAAGCCGTCGGGCGCCCATTCGACACAGATAGGGACGGTGACGGCAGGAGGGGTGCCTGCGGGGCAAGTGGCCAGCGGAACCGGGCCGGACGGTTTGGCGACGACGTTCGTTTCTTCGTCGAGCGCAGGCTCCGTTTCGACAGAGATCGTCGGTCCTGAAACCAGTGCTTCCTTCTTCGAATCGTCCCCATCGAGTGTCAATGCGCGTCGAGCTACGTCGGCTGAGGTTTCATCGATGGGCTTTCCGTCGAGTTTCCCTTTCCGGACTCCAAGTGCGGCCACCATGGCGCCTCGATCCGAGGCGCTCGGGATGGCGGAGTTCTTTCCCGTCGTCCACAGTCCAAGGGAGGCGAGTTGAACCGCATTTCCGTCTTTGGAGGACACAAACACTTGCTGCTCATCGCTCGAGAAAGCGATGAAGAGACGATCGGCTGGGATCGTTGGCGTGACATCGTTCCGAGTGAATCGCACACGCGCCGTCACGCGAGCGACGGTTCCGATGGGGGCGATGGGGCTCGACGCGGGCGCCCATGTGAGGGAAATGGTGTCGTGGGCTGCGACCACGTGTGCGCCGAGGTCGACGGTTCGCTTTGCGTTAAGACCAATGATATCGAGGGAAACGTGCCCCTCGATAGGATCTTCTTCGTGATTCCGTACGACCAAACGCAACACGGACGAAGTCGTATCGACCGTGACGCCTTCATCGAGATCCCACTCCATCGTCAGCGAAGATGGCGACAAAGATGACGGTGGACTGCTCTCCTTCGCCTTCTCCATGCCGCCGTCGGTCTCGAGGCGGTAGGCCTGTGAGGCGACGTCTTCCTCATCCGTCGGCAGATTCGACACACAGGAAATCCCACCCAGGACACCTACGGCCAGCGTCCAAAACCATCGTCGCCGAGAATGGCTCTTCACGATCGCTCCCCCTTTCTGATTTGTCGCTTGGCGGCGTCCGCGCTGTCAGCAGGCGACATGCGGATATAGAGGCGGAGAACCTCGTACGGCAAGCTGAAGCCGAAATATTCGTTCAATGGTGATAATGGGGATACTTGGAATCCATGAGCATACGTTGCATGGCGCACCGGGCGGAGCGAGGCGGCTCGTTCGCGGCGCGACACATGCGATCATTAGCCGCATTTGTGGAGGCTGCTAACCTTCGTTCATGATCGACGAGAGCGCCGTGCTTCGCATGCTCGACGAGCTCCTGTGGATGCTCCGTCGGGCGGGCATCGTCGTCGCGACGTCGCAGGCGATCGACGTCGTGCGCGCGGTTCGGCTCGTCGGGTTTTCGTCGCGCGACATGCTGCGCGAAGCGATCGCCGCCGTCGTGGTCCAACGTCCGCGCGAGCGCGCGAGGTTCGACGCGGCGTTCGACGACTTTTTCGCGCATCGCGCGCGTCGTGATCTGTGGGAGCGCCTCGCGGAGGACGGGCTCACGTCGGTCGAAATCGATGACGTGAAGCTCTTGCTGGAGACCTACGCGAAGACGACGCCGCAGGGGACGCTGGGGGCGCTCGTTCGGCGGGGCGCGGAGCTCGATCGTCTCTTGCAGCTCGCGTCTGCCGCGCGTGCGCTCGAGGGCATGCAGAGCCCTCTTCAGGCGGGATTCTTCACGCACAAGCTGCTCGAACAGCTTGGCACCTGGCGCGCGAAGAGCGAGCTCGAAGCCTTTCGCGCGCGCTTGACGGACGCCTTCGGGGCCGAACGCGCCGAGGTCGTTCTCCGCGCGCTCGAGCGGGAAATCACGCTCGCGTCCGACGATGTGCGCGCGTTCGTGCAAGACACCCTCGAGCGCCGATCTCTCGCGCCCGCTTCACCCGACGACGTGCTCTCGGCGCCGCTCGTGTCCCTCGACGAGGAAGCTTCGCGGGAGGTTCGCCGCGCCGTGCGCGTCTTCGTGGAGCGCCTCCGCGGCGGCGAGAGCGTGCGACGGCGCCGCGCCCGCCGCGGTCGGATCGACGTCCGCGCGACGCTCCGCCGGTCGATGCGCACCGGCGGCGTCCCCTTCGACCTCGCGCGAAAGGCGCGCCGACGCGACAAGCCGAAGCTCGTCGTCCTTTGCGACGTGAGCGAATCGGTGCGCAGCGTCGCGGCGTTCATGCTCGAGCTGACGTTCGCCGCGCAATCGTTGTTCTCCGGGACGCGCTCGTTCGTCTTCGTGAGCGAGCTCGGCGAAACGACTCGCCTGTTCGACGAGTTGCCGCCGGAAGCCGCGCTCGCGCGTGCGGTCTCGGGAGCCGTCGTCCCCATCACGCACAATTCGAACTACGGTCGCGCCCTCCGCGCGTTCCGCGACGGCGTGCTCCGCGACGTCGATCGCCGGACGACCGTGGTCATCGTCGGCGACGGTCGTTCGAACTACCAAGATCCCGGCGTCTCCGTGCTCGACGACATCGTCGCGCGCGCGCGTGCGCTCGTCTGGCTCTGTCCCGAGCCCCGCGCCGCTTGGGCGACCGGCGACAGCGCGATGCCTCGCTACGCGCCGAAATGCACGGCCGTCCTCGAGGTCCGCTCCGCGCGCGATCTCGAGGAAGCCGCGCGCCTCGTCCGCTCGCTCCGCTGAGCTAAGGGCCGTCGCTGGGCGCGTCGACGAGCTGGAGCTTGCCTCGCAGCCGCTCGCTCACCCAGAGGTTGTTCTTCGCGTCGACGATGACCGCGCCGACGTCGTCGAGCGACTCCACGAGCTCGAGGCCCTTCTTCGGCCCGAGGATGAAGACCGCGTCGTCGATGGCGTCGGCCAAGAGCGCCGTCTTCGCCCAAATCGTCACGCTGCGCGAGGCCGTCGCCGGGTGCCCGGTGCGCGGATCGATGATGTGGTGGTAGCGCTTCCCAGAGGCGATGTAGCTCCGCTCGTAGTCCCCCGCCGTGCTGAAGGCGTGATCGGAGAGCGATATCTTTCCGAAATAGCGACCATCCTCGCCGCGCGGGTCGCGAATACCTGCTTGCCAATCCGTGCCATCGGGCTTTTTGCCGCGCGCGAAGAGATCGCCGCCGGCTTGCACGAAGAAGGAATGCAACCCCGCGTCGTCGAGGACCTTCACGGCGCGGTCGACGGCGTATCCCTTCGCGATGCCGCCCAGGCTGATGCGCGTCCCGCTCTTGGCGAGTCGAATCGTTTTGTTCGTTTCGTCGATTTGGATATTTCGATATCCCACGAATGGCAATCGTTCGCGGATGTCTTTTTCGCTCGGGGGATGCGGGTCGAGATCTTCGTCGAACTTCCAAAGCCCGTGGAGCGTCTCGAACGTGATGTCGAACGTGCCCGACGAGAGCTCGCTCGCCCAGAGGGACTTCTTGACGATGGCCAGGGTCTCGTCGCTCACGGCGACGGCCGACGTCCCCGCCGCGGCGTTGACCTTCGAGAGCTCCGCGTCGGGACGCCACGTCGTCATCAACGTCTCGATGCGTCGGATCTCGGCGATGGCGGCGTCGAAGGCCGCCCGCACCTTGGCCGAAGGCACGCCCTCCGTCGTGTACGCCGCGAACGCGAGGTGCGTTCCCATCGCGGTCCCTTCGCCTTGAACGCGCTCAGGGACGAAGTTGACGAAGTTCGTGGGCGTGCCCGGCGCGCCGTTCGGTGCGGGCGCCGAGGACGCTTCGGCGCGGGCTTCCTTCGTGCCGGCGTCGGCTTCGTTCGCTCCTTCGCGTCCCGTCGCCGGCGCCGACGGCGCGGGGCGATCGCGGCATCCGATCAGCACGACGATCGCGGCGCAGAACGGACCCAGCCGACGTGCGGCGGTAGCTTCCGGGATGACGCGTCGTCCGAGCATGACCGTTCGCTCATACCAAGGCTTCCGAAGCGCGACCAGCCGCGCGCTCACGGACGGGCTCCTCCCCGCGATCGGAGCGCGAGCTCGCATCGAGAAGCGGCGCGATCTCGGCGACCTGCGCGAAAAGAGCGAGCGCGACCAAGGTGCCGCGCGATCCGGACGTTAGCTTTCCAGGATGCGTCTTCGGTTCGTTCCCTTCGTCGCCGCATCGGCTTGTGCGATCGGCGCGTTCTCCGGCGCGCTGTCGGCTTGTTCGGGTGATTCGGACGAGGTGGTGAACGACGTCGTCGGCCCGTCCCCGAGCGTTCCGCGCACGCCGTCCCCCACGCCGACGGACGAGCCCACGCCCACGGACGAGCCCACGCCGACGGACGAGCCCGGAGCGTCCGACGAGCCCTACGGCCCCGAGGGCGTGCTCGACGTCGACGCCGGCGAATCCTCGCCCGTCTTGAAGGGCACCTTCGAAGCCGCGAGCGCGGCGTGCAACGAATGGCTCCCCGACGGCGCCGACGCCATTCGTTCCGTCCCGCCTCACGCGGGGTCGTTCGCGTGTCGGATCTGCTCGGCCGGGACGCAACGCACCATCGCGCTCGCCCGAACGATCGGTCCGCTCGCGGCGGGCTCCTACATGCTCTCCGGTTGGCTCGGGCAGCGGTCCGATCGACCGTCCCCCGATCGCGCGACGGCGGCCATCGTCGCCGCCACGTCCGACGGGACCCTACGCGCGTCGGCGACGGTGACGATCCGGCGCGGCTACGTCTTCGTCTCCGTGCCGTTCACGCTGCCATCGGCCGCGGCGGCCATCGACGTTTCGTTTCGCGCGCCCGCCGACGAGGGCGAATGCCTCTTCATCGACGACGTCTTCATCGTACGTCATCGCGAAGCACCGTGATCCGCTTGCCGCGCGCCGCCGCGATGCGCTGGAGGAGCTCGTCGAGCTTCGACTTCTCGGCGACCTTCGGGAGCTGTTCGTAGGTGCCGTCCCACAGCTCGAGCATCGTGCTCGCCTCGTCGAAGAGGAACCGATCGATCTGCGACCAAGTCCACTTGCGCACGCGCGGGACGCCCATCGGCAAAATGTAGCGAGCTTCGATCCCCGCCGCCGTGACGATGACGCCCCGCATGCCCGCGCGCACGACGGTCCCCACGGCGGAAATCAAGAGGAGCGCGGCGAACGGAGCGGCGCCGATGACGCGGTGACCGTCGTCCTCCACGACCCACGTGCGAAGCCGCGAGCCGCCGATCCCGGCGTACGCCATGCCGACCGCGGCGATGACCGCAATCGCCGCCGCCAGAAAGAGGAGTGAGCCGACGCGCTGCGAGAATGGCGGACCGAAACGGAACCGATCGCTCTCGTCGGGGCTGTAGGCCATCTCGAAGTGAGCGACCGTTCCGTTGACTTCCGTGATCGACGGCCGATCGCCGTCGTCGCTTTCGGAGAGCGAAGCGAGCTCGGGTTGGGAAGGCGTACTCATGGGAGAGCCGGGGCCGCAGTCTATTCTCGGACACGCGCGATGTGCGAGGCTTGGCGCGCCCGCGCATCTTTTCCTCGTTCGCGCCTCGTTCGCGCCTCGTTCGCGCCTCGTTCGCGTTTCGCTCGCCGCTCGGATTGGAATTTCACGCAGGCTTCGTAAGCGCTCGCGTCGCGACCGTTTCGCGTCGCGCCTCCTCGGGAACCGACGTTCACATGGCTTGGACACGTGGATCATGGGCACGTGGGCAACAGGTCGAATTCCGGCGGTTCGGAATGACTTTTTCGGTGGCACGAACTCTGCTTTAGGGTCGGCCCATGCCTTCCTTCGAAGAATCCAGGAGACGCACGCGGTGGGCGTTCGGGCCGATCGCCGGTGTGCTCGTGGCGGGGTGCTTCTCGCAGAACGACGGAGGTGGTTGCCAATCGCCCACCAGCCTCACGGGCAATGGCAACTTCCACTACGTGTGCACGCGCGAAAGCGACGGGAGTTGCGATCCGGCGCCTTCGACCCCGCCCCCCGTCGTCGTGGGAGGGACCTTCGGCCTGACCTACATGGACAACGATGACACCTCGTGGCCGGTCCAGACGGTGTCCAACAAGGCCGTCGACACGATCGGCACCTCGTTCCGCGCCCTCCGCGCCGGTCGCGTCGGGTTCTTCGCGAGTGACAAGGACGTCATGATCGACGCGATTCGACTGCGCGTCGCCGAACCCGCGTCGTTTCGGATCTCGGATGGGAACCGACTCTACGTCGATTTCACCGAACCCGGCACCGCGACCTGGTCGCCCTCCACGTCGATCGTCGTCCTCGCTCTCCCCCAAGATGCCGACGGGATCTCGCTCGGGGGAGCCTTCCAACCCGCGTGGACGGTCGATGACCCGACGATCGTGTCGATGGAGTCCCTCTCGAACGGTCGTTGCAAACTGACGATGGAACGCGTCGGGGAGACCGTCCTTCACGTCGCGTATCGGTCGGCAAGTACGTCGCTGCGTGTCGTGGTTCAACCCGAATGGTCTTGGGACGCCGGTGCGACCGATGGCTCGGACGATGCGTCCGCGGAAGGCGATGCCTCCGAAGACGCGGGGAATGACGCCGGCGACGATGCCGCGACGGACGATGGAGGTGCGCCGTGAACGCTCGAAAGCTTCGTTCCTTGGCCGGCGCGTCGGCGCTCGTCGTGGCCTCGGCGTTCGTCGCGGGTTGCGGGGAAGAGCCGTCGCCGAAGTCCGTCAAGATCACGTCGCGCGCGGACGCCTTCGAAACGCCCGAGCTCAAAGACAACCCCGCCATCCTCGAGGGAGACTTGCTCGTCCTCGAAGTCCAGTCGTACGACGACGAAGACAAGGAGATGGACCTTTGCCCCGCGGTGAGCTCTTCGGATACCGCCGTCGCGGAGATCCGTTCCGTCCGCGACAAATGCCGGCTCTTCGTCGCGCTCGCGCGCAAGCCCGGCTCGGCGGTCGTCACGTTCCGCGCAAGGAACACCACGTCGACCGCGAACGTCACCGTCATGCCGTCTCCGTGACCCCCGTGATCTCGGCCCGTTCCGCGCGTCCGGCGCGGGGCCCGTCGGCGGCCATCGGTGACCGTCGACGGCCATCGCAAAGTTCGTCAGGTCGGGTATAAGGAGCCCGCCATGGCATTCGACTTCCCCTCCAACGAATGGGTCGCCGCGTACCGCGACGCCATCAACGCGAACACCGAATACAAGAAGGCCGGCAAGGACTGGACGCACGGCGTCGTCGCCATGGTCGTGAAGGCCGAGCCGTCGCTCGGGATCGCCGAAGATCTCGCGATGGCGCTCGACGTCCACGAAGGCGCCTGCCGGGAGTGCAAGCTCCTGCCCGCCAAGGAGGCCGAGCAAACCGCCCCCTTCGTCGTCGTGGCGAGCTACGCGCAGTGGAAGCAGGTCATCAAGCGCGAGATCGACCCGACGAAGGCGCTCATGCAGGGCAAGCTCAAGTTGACCAAGGGGCACATGCCCACGATGGTCAAGTACGTGAACGCGTCGAAGCAGCTCGTCGAGTCGACGTCGCGCGTCCCGACGAAATTCCGCGACGAATGAGCGGGTCGGCCGGTCTCGCGACCGGTCGATGAGGAGAGCCGGGCGGCCGGTTCGCGACGTGGGGGCCGTCGCGCGCCGTGCGGCGAAGACGTCGCGATCGGCCACGGCACCGCACGGGGACGACCGCGCCCGATGATTTGCCGTACGGATCTTCGATCCGCCTCTTGACCTCCCAGGCTGCGTCCTTCGATAGTAGCGGTCATGTCCAGCTCGAGTCTGCGCGTTCTCGTGGCCGATGACGAACCCTCGATGCTCGAGCTCGTCGTCCGTCACCTTCGTCGTTTCGAGTCACCGTCGTTCACCGTCCTGCAGGCGTCCGATGGCGACGAAGCCTGGCGCCTCGCGCAGGAGCACAAGCCGGATCTCGTCGTCCTCGACGTCATGATGCCGGGGATGAGCGGGTGGGAGATCTGCCGGAAGATCCGCCACGACGACCAGCTCGCGCACACGGGCGTCGTCATGCTGACGGGGATCGGCGAGAACCTCAATCAGATGACGAGCCCGCTCTACGGCGCCGACGCGTACATCGACAAGCCGTTCGACTTCGAGGATTTCGACGATCGCGTGCGCGAGACGCTCGAGGCGCGGAAGGCCGAGCGCGAGCGCGCGTCGCGTCCGATGGTGAACGGGACGACGGGCGCCGCGAAGCCCGCCGTGGGTGCGCGGGCGGGCAAGCGCGGGGGCGCGAGCAAGTCGAAGCAGACGGCGGCACCGGCGCGGGGCAAGGCGGCGAAGGCTGGCGCGAAGCCGAGCGCGAAGAAGGCGGCGGCGAAGACGGTCGCCACGAAGAAGAAGGCGGCGGCCGCGAAGGCTCCCGCGAAGACGTCGACGAAGAAAGCCGCGCCGAAGCTCGCGGCGAAGGCAGCGTCGACGAAGAAGACGTCGCCGGCGCGGGGCAAGGCGGCGAAGGCTGGCGTGAAGGCGAGCGCGAAGAAGGCCGTCGCGACGAAGGCGCCGGCGCGCAAGACGGCGAAGAAGGCCGCGGCCCCGAAGCGATCGGCGGCGAAGAAGCCGGCCAAGGCCACGAAGAAAACGGCGGCGAAGAAGCGCGCGCGCTGATCGCAGGCGGCGCGACGAGCGTCCGCGGTACGGGCCGACGATGCGTCGTCGGAGGCCTCGCCGTGCGCTCGACCTTGCGCTTGCCGATATTTCGTGTACGAAATATCGGTCATGCCTACCCCGTTCCGCGAAGAGCACGAGCAGTTTCGAAACACCGTTCGCCAGTTCACCCTCAAGGAGCTCGCCCCCAACGCCGACGCGTGGGAGCGTGACGAGCTCTTCCCGAACGAGGTCTTCGCTCGGGCGGGTGAGCTCGGCATCTTCGGCGCGCACTACCCGGAAGAGCAGGGCGGCGCCGGCGGCGACTACTGGTTCAGCGTCGCGAAGGCCGAAGAGCTCCCGAAAGGACGCTCCGCCGGCGTGACGATGGGCCTGCTCGTCCAGAGCGACATGGCCACCCCCGTCATCGGCGATCTCGGGACGAAGGAGCAGATCGCCGAGTTCCTGACGCCCGCGCTCCGCGGCGAGAAGATCGCGGCGCTCGGCGTGACGGAGCCCAACGCGGGCAGCGACGTCGCCGGCATCCAGACCTGGGCGAAGCGCGACGGCGACGACTGGATCGTCAACGGCGCGAAGACGTACATCACGAACGGCACGCGCGCCGACTTCGTGACGCTCCTGGTGAAGACGGATCCGGCGGCCGGCGCGCACGGCTGCAGCTTCTTCCTGGTCCCGACGAACACGAAGGGATTCCACATTTCGAAGAAGCTGAAGAAGATTGGCAATCACGCGAGCGACACCGCGGAGCTCGCGTTCGAGGACATGCGCGTCCCCCAGCGCTACATGCTCGGCGAGCCGAACCAGGGATTCATGTATTTGATGCAGAATTTCCAGTCGGAGCGCCTCATCGCGTGCGCGAGCGCGTGCTCGGGCATGCAAATCGCGATGGACCAGTCGATCGCCTATGGGCGCGATCGCTCGGCGTTCGGAAAGCCGATCATCAAGCGCGAATACTGGCAGCACAAGTTCGTCGATTTGGCCGCGAAGGTCGAAGCGGCGCGCGCGCTCACGTACAAGGCCGTCGAGGCGTACAACGAAGAAAAGTACGTGAACAAGCAGCCCATCAGCTTCGACACGGTGCGCCTCATCAGCCTGGCGAAGATCTTCGTCGGAGAGCTCGGCTCGGAGGTCATCGACCAGTGCCTGCAGTTCCACGGCGGCGCCGGCTACGTCGAAGAGTTCGACATCGCGCGGGCGTGGCGCGATCAGCGCCTCCTCCGCATCGGTGGCGGCACGACCGAGACGATGCGCTACTACGTCGCCAAGCTCATGGGCCTGTAACGCTCGCGAGCTTCGCGAGTCGGGTCCCGTCGTCGACGCCGGGGCTCGTGACGCCGCGGCGCCCTCAACGGGGCGCTTGCGGCGGCGGCGCGAGCAAATCGAGGTTGAACCCGGCTGGGTATTCGAAGCTCGTCGCGTAGGCATAGCCGAGCACTTGAACGCCGACCGGGTTCGTCGCGGTGAGGACATGCGCGCCGTCCTTGCCCGTTCCCTTCAACGAGACGCGAACGACGCCGTACGGGCCGTCGCCGATCTTCTCCCACGGCGCGTCGACGGTCTTGCCGTTCAACGTCAACGTCGTGCCTTCCGTCGCCGTCACGTCGGCGAATCGAATCGGGTAATCCGTCGGCGCGAGAAAGACGTATTTCTTTCGGAATTGCTCGACGGACGGAAATGTCGTTTGCGACGGATCGCCCGTCGTGACGTCGTTGCCGGTGTACGTCGACCCCACGAGGAACGAGCTCACGCCGAACGCGGCGCTGCCTTCGACCACGAACGATCGGTCGACGACATTGCAATCGACCACTTCGCCGGCGTCGATTTCGCTCGGGCACTTGGACGGCTTCGCGGGGGCGTACGTGAGCTTCGTGCCGTCTTCGTTGCCGTAGAGCCGGACGACGTGGACGGTGCTCTTGCCTTCGAAGCTCGTCGGGGTGGAAATCACGTATTTCTTGCCGAGCGCTTCGGCCGGCAAAACGGTCTCTTCGACGTGATCGCACGTCCCGATGTCGGCCGGCACGAAGGTGCACGGGACGCTGGTGATGACCTGGACGGGTTTGTCGGACGCGACGAGCGATCCGCTGAGGTCGACGCTCGAATCGTCGGGGGTCACGAGTTGTGCGACGTCACCCGCGTTGGCGAGCGTGAACTGGAGTTTCCCGCCGGCGTTCGTCTCCGGGATCGCCGCGCCGGCGACGGACGCCTTCACCTTGGCGGACTTGGACAGGTGGACGGTGACCGACGTTTGCGGCGCCGTCGCCGTGACGGAGACGACCGACGCGAACGTCACGCTCCCCGATATGCCGGTCACCCGATAGGAATTGCGCATCGCGGTGCTCGGCAAGAGGAGCGACGCATCGTTCGAATACGAGTTGAGGCACTCCACGTCGCCGCTGCACGCGCCCTTGTCCTTGGCCTCGAACGCGAGCGGGTTGAATTGGTAGACGATGACCGGCCGCGAGGCGACGAGGTGGTAGGCACCCTTCGGGACGACGACGGTGGCGGGGGATGGCGGGAGCTCGAACTTCTGCGAATCGCCGCCTTTGAGTTCCGGCACCCAAGGGAGCTCGATCTTCGCGAGCGCGCCGCTGGCGACCGTGACTTGCTGGTCGACGGCGTTCGGTCCGGTCACCGTGACCTTGGCCTCTGCCGCGCCCGTGTTGGCGACGACGACGGTGAACGCGAAGGAGCTGGCGACGATGTTCGGCGTGATCGTCGGCCAATAGTCGCACCCGACGTACGACATCGTGGTCTTGGCCTCGTCGCAATTGACGGGATCGCGCGTTTCTTTGCCCGAGCCCGCGTCCGCTCCATTTCCGAACGCGCCGTCGTCGCCCCCGTCGTCGTCGGGGGCATCGGAGCCACACGCCGCGATGACGAGGAGAACCGAGAGCCCGCTGCCGACACGTCGAAGCATGCCTCGCAGTCTAACAGCTCTCGATGCGGATCCGCTGCGGACACGCCGCCGACGCGTCATCGGGCGGGATTTGCGGCGGTCAGTTGACTCCCGGCGGCTTCGCGATGAGGTTTAGGTTCAGGCCTGCGGGATATTGGAAGGTCGTGTACGAACCGTAACCGAGGACCTGGACGCCGACGGGTTGCGTCGAGGTGAGCGAGTGCACGCCGTCTTTGCCGCTCTTGGTGAGATCCAATCGGAAAACACCGTAGCCGCTGTCTCCGATTTGCTCCCACGTCGCGGTGACGGGATTGCCGTCGAGGGTGAGCGTCGATCCCTTGGGCGCGGTGACGTCCGCCCAGAGGGACGGGTAGCTCGGCGGCGCGAGGAAGATGTAGTTCTTGCGGAATTGCTCGACGGCGGGGTGCGACGTCTGCGACGGATCTCCCATTTGGTTGGGGTTGCTCGCCGTGTAATACGACGCGCCGAGGAGGAAGGTGAGAGCGGTGAACTCCTTGTCGCCTTCGACGACGAAGCTCTCGCCGACGACTCCGCAGTCGGCGACTTGTCCGGCCGACAGCGTGTCGGGGCAGCCCGCGGGCTTCTTGGGAGAATAGGTGAGTTTGGTGCCGTCCTGATTGCCGAAGAGGCGCACCACTTGCGAGGCCGCCTGGCCGTTGAAGCCCGTCGGCGTGCCGAGTACGTACTTCTTTCCGAACGACTCGGCCGGAGCGAGCGTCTCTTCGATGTGATCGCAAGCCGCCTTGTCCTTCGGCAAGTAGATGCAGGGGACGCTGGTGATCACCTGAACGGCTTTGTCCGCCTGGAGGACGGAGCCGCTGAAGTCTTCGTTGTCGTTCTTGCCGGGGGTTTGCAGTTGCGCGACGTCACCGGCATTGGCCAGCGTGAACTCGACGAGCGAGCCGGCGGCCCCTGCCGCGACGGGCCCCGCCGCGACCATGGCGCCCGTCGACGAGAGGCGCAGCTTCACCTTCGTGTTCGGGGCGGTCGCGGTGACCGTCAGGACGGTCGGCTGGGCGACGGTGAAGATGAAGAGCGTCGTGCTCTTGAACGAGTGCATGCCCGCGATGCGGTAGTTGCCCGTCATGGCCGTGCTGGGCAAGAGCAGCGACGCGTCGTTCGTGTACGAGTTCTTGCCGCTCAGCTCGTACTCGTACGGATTGAATTGATAGACGATGACGGGCGAGGAGCTGACGAGGTGGTACGCGCCGTTCGGCAGGACGGTCGCCGTCGGCTGCTGATCACCGTTGCTCTCGGGGCCTTTGAGTTGGCTGACCCAAGGCAGCTCGACCTTCGACAGCGTGCCGGCGGGAACCGTGACCGTCTTGTTGAAGGAGTTGGGGCCGGTGACGGTGACGTTCGCGTCCTTCGTGCCCGTGTTCGCGACCGCGACGACGAAATGGAAAGACGCCGCCACGGGGTTGGGCGTCACCGTCGGCCAATAGTCGCAGCCGACGTACGAGTGAGAAGACGCGGCCTCCGCGCAGTCCACCGGATCGCGACCTTCGGAGTTGCCGCTGCTGCCCGGCTTGTCGTTGCCGTCGCCGAAGGAGGGGCCGTCGTCGTTGCCGTTCCCATCGTTGTTTCCGTTCCCATCGTCGTTGCCTTTGCCGTCATCGCTTCCCTTGTCGATGTCGGCTCCGTCGCTCCCTCCGCAGGCTGCAATGAGGAGGACCGTCAGGAGGGAGAGGAACGAAGATTTGGAGGCGAGATGGAGTCGCGGCATTTTGTAGGACTACAGCAATTCACGAGCCAAGCCCACGAATCACCGTCGTTGCACCGAGGGCATCGAGGATTTTCCGAGGATCCCTATCGTCGTGCGGGCGTCGTGCGGGAGGCTTGTTCAAAGATCTGAACAGTCCTCTGTCCGCGTGCGATGGAAACTTCTTCCAGTCTGGTGCACAGGAAAACCATCGGTGTGCACGTGCGTGCGTCGCACGAGAGGTGCGCATGGCGAACGACGGCGTCCGACGGTATCCGTTGGCCGCACCACGTTCGCCGAAACCGCTGGCGACGGCCACAAGAGCCGCCGCGAGCGTGTTTCGTCGAGTCCCCCACGACGCAGCATCGCACGGAGCCTTCGCCCTCGAGTCGTTCGGTATCGGCAGGGAGAGCGACCAGGGGCGCGTCGTCGCGCGCCACGTCGCTCTCCGCTCGTCGACGGTCAGTTGACGGTCGGCGGCTTCGCGATGATGCTCAGGTTCAAGCCCGCGGGGTATTGGAAGGTCGTGTTGGAGCCGTACCCGAGGACCTGAACTCCGACGGGCTCCGGCGATTCGATCTTGTGGACGCCGTCCTTGCCGCTCTTGGTGAGATCCAGGCGATAGATCCCGTAATTGCTACTTCCGATTTGCTCCCAAGTCGCGGTGACGGGCGCTCCGTCGAGAGTGAGCGTCGTGCCCTGGGGCGCCGTGACGTCGGCCCACAGGACCGGATACGTCGTCGGCGCGAGGAAGATGTAGTTTTTACGGAATTGCTCGACGGCCGGATAGGTCGTTTGCGAGGGATCACCTTTGTTGTTGGTGAACATATCGAAGAACCCGGGATGGTTGTATTGGGCGCCCAGGAGGTAGCTCTGGATCGCGAACTCGCTCGTGCCCTCGATGACGAACGCATCCTTGACGATCCCGCAGTCGGCGACCTGCCCGGCGTTCAGCGTGTCGGGGCAACCGGACGGCTTCGAGGGGCTGTAGGTGAGCTTCGTGCCGTCCTGGTTCCCGAAGATGCGGACGACTTGCCCCGCGATCTTCCCGTCGTCTCCGGTCGGCGGCGCGATGACGTATTTCTTCCCGAGCGTCTCGGCCGGGGGGACCGTCTCTTCGATGTGATCGCAGGCTGCCTTGTCCTTCGGCAGGTAGATGCACGGGATGCTCGTGATCACCTGAACGGCGGCGGAGGCCTGGATGACCGAGCCGCTGAAGTCTTGAGCGCTCGTCGAGTCCTTCGTCAGTAGTTGCACGACGTCCCCCGCGTTCTTCAGGGTGAAGTCGACGAGGCTGCCTCCGCTCGCGGCCGCGATCGGTCCCGCCGCCGCCATCTCGGCCGTCTTCGACAGCTTCAGCTTGACGTTGGTGTTCGGCTTCGTCGCGGTGATGGTCAGCACCGCGGGCATCTTCGGCGCGTCGCTCGCGTGCATCCCGGCGACGCGGTAGTTGCCCGTCATCGCGGTGCTCGGGAGGAGCAACGACGCGTCGTTCGTCAAGGAATAGGTGCTACCGGATTGGAACTCGAGCGGGTTGAATTGATAGACGATGACCGGCGTCGAGCTGACGAGGTGATACGCGCCGCCCTCGACGAGGGCCGCCGTCGGAGGCGTCGCGCCGTTGCTGTCCGGGCCCTTGAGCGCGCTTACCCACGGGAGCTCGACCTTCGCGAGCTCGCCGGCGGGGACGGTCACGGCCTTCGTGAATCCGTTGGGCCCCGTGACGTTGACCGTGGCGTCGTTCTTTCCGGTATTCGCCACGGCGGCGACGAACTTGAAGGTCGAGCTGACCGGGTTTGGAGTGATCGTCGGCCAGTAGTCGCAACCGACGTAGGAGTGGCTCGATGCCGCCTCGGCGCAGTCCACGGGATCGCGTCCTTCGAGGTTCGTGGGAGGCGTGCCGCCGTCGTCGTTTCCGAACCCCGGGGTGTCTCCGGGATCGTCACTTTTGCCGTCGTCGTTGCCCTTGCCGTCGTCGTTGCCTTTGCCGTCATCGTTTCCCTTGTCGATGTCGGCTCCGTCACTCCCTCCGCAGGCTGCGATGACAAGAAGGACCGTCAGGAGGGAGAAGACCGAAGACTTGGAAGCGAGGTGGAGCCGCGGCATTTTGTAAGATTACAGCAATCCGCGAGCCAAGCTCGTGAAACGTCGGGTCGAGCATCGAAAGCATTGTCGCTTTCGGTGAACGCACTGTCTCTTCCGAAGACCAGCAGAATGTAGTTCTGCGATTGAACGAAAAATCCCAGCGTTCCATGGGAAGGATTTCGTCCAGGGTTGGTATGCGCGCAAACCATCTGTGTGCAGGTGCGCGCATCGGGCGATAAGTGCGCGTATCGGACGACAGGTGCGCGCAACGCCGATCGGCGGGCAAGGGTGCGTCCGGACGTCGGTGAGCGGACGCACCCTCGCGGGATCAGAGCTCCATCTGCTTGGCGATGATCGTCTTCATGATCTCGTTCGTGCCCGCGTAGATGCGCTGGACGCGGGCATCCATGTAGGCGCGCGCGACCGGGTATTCGAGCATGTAGCCGTAGCCGCCGAAGAGCTGGAGGCAGACGTCGGCGACTTCGCCGCCCATCTCGCTTTGCCAGAGTTTGGCCATCGAACACTCTTTGACGAGGTATTTGCCGGCCATGTGCTCTTGCGTCAGGCGATCCAGGAAGGCGCGACCGACTTCGATCTTCGTCGCGCACTCGACGAGCTTGAATTGCGTATTCTGGAATTTCGAAATCGGTTTTCCGAAGGCTTTTCGGTCCTTCGTATAGGCGATCGTGTCCGTGAGGACTTGCTCGGCCGCGGCCTGGCTCATCAGCGCCACGACGAGGCGCTCCTGTTGGAGCTTTCGCATGAGCATCAAGAAGCCCGCGCCCTCCTCGCCGAGCCGATTCTCGACCGGGACGCGGCACTCCTCGAAGGTCAGCTCCGCGGTGTCTTGGGCGAGCATGCCGAGCTTCTTCAGCTTCTTGCTCTTGATGAAGCCTTTGCGGTTCGCCTCGACCACGAAGAGGCTGATGCTTCCGTGCTTGTTCGACGGGTCGGTGTCGGTCTTGGCGGCGACGATGCAGAGGTCGCAGAGGATGCCGTTCGAGATGAACGTCTTCGCGCCGTTGATGACGTACTCGTCGCCTTCGCGGCGCGCGGTGGTGGTGATGCCCGCGAGATCGCTGCCCGTGCCGGGCTCGGTCATGGCGACGGCGGTGACGGCCTCGCCGGAGGCGCACGCCGGGAGCCACTTCTTCTTCTGCGCGTCGCTCCCGAACTCGTGGATGTAGGGGACGACGACGTCGGAGTGCAGCGGCAACGCGAAGCCGGACTCGTAGATGCGCGTCAGCTCTTCGGTGACGATGCACGAGTGGAGGAAGTCGCCGCCGGCGCCTCCATATTCGGTCTCCATCCACGGGCAAAGGAAGCCCGCCTGGCCGGCCTTGCGCCAGACGTCGCGGTCGACGATCCCCGCTTCGATCCAGCGCATCTGGTGCGGCACGACCTCGCGTTCCAAGAACGTGCGGAACGATTTGCGGAAGAGTTCGTGTTCCTCGGAATACAGGGTGCGGTCCATGCCATCTCCTTCGCCCATGCCCCGTGATGCGGCGCCGCGAAAATGCGCGACGTCCGTCCGCGTGGGGCGCGGCCCGAATTCTTTAGCATGCGAAGCTTTTTCTTGGCTACCGCGACGCGGGCGGCGCTCGTCAGGTGCAGACGAACTGTTCGCTCTCGGGGTCGTAGCCGTAGACGTCGCCCGCTTCGATGTCGAACACCCAGCCGTTGATCGTCAGCTTGCCTTCGTCGAGGCGGTTGGAGACGAAATCGTACGTGCGCAGGTGTTCGAGCTGCAGGAGCACGTTCTCCTCGACGGCGGCGAGTTGACGTTCGCGCCCCGTGAGCTCGCTGTAACGTTTGGCGAGGAGATCGGGGACCAAGGCGGCTTCGTTCAGCCAGCGCCGGACGTATTCGAGGTGACGCGCGGACTCGGGATCGAGGATGGCGCGGATCGCCCCGCAGTCGGTGTGGCCGCAGACGATGATGGAAGAGACGTCGAGGACCTCGACGGCGTATTGGATGGCTGCTGCCACGCCGCCGATGACGCCGCCTTCGACTGACGGGACGATGTTGCCGACGTTGCGCACGGTGAAGAGCTCGCCCGGGCCCGTGCTCGTGATCGAGTTCGGCATCACGCGCGAATCGGCGCACGTGATGAAGAGCGTCTCGGGTTTCTGTCCGTGCCGCGCGAGCTTCTCGAACAGCGAGCGGTTCGGCGCGAAGTATTCGGACTTGAAGCGGTGCACGCCCTCGACGAGCTTGAGATTCTTCATCGGTGTCGACGATGCTTAGTCGACGGGCGCGTGAAGGGAAGTCGGAACGAACGCGGGGCGGACGCTTTTGGAGCGCGCGTGTCGTCGCGTCGTCTTTCGCCACAAGGACGGCGGATTCGCGCAGGCGGATTCGCCCGCTTCAGCTTCGACCGTAGAGGGGAATCCGGGCTCCGGAAATGTCGCGTGCGTCGTCGGAGAGGAGGAAGGCGATGACGGCGGCGGCGGACGCGAGGGGAACCCACGAAGCGGGATCGGCGTCGGGCATCGCGGCGCGGTTCGCGGGGGTGTCGAGCGTGCTGGGGAGGACGGCGTTGATGCGAACGCCGAAGGCGCGGACTTCCGCCGCAGCGGCCTCGGCCATGGCGACCACCGCGGCTTTCGATGCGGCGTAGGCGGCGGAGCCTGCGCTCGTCCAGGGGCGTTCGACGGCGCGCGAGCCCATCACCACGATGCTGCCGCGCGTGGCCGTGACCATCGACGGCAGGAGGGCGCGGAGGGCGTGATGGACGGTGTCGGCGTTCATCGTCATCATGCGGGCGTAGACGTCGTCGTTCGACGCGGCGTGCAGCGGTGCGCCGCCGGCGTAGCCTCCTGCGACGAGCGCGGCGTACGAGGGGCGCGCGCCGAAGTGTCGTTCGACGGCTTGGAGGGCGCCGTCCCAGGACGTCGCCACCGAGAAGTCGGCGGCGACCGCGTGAACGCGGCTCTCACCGAGCTCGCGGGAGAGCTCCGACAAGCGCGGGTGGGCGGCCTCGACGTCGAACGCCGCGACCCGGTACCCGTCGCGCACGAGCCGCCGGGTGATCTCGGAGCCGAGTGCTCCCGCGGCGCCGGTGACGACACAAATGCGGTCGGTGGATTCGTTCGTGCGTGGGCTCATGGGCGCGCATCCTAGCAGGGGGCTGGAAAACGGACCGAGCGGGGGTGTCGAACGCTCGTTGCCAGGCGAAGGGATGCCGTTGCCGGCGAAAAAACGCGGAATCGGCGTGACGACGGTGTGGAAGTTGCTAGGAGCGCCGCATCGTCATGCGCATGTCTTCGTCCTTCGTGGGTTGGGTCGTTCTTGTCGCAGCGTGCAGCATGGGAGCGTGCAGCGCGGGAAACACGGGAGCACCGTCGGACGGAACCGACACGCCGCCTCCGGGGACGGGCGATCCCGCGGACGCCTCCTCGCGCGACGGCTCCGACACCGGTACGTCAGGGCCGGGAACCGACGGGCCGGATGGCGGAGGTGAAGGCGACGGGCCCGACGCGGAGGTCACCGTGCCGTTCGTGTACGAATCCTTCGACGTCAACCACGTGCTGTCGACGGGACAGAGCAACGCCGTCGCCAACGACGGTGTGCCCGTCCTCACGAAGACGCAGCCGTTCACGAACGTCATGTTCGACGTCGGCGTGATGCCGAGCGGTTCGTGCGACGGCGACGGCTGCACCGTGTACCAGAAGCCTTCGCATTTCGTGCCACTCGTCGAAGGCGACAGCTTCTTCTATCCCGTCGAGACGATGTCTTCGGGGCTGGCCAACGAGGTGTCGAACCTCGTCCAGGCGCACGCGTTGATCGGGGGTCAGAATCATGACGTGCTGGTGTCGAACCATGGCCGGAGTGGAAATAGCTATTGGTGCCTTCGCAAAGGTGGTTGTGGGTGGTGGCCCAATCGGGGGTACGTCGAGCCATTCGACAGCGCGATGAAGGAAGTCGCGGACGGTTTGGCGATTTCGAAGGCCGCGGGGAAATCGTACGTGGTCCGCGCCGTCACGGCCGTGCACGGAGAGCACGATCACTACGCGGCGGCGTCCGGCGACTCGGCGTTCCCGCTCCCCGGGACGGACGGGGTTTCGACGATTCACGATTACGGAGAAGGGCTCGAAGAGTGGCAGCGGGATTACGAGGCGGGCGCGCGCGCGATCACCGGGCAGACGCTCCCGGTGCCGCTTTTCGTGAATCAGTATTCGCATTGGAACAATGTGCCGACGACGGTGATTGCCTATCAGCAACTGGCGGCGCACGTTCGGTCGAAGGGCAAGGTCATCGTCGTGGGGCCGACGTACGTGCTCCCGTATTCGGACGATTGTTTGCATTTCACCTCCGAGGGGGAGCGGCACCTCGGCGAGTACTTCGCGAAGGCGTACGCGCGGGTGATCCTCGAAGGGAAGAAGTGGGAGCCGCTCCGGCCGCTGCAGGTGAGCCTCGCGGGCAACGTCGTCACGGTGAAGTTCCTCGTCCCGAAGCCGCCGCTCGTGTTCGACACCGTACAGGTGAAGAACCCGGGGAACTACGGGTTCGAGTACGTCGACGAGAGCGCGTCACCGCCGGGCATCACGGACGTGGCCATCGTGGGCGCGGACACGGTGAAGATCACGCTCGCGTCGGCGCCGACGGGCGGGAACAAGCGCATTCGGTACGCGTACACGTTCCGAGGATGCGGCGGCTCGGGGGACGTCGCTCGCGGCAACCTGCGCGACTCGGACGACACGCCGTCGCTTCATGGGTACGATCTGTCGAATTGGTCGGTGCATTTCGACGAAGCGATTCCGTGACGAGGTCGACGCTTGGCTCGTGGAGGTGCGGGCCGCCGCGTGCGGGCGCATCGCATCGGTGAGGGGGCGTGGCGGTACGCTTCGGATCTTCCTTGACCGTGGCGCGAGCGATGTCTCCGGACGGGTCGGCGAGACGCGTGGCTTTGGCCACGTTCGGAGTATAAAGCCGGGCCATGGGTTGGTCCGAGTTCGGCGACGGATATTTGAGCAGCGATACCTCGGCCGACGATGTCGCGGCTGTCATCGAGCGCATCGCCAAAGAGGCTCGACGTCGCTCTGGAAAGCTACCCGCCGGCCGGGTGCTGCTCGACGCCGTCGTACAGGCGCTGAACCTCGACGGGTCCAGCAGTCCATTTTATGCGGAGAAATGGCGACTCGAAGCGCTGGTCGTGCAGAACGGCGGCAAACGCGTGCGCTGCAAGGGCGACAAGGCGGAGGCTTGGATCGTCGCCGAAGTGTACGAAATGCTCGAGTCGGTCGCGGAGGACTACACGACCGTATGCCAGCGGGCTCCCCACGTCCGAGAGCTCCTGCACTATCTCGCAAGTCACCTGGAGGAAGAGGAGATCTTCGCCAGCAACGTCTCGGATGCGAGCCCGTGGAACCTCAGGGACGCCAAGATCGTCTATCAGAAGGAAAAAAAGCCGAAGGACCGCTCCCCGGCGCCTGACGTCGAATCGACGCGCGGTGCGCGCGGTCGGGTGAAGCATCCGAAGTTCGGAGAAGGCGCGGTGCTCGAGGAGAACGGTGATCGGCTCACCGTGAAGTTCGGCGCGGAGACCCGCATCGTCATGCGCTCGTTCGTTACGCCGGTCACCTGAGTCTACCCTCGAAACCCAACGTGCAGCGCGTGCTGCTCGGCGCCGTCGGCGAGCTTGCTCCGTCGGGGGCGGGGTTTTGGGGTTTCGCGGATGTTCAGCGGAGAGGAGGGGATTCGAACCCCTGGTACCGTTGCCGGTACACATGATTTCCAATCATGCACCTTCGACCACTCGGTCACCTCTCCGAAGGTCGAACCCGCCGAGCGAGCGCGACCTCGCCCGCCCCATTAGCATGCCCTCGGCGCGGTAGGCTACACCGCAACGCAGCCTCGAGCGCAGACCTGTCCGGCGCGCGACCGGTCCGGAATGCCAGTCCGGTCGGTGCCCGCTGGTCGGTGGCCGCTGGGGTGGTGCTGGCCACGTAGGTGCCCGCGGGCGGTTAGCGGCCCCAGGCGCGGAGGGCGCGTGCGGTGTCGGGATCGAGCTCGTCTTCCGAGGGCAAAGGCGTCGCCGCGGTGGTGCTCGGAGGGGGCGTGGGGCGCGTCGCCGTGCTGCCGGGGGAGCCGGGCGAGGTCTCCAAGAAGATTTGCGTGCGCAGGGCGTCGAGCGCGAATGGGTGGACGGGGCCGATGTCGCTGATGCAGTCGGGTTCGATCGAGAGGCTGCAGAATTTGCCTTCGCGCCCCTTCGCGCCGAGAACGACGAACCCCGCCCAGCGCATCGCGTAGCGCGTTCGGGAGGTCGCGAGCATCGGGCGCATGTCGCCGTACGGACCTTGGCCGAGCGCCCAGATGCTTTCGCCGCGCATGGACGTCGGCGGCGGCAGGCCGAAGGCGTCGAGCACCGTCTTCGCGAGATCCATGGTCGAGGTGGGGACGGTCACGTGCTTCGAGCCGCCCGTCGAAGGGCCCGGCGCGTCGACGACGAGCGGGATGGCGAGCGCGGCCTCGTCGAGGGCGTCGTCTTCGAGGAAGGGGACGTGCACGGAAGGGTCGAAGCCGACGTCGCCGGTGACGATCCACGTCGTGTCGGCGTCGCGGCCGAGCGCCTTGACGTGCTCGACGAGCCGGCCGAGCGCGGCGTCGTGCGCGGCGACCGCGCGGCCGTGCAACGCGAACGCGCGCTCGCGATCGGCGTCGGCGAACAGGCGCGCGCCGCCAGCCCGCTTGGCCTTGGCGAGCGCGTCGCCGGCGTGTTTCGGTTCGAGCGCCCCGGCGTAATCCGTCGGGGGGAGGTCCCGCAGCTCGTCGTCGGTGACGTCCCAGGGTGGATGGCCGCCGCGGGCATGGACGACGATGAGGAAGCGATCTTGCCGGTGGTCGTCGAGCCACCGCGCGGCGTCGTCGAACACGATCGTGGCGGGCTCGTGCGCGTTGGGGAAGCGCGCCGTGAACGTCTCCCATCCGCGGCCGAACCCGAACGGCGCGGACGTCGTCGGGTTCGCGGTGAACATGGCGGTGACGACCCCGGCCTGACGCGCCGCTTCGGCGATGGTGAGCGTGCGCGCGTCGAGCTTCGCGTCGGGGCTCTCCACCTCGTGGACCTGCGCGGGCAACCCGGTGAGGAGCGACGCGACCGAGCCGTTCGCATAGCTCGTCGTCGCGCGGTGCGCGTCGAAGACGACGCCGCTCGTGGCCAGCCGATCGAGCTCGGGCGACGCGACCGAGCCGCCGTACGTCGACAGCGATCGCGGCGACGTCGTTCCCAAGATCACGACGACGACGCCGCGCGAGGCCGCTTCCTTCTTCGGGATCTCGGCGGCGCGGGGCGCGACGACCCGCGGATCGGCGAACAGCACGCGCGCGCCCTTCGTGCTGTTCTTGGCCACGAGCTCCACGCTCGCGATCGTGCCGACGTCACCGAGCGGCAGCGTGACGGGCTTCCATGCCGGATCCTCTTCGCCGCCGAGCTGGAATCGGCCGACGACGCGCGGCTCTTGCCGATCCACGACGACGCGAACCTCCGCTTCGGCGCGTCCGCCCGTGACGCCCAGCGACGTCTCGAGCGTCGCGCCGGCCGGTACGTACCCCTCGCATCGCGCGAAGCCGGGCGCGCGGAGCAGGACGCTGCGCTTGGCGATCCCACCGACGGCCACCGTGGCGACGGCGTCGCTCCTCGTCGGCGCTGCGTACGGATCGCCGCCGTCGTTCGGACCGACGCGGACCCAGTCGATCTCGGCGAGGTCTTCGTGCGTCGTTCGCGGGCCGCCGTTGAACCCGAGCCGGAGCTCGTGCTCACCGCGCGAGACGACGCTCGCGGGGGCGACGATCGAGACGGTCTTGGCTTCGCCTTTCGCGAGCGAGAGCTTGCCGATGGCCTTCCCGTCGAGGTGGACCGACACGCTCTTGGCGAGCGCGCCGCGCATGCGCGCCTCGATGACGACGCCGGCGTCGGCCGCGATCTCGTCCGACGACACGAACGTGAGGGACAGCATGCGCTCCCGGACCAGGAGCCACGACGCGCCGTCGCGTTCGCGCACGTCGACGTCGGCCGCGCCGCGTCCTGCCCGTGAGACGTGCGTGCGGGTCGAGCGATCACCGAGATCCAGGAGGATTCCGCGGTGCCCGAACGAACAGAGCTCGCTCGGCGCGACGAAATCCATGGCGACCGACGGTGGGATGCTGGCCGAGGTCGGCTCCTGGACCGTCGACGGCGTCGCGGTCGGCGCCGGATCGTCGGGCTTATTGCGGTTCTCCGTGCGCGTGCATCCGGCCAACGCCGTGGCCACGAGCACGCCGGAGAGCGCCGCCGCTTTCATGACCACGGCTCTTACCGCGCCTCCGCGGGAACGCAAAGGGGGCCGGAAACGGTCAGAGCTCGACGTGCGCGAAGTGCATGGCGGCCCACGCGACGGCGAAGATCGTGACGACGAAGGCGACGAGCCAGCGGGAATCGGACTTCGTCGTCAGGCCACGGATCGAAACGGGCTCCTCCGCGCCTTCGTCGGCCTTTGAGGCGTCGACGGGGAGGCTGGTCGGCTCGTCGGCGTCGCGGAGATCGTCCGTGCTTTCGTCGCTCGCGGACGTCTCGCCATCGCCGGCGAGGAGCGCCTCGGCGTCGCGGGAGGCCGCCGGATCATCGAGGGAGTCCTCGCCATCGACATGGTCGTCTTCGTCGCGGTCGTCTTCGACATGGTCGTCATCGTCGTCGCGAGCGCCGGCCTCGACGTCGGGCGCGTCGCTCGCGTCGTCGACCGAAAGCGCTTCGGTCTCGCGGAAAGGATCGGACGGATGGAGCGGCGCCGACGCTTCTCCGTACACCGTGTCGTCGACGAGCGTGGTCTCGCCCGTGGTCGCCTCGCCCGGGGTCTCGATTTCGCCGGACGCCGGCACGTCGGCCAGCGCTTCGGCGACCGCGCAGCTCGGCGCAGGGCTCTCGCAGAACGGCGCGGGATCGATCGCGCAGCTCGTCTCCTCGTCGGCGTCGGATGCGTCGTCGCGGCGCGGCTCCACGGCCGCCGGCGATGATTTCGCCACCTCGGGCGCGGGCGTTCGGGTCCGGGGCGCGAACCGCGCGCGGTCGTCGCCCTGCTCGAGGAGGCGGCTCTTCTCCGCGGCCAGCCAATCCACCCCCGCCATGTCTTCGACGCGTCGGATGAGGCCGCGGCCCACGAGATCGCACACGAGATCCGCCACGAGCGTCGGATCGGCGCCGTCGAGCATCAGCGTCCGCGGGCAGACGCCCTCGCGGAGCCGCCGCGTGAGCGTGCGCGGAAGATCGGGCATCGCGCGGAGGTAGTCGTCGAGCCGCCCGTCTTCGAACACGACGCGCAAGCTGCGGGAAGCTTCGTTCGAATCGAGCAAGAGCGAGGTCGCTGCGCGTGCGTGGGCGATGGGAGCGGCGAGCTGCGCGGCGAGGTTGCCGTCGAGGTCGACCTCGACCAGATCGGTGCTCGGGGCGACGACGAAGCTCCCCCCGCGGACGCCGAGGAGCTCCGCGAGGACGTCCTTGCCGCGCTCGAACCGACCGTCGCCGGCCGCGCGCGTCGCACGGACCGGCGCGCCGTTGCGGATCTCGATCTCGAACAAGAACGACGCGTCCCGCACGGAAATGCGGGCGTCCGGTCGCATCGCGCAAGCGAGCTCGAGCACCGTGCGGACGCTCATGTCGTCGAGGCGCCCGCGGATGCGGCCCTCTTCGCGAAGGCGTGCTTCGAGTCGCGCGCGCGGCCTCAGGCTCTCGCGAACACGTGCGAGGATGGCGTTCGCGTCGCTCTCCTTGCGCACGTAGCCGGCGGCGCCCGCGCCGAGCTCGCGCACGCGCTGGAGCAGGTCTTCCTTCCACGACAGCAGGATGACGGGGACGTCGCGCAAGGCGACGTCGCGGCGGAGCGCGCGGCAAACCGAGAAGCCGTCGAGCTCCGGCATCAAGATGTCGCTGACGACGACGTCGGGGCTCGTGCGGTACGCGAGCTCGAGCGCTTGCTTGCCGTCGAACGCCTCGTGCACGACGCACCCGGACGTCCGGAGCAAATCGGCCATGAACCAGACGACCGCCGGATCGTCGTCGGCGACGACGACGCGTCGACCTTGGAGCCTGACCTCCGACGCCGTCCCTCGCGCGTGCGCCCGCGCCCGATCCGCGCGCGCGACCTCGTCCTCGCCGACGAGTGCCAGCGGGATGGCCCCTTCCGGACCTTTGCCGGCGAAGCGCACGGCCCCGCCCGTTCGCGCCATGACGATTTCACGCACGCGGGCGATCGCGCTCCAGACCGCGGACGCGACCTCCGTGCCTTCGCCGAGGGGAATGCGCTCGCCGCGGCTCTGCGACGCCGCGCCCTCGACGATCGCGCTCCGGAACTCCTCGGCGATGCGCTCACCGAGCTCCGCGAGCGTGGGCTCGCCCGTGATCTTCGAGACGACGACCGGGCGCGGCGGCTCGAGCGCGTCGATGCACGCGTTCCGGAGCACCTCGCGGGACGTCGGCTTCGCGATCGTCTTGGCGACGCCGATGGCGACGTAGCGCGCCTCCTCGCTCGGCTCGAGGAAGCTCCCGACCACGACGATCGGCAGCGACTCCGTCCGGCGGTCATCCATGAACGCGTCGACGAGCTCGAACGCGTCTTCGACGTCCGCGTCGACGACGAGGAGATCCGGCTCCGTCACGCACGCGAGCTCGAACGCGGCCTGCGCGTCGGGCGTCGATTCACACGCGAACGTGGGCCCGCCTTCGCACGGCTCGAGCAGCGCTTCGGCGAGGAGCGCCGGCCCCACGATCATCGCGGAGTACGTCGGCGCTGCCGTTCGTTCGATGCCCGAAGCCCGCGCACCGCCGGGTCGTTCGTTGCTCCAGGCGAGCGCCGGCAGGTCATCGAGCGTCTGCTCGAGGAGCTCGACGTCGGCCTTCGCGAGCGCGTCCTTTGCGCGTTCGACGACGGAAATGGCGTCGGCGATGGCGCGGTCCATCGCGTCGAACTTCAGGATCTTCGCGCCCGAGCCGAGCGCCCGGAGCTTGCGCTCGAATTCTTCGCGCGTGGCGGCTTCGCCCGTTTGCTTGACGCGGTTCAGCGAGCTCCGCAGGTCGGCGACTTTGCGTCCGAGCGACGCGACGAAATCGGCGCGCGCGCCGCCGAGCCGCGAGCCGTTGTCGTTTCGCGCCATCCCACTTCGCGAAGCTTCAGCTACCATCGTTCGGGGCCTAACATCCTCGGAGTCGCCGGGCCCAATTTCCGGCGCTTCCGACCCCGAACCGCGCTATCCACGAACGCTCCGATGCGCACCCCCTCCGCTCCTCCCCGACCGTCCGAGCCCGACGACGGCTCCTCGCGCGTGACGCGCTTCGGGACGATCGTGGGCGCGGGCCTCGTCTCGGCGATCTTCTCCTCGCTCCCGGCCGAGCTCCGCATCGGCGACGGCGGCTCGATGGCGCGCGCGTGGACGACGTGGCTCGTGCTCTCCTCGGTCGTCCTCCCGCTCGGCGTCGTGGTCGCCCTCATTTTCCGGCGCGCACGCGTCGGGCTCCGCTTGCTCGCCGGCGATCGCGTCGCGCCCCTCGCCCTCGCCGTCCTCGTGTGGGTCGCGGGCGAGCTCCTCCTCTTGTCGACCTTCGGCGCGTTGCTCCGCGCGAACACCCACCATCACGGCCTCGCCGGCGTCACCTTCGCGATCTTCGCCGTCGCGAGCGGCCTCGGCATGGCGGTCGTCGCCGCGCGATTCGTTCGATCCATCGGCCGGCTCGGTCCTTCGTGGGAGCGCTTCGGGGTGCTCTCGGGAGGGCTCGTCGTCTTCGCGTTGCTCGTCGTCGCCGGCGTGCGCGGCAGCGACGCCCCCGATCTCCCGACCTCGGCGTGGCTCGTCGACGGCCTGGCGCTCTCCGTGGCGGCCGCGATCGCGTCGTCGCCGACCTTCGCGCGCGTGCGGCTCTTCGCGATCGTGTCCGTGCCCGTCGCGGCCGGCGTGCTGCTCATTGGCCTGTCCCTCCTCCGGATGGATCCGATCGTCCGCGAGGCGCTCGTCCGGCACGCCCCCCTCCACGCCCACCTGATGGATTTTGCGGCACGTTGAGGCGACTCGGATGCGGGGCACGTTGACGCGCCGCCGACGTGTCTTACATTGACGGAATCGTCGTGACGCCTCGATCGCGCTTTCTCTTGGTGTGCAGCGCGGCGGGCGTGCTCTCGTTCGTCGCGCGTGAACCTTTGGCCCTCGCCGAGCCGAGCGCGCCGGCTGCCAACCATGCGGCCGTCGAACCTCCGTCGGCGGCCGTGTCCTCGTCATCGCCGGCCACCTCGACGGCCATCTCGGCGTCCGCGCCGCAGCCGCCCGCGAAGGCAGAGCCTCACGGTGTGATCGTCGTCAACGCGTCGGCGATCACGGCCGATGCCCTCGCCCTCGCGAACGCCGTCGACGCGAGCGCGATCCGACCGTCGACCGTCGACGCCGCGCACGCCCGCGTGTTGGCCGGCGAGCCCGCCTCGGACGACGCACCGGCCGACGTCCGCGAGCTCGCGGAAATTCGCGGCGCGCTTGCCCACGAAGACGCGGCAGCCCGACGCC
>JBGAHN010000256.1:0-5030 GCA_044226145.1 Labilithrix sp. | reverse complement strand
GCGCTCGGCGGGCGGCAGATCCTGCTCGTCGAGCCGGCGTCGCCGTTCGAGGACGAGCAGCGCGCCTTCCTCGCGTGGGCGCGGGGGCTCGCGTCGCAAGGGCGTGAGCTCGTCGCCATCGTGCCGACGCACCATCACCCCGATCACGTGGGTGGGCTCGCGGTCCTCGCGCGCGAGCTCGGCGTGCCCGTGTGGGCGCACGAGAACACCGTGCAGCGGCTCGATCCCGAGGCGCGCGCCTTCGTGACGCGGCGGCTCGACGAAGGCGACGAGCTCGTGTTGGACGGCCCGGTGGCCGAAAAATGGCGGGTTTTGTTCACGCCAGGGCACGCTCCGGGGCACGTGTGCCTGTTCGAGGAGGGATCGCGGGCCGTCGTCGTCGGGGACATGGTCGCGAGCGTCGGCACGATCCTCGTCGCGCCCGACGACGGCGACATGCAGCGCTACATCGCGGAGCTCGAACGGCTCGCGGCGCTCGACGTGTTCGTCGCGCTCCCGGCCCACGGCGATCCCATCGATGCGCCGAGCGTGCTCTTCCGCAAGTACGTCGCGCACCGCCTCTCGCGCGAGGAAAAGGTCTTTTCCGCCGTCCAATCGGCCGGTCCCGAGGGCGCGACGGCCGAGGCGCTCGTGAGCACGGCGTATGCCGACACGCCCGCGCACCTCTGGCTCATCGCGAAATTGAGCCTCGAAGCGCACCTCGTGAAGCTCGTCCGCGAAGGGCGCGTGACGGAGGCCGCACCCGGAACGTTCCGCGTCGCGTGAGCGCGTGGTGTAGGATGACGCCGCGTGTGGGAACGGTCTTTCGTCGCGACGAGCGTGCTCCTGTCGGTGCCTTTGGACGAGGCGCTCGCGGCAATTCCCCAAGGATACGAGACGCGATCCGAGACGCGCGTCGCGGAGCTCTCGACGAAGCTCCGTGACGGTCGTCGCGCCGTCCGGGCCGGCGCGCTCGCGGACGTCGGAAAGGAAATCGCGATGGCCCTCGCGGAGATCACGCTGCGATGAGCCTCGGTCGCGCGCGCGTCGTCAAGGGCGCTTTCCCCGCCGAAGCCCCGCGGATCCCTTCGTCGGCCGATCCGGCGAGCACCGTCACCGACACGAACCTCGCGCGACGCATCCCGCGCGCGGTCCTCGACGGTCGCGACGAAGCCGCGCGCATCGTCGCCGAAGCCCGACGCGCCGCCGACGCCACGATCGCTCGCGCACGAGAGGCGGCCGCCGACGTCGAACGAACCGCCGCGGACGAGGCACGGCAGCGCGAGCTCGCACGCGTCGCCGCCGAAGTGCTCGCGATCCGCATCGCCGAAGAAGAGCGCCGCGCGCGCGACGTCGACCGCACCATCGAGATGGCCGTCTTGCTCGCCGAGCGCCTCGTGGGAGAGATCCTGCGCGTCGACCCGACACGCCTCCGCGCGCTCGCGGCCGAGGCCCTCGCAGAGACGCGCGGAGCCCGGAAAATGCGCATCGAATGCCACCCCGACGACGCCGACGAGGTGCGCGCGCTCCTGTCCGAGCACGCCGGCGTGTTGGTCGACGTCGACGCGACGACCGAGCTCGGGCGGGGCTCGCTCGTCCTCCACACCGAGCTCGGGCGCGTCGACGCGCGCCTCCACCCGCAGCTCCGGCGGCTCGGCGAAGCCTTGCGCGAAGCGCTCGCGACCGCCGGCACCACCGGCCCTCAGGCAGGCACGCGCCCATGAGCGACGTCGCACGCACCGCCTCGTGGCGGACGAACTTCGCCCTGTTCCTCGCGACCGTCGCGAGCGTCTTCGTCACGGGCGTCGTCATGAACGACACCTCCGCCGACGCCCAGGCCTCGCTCTGGAAGTCGATCGCGAGCGCCTTCTCCAACGGCGCGGCGCTCCGGAACGGGGCGGCGTTCACGGCCTCGCTCCTGACGATCCTCGTCGCGCACGAGCTCGGGCACTACGTCGCCGCGCGCATCCACAAAGTGGACGCCTCGCTCCCCTACTTCCTCCCGATGCCGCTGCTCAGCCCGTTCGGCACGATGGGCGCGGTCATCCGCATGCGCGGGACCATCGCCACGCGCAAGGCGCTCTTCGACATCGGCGCCGCCGGGCCTCTCGCGGGGCTCGCGTTCGCGATCCCTCTCTACGCCTGGGGCGTCTCCCACTCGCGCGTGGTCGACGCAATGGCGCTCGGCGACGGCTCGATGCAGCTCGGCGAGTCGATCCTCTTGAAGCTCCTCGACCGTCTCTTCGCGCCCGCCGTGCCGGAGGGCCACGATCTCTTGCTCTCGCCCGTCGCGTTCGGCGCGTGGGGCGGGTTCTTCGTCACGATGATCAACCTCCTGCCGATCGGCCAGCTCGACGGCGGGCACGTCGCGTACGCCCTCTTCGGCCCGCGCCAGAACCGCTACGCGCCGATCGTGCACCGATCGCTCGTGGTCTTCTTCTTCGTGGTCGTCGCCGGCCACACGCTGCGCGACGTCCGCGCCGGCATCGGCTTGTCGCACCTCGGTCGACACCTCGCGAACGGGATGTTCTGGCTCGTCTGGTCGCAGGTCCTCGCCGTCCTCGGGACGATCGCGACGCGCTCGAAGGACGTCGACCCCGATCCCACGGCCATGACGATCCGCACGCGCATCATCGCGACGCTCGGCCTCCTCGTCGTCGCCAGCATCGCGCGTGACAGCGCGAGCCCACTCCCCACGGCGACGTTCTTCGGCGCGCTCGCGCTCCTTTTTGCCATGGAATCGCGCGGCGGCACGCTCCGGAGGCACGCCTTGTTCGATCACCCGTCGACGAGCGACGCGCCGCTCGACCGGCCGCGCGCGATCCTCGCGGTCGTCACGCTCGCGTTCTTCGTCCTGCTCTTCATGCCCGAACCGCTCGGGATGTGAGCGCGGCGGAGGCCCTTCGGGACGCGAGCGATGCGCGTGTCAGACGATCTCGTAGTCCTCGATCACAGGGTTCGCGAGCATCTCGTCGGCCATCTTGGCGAGGCGCTCCTTCCAATCGGCGCCGAGCCGGGCGTCGTCGATGTCGAGCTCGACGAGCTTGCCGACGCGCACCGAGCGCACGCCGTCGAACCCGAGCTTGCCGAGCGCACGACCGACGGCGTCGCCTTGGGGATCGAGCACCTCGGGCTTCAGCCGAACCTTCACCGTGACCTTCATCGATCCCTCGCTCTCGGCGCCGCGCTCCGGCGACGCCATTTCGTCGTCACTCGTTCGACGTCACCGCTTCGACGTCACTTCGCCAGGCCCAGATTCTTCGCGATGCGCGCTTCGGGCGGGCTCGTCTCGGGGACGAACTCTTCGCCGGTGATGCGCTCGTAGGCTTCGATGTACTTCTGCGCCGCGCCCACGCGAACGTCGGCCGGGAGCGGCGGCGCCGGGCCGTCTCCGCGGTACCCGAGCGCGGTGTAGTAACGGCGCACGAAATCCTTGTCGAGGGGCTCCGGATCGAGCCCCGCGGCGAACCGCTCCTCGTACGTGCTCGCGAGCCAGAAGCGCGACGAGTCCGGCGTGTGGATCTCGTCGATGAATACGACGTCGCCGTCCTTCGTCTTTCCGAACTCGTACTTCGTGTCGACGAGGATGAGCCCGCGCTCGGCGCACATCTTCTGCCCCGCCGCGAACACGGCGAGCGCCATCCGGGCCGCGCGGTCGAAATCTTCCGCGGAAATCCCGCCTTTTTCGAGGATCCCCTCGCGCGACGTCGTCACGTCGTGCTCGCCGATCGGCGCCTTCGTCGCGGGCGTCACGAGCGGCGCGTCGAGCTTCTGGTTCTTCTTCAGCCCCTCGGGCAGCGCGTGGCCCGCGAACGTGCGCGCGCCCGCCGCGTAGTGCGTCCACATGCTCGTCGACGTCGAGCCCGTGATGTACGCGCGCACGACCATCTCGACGGGCAGCGGCGTGCACTCGACGCACTCGAGCACGTTCGGATCGGGCACGCCGACGACGTGGTTCTTCGCGATGGTGCGCGTCTTTTCGAACCACCAGGCGGCCAACCGGTTGAGCACCTGCCCCTTGAACGGGATCGTGCCGAGCACCTGGTCGAACGCGCTGATGCGATCGGTGACGACGATGAAGCGCCGGCCGTCTCGCGTGTAGTTGTCGCGGACCTTGCCTTCGTACTTCGCGCCGAGCGCGCGAAAATGCGCGTCCTCGCGATCGAAGCTCGTTCGTTCGAGCGCCCGGTCGAGGTGGGCCGAGAGAAACGCTTCGTTCAGCATCGCGAGCGGCCGCTCACGCACGCGCGAGCGGCCATTCCTCCTTGAGACGTTCGAGACGTGTCCGCCCGTCCGCTGCGACGATCCGCGGACACGTCACATCATCACTTCACGAGGCGGACGTCGACGCGGCGATCCTTGCGCCAGCCGTCTTCATCGGTGCCCGACGCGTCGAGCTCGCCACGCGAGGTGTCGCGCATCTTGTCCGACGGGACGCCGAGCTGACCGAGGAAGTTGTGCACCTGCTTCGCGCGCTTCGCGCCGAGCGTCATGTTGTACTCGGTCTCGCCGCGCGGATCGGCGCGTCCGACGAGCTCCACGCTGCGGCCCTTGAGGGGGCCCGTGGTGAGGCACTTCGCGATGGACTCGAGGACGTCCTTCTCGCCCTGCGTGAGCTCCTCCGAGTCGTAGTCGAACTTCGGCGCCTCTTGGACGTTCTCGAACTTGATGTTGCAGGCCTTCAGGATGTCCGAGTCGACGTTGACGGCAAGCTTGTCGCTCGTGGGCTGCGCGCTCGTCGTCTGCGTCGCAGGCACGGGCGCTTGCGCCGTCTGCGCAGGCTTGTCGTTACCGCCGCAAGCAACGGCCAGGAGGACGAAAGGAACGGCGACAATCAGCTTCTTCATTGGATTTCCTCGGTGCGAGCGGTGACCCCGAGAGCCGGGAACGTTCGAGCCCCGTAAATAATCCCTTGGGAGCAGGCGTCAATCCGCGCGACGAGGCGACGGCACCGAGAAAAGGCCGATCCTGCGATGCGGCAGCGCTTCCGTGGTTTTCGGCAACGCCGAAAAGAGCGGCAAAACGGCGGCCGGAAGGCGCTTCGAGTGCCG
>JBGAHN010000045.1:0-35110 GCA_044226145.1 Labilithrix sp. | reverse complement strand
GCGCCTCGGCCGGAGGCGTGGACGACGCCGCGGCGGCTTCCGGTTCGACGGGCGCGGGCGCGGCCACGGCGGGGGCCGGGGACGACGCCGGGGCGGCGACGGGCGCGGACACTACGGACGCCACCGACGCGACGTCGCGCGGGACCGACGCCGGAGGCGGGGGCACGAGCGCCGAGACGGAGGCCGGCGACGACGGCGCGGCCGGCGGGAGCTTGACCTCCGACGCAGGCGCCGACGGGACGTGGTCGGTGCGCAAGGTCTTGCCGCTCGGCCGCTCGACCGGGAGCGCGGGGCTCGACGCGAGGGGCGCGGCGACCGTCACGTCCGCCGAGCTCTTCCGATCCTCGGTGACGTCACGGACCGAAATCGACCGGGCGCTCTCGCGGTCGGCGAGGACGTGCGGCGAGGACGCGGCGGCCTCGAGCGCGATCTGCGAGACGTCGCGGCGCGACGCGACGTCGTCGAGAACGGGCGTCGAAGGCTGCGCGGCGATCGCGGGCGACGACGGCTCGGCGGGCTTCGCCACCGCGCGGCGCTTGAGCACCGTGCCCGCCCCGCGGCGGATGCGCTCCTCGACGACGTCGTGCGTCTTCTGCTTCTCGAGGTTGCGCTTGAGGCGCTCGACCGCGTCCGAATCGACGGAGCTCATGTGGTTCCGCACGTCGGTGACACCGATCGACTGAAACAGACCCACGACCGCTTTCGGATCGAGGTTGAGCTGCTTCGCGACTTCGTAGACCCGAACCTTGCTCATCGAACCTCCGGACACCACCATGCTTCACTCCTCGACCCGTCCGCGAACGGTCGCGACGTGCGGTACGCACTCGCCATTGCAGCCGCCACGCCTTCGTGGAGTACGGCACATACTGCGACCTCGTCGCGCCCGAAAAGCGCGCCGAGACTTTGCTTGTTTCCCCAAGCCAGCGCCGTTCCTTCGGCGATGGCTTGCTCGATTTCGGGCGCCTTCACCGCGGCGGCGGCGTCGCGCGCCACGACGACCAGGCGGGCGGTCCCTTCGCGAAGCTTCTCGCGGACCGTGTCGGTCCCCGAGACCACGAGCCGCGCCCGCTTGGCGCCGGCGATGAGCCCCTCGATGCGACGATCGGCGGACGCGACGATCTGCCCGCCGATCTCCTCCGCCGTCGTGGCGATCTTCGTCTTGAACGCGCGTGAAAAGCCGGTTTTGACGGCCTTCGCGAGGCAATCCGGCGACGGGTGGACGTGCGCGCCGCGGCCGAATTTCGAATCCGCGAGGTCGACGGCGAGCTTCGCGCCGCCGTCCGTCGTCGCCGTCTCCATCTCCGGCGCGCGATCGGCCGTACCCTCGTCGACCACGACACGCACGAGCTCGTCCACCGGGACGCTCTTCGCGCAGCCGGCACACGTCCGCTCGGGACCGGTCTTGGCCGGCCTTTCGCGTTCGTCGTGCGTGGTCTTGGGTGCTGCCATCATCGTTCGTTCGTGACCTCGTCGTTCGTCGCGCCGGCCGTCCTTCGACGGGAAGACCGGCGCTCGGCTTCACGCCGTGGGCGCCGCCTCCGTGCGCTGCGCGGCCGCATTCTTACGCGCAGCATCGATCTGCTTCCACTCGTTCGCGAGGAATTGCGACGCGCCCTGCTTGAGGGCCCGCGCCTTCTTGATGCCGAGGCCCGTCTTGATGGCGAGCTTGTCCTCGTCCTCGCGGAGGATGTCCTCGACGCTCCGGTAGCCGGCGTCGTCGAGGAGCTGCACGGTGCGCTCGCCCACGCCCGGCACGAACAGCAGCTTCTCGCGCTCGGTGAGCGGCTCGACCTTGCTCGACGCCTGCTCCATGCGCTCGAGGCGGAGCTTTTCCATCGTCTGCTCGGCCGCCTCGCGGATCTTGCCGGCGTTCTCCGGGCCGATGCCCTGGATGCCACCGAGCTCCTGCTCCGTCGCTTCGGCGACCTCTTCGAGCGCTCGGAAGCCCATACGGTAGAGGTTGCGCGCCACGACCTCGCTCACGCCGTCGATGCGGCCGAGCTGGGCGATGGCCTCTTCCTCCATCTGCTTGAACTTCGACTCGCTGATGATGTCGAGCTTCCAGCCCGTCAGGTGCCAGGCGAGGCGCACGTTCTGGCCGCGGCGGCCGATGGCGAGCGAGAGCTTCTCGTCGGGGACGACGAGCTCCATGCGCCCGTCGGCCTCGTTGACGATGACCTTGTTGACCTCGGCGGGCTGGATCGCCGCGCACACGAAGCGCGCCGGATCGCGGTCCCACGGGACGATGTCGACCTTCTCGCCGCGGAGCTCCTGCACGACGGCCTGCACGCGCGAGCCACGCATGCCGACGCACGCGCCCTGCGGATCGACGTCGGCGTCGCGGCTCATGACGGCGATCTTGCAACGGACGCCCGGCTCGCGCGCCGTGGCGACGATCTTGACGATTCCCTCATAGATTTCGGGAACTTCGACCTCGAAGAGCTTCTCGACGAGCTTGCCGTCGGAGCGCGAGAGGATGATCTGCGGGCCGCGCGCCTCGCGGTCGATGTCCTTGAGGAGGGCGACGATGCGATCGCCCGGGCGGTACGTCTCGCGCGGCGCCTGCTCGCGGAACGGCAGGATGCCTTCGGCGCGACCGAGGTCGACGATGATGTTGTTGCCCTTCTCGAAGCGACGAACGACGCCCTTGATGAGCTCGCCCTTCTTGTCCTTGAACTCGTTGTAGATGAGGTCGCGCTCTTCGTCGCGGACGCGCTGGATGAGCACCTGCTTGGCGGTCTGCGCGGCGATGCGCCCGAACTGCGAGCGCGCCTGCTTGACCATGAGCAAGTCGCCGAACTCCTTGTCCTGCTCGGCGGCCTTCTTCGCGTCGTTCGGATGCCAGAAGATCTGGAAGCCGAGCTCTTCGCCGAGCTCCGCCTCGAGGCCCGCCTTCTCGGCGTCTTCGAGGGCGATTTCGCGCTCGTCATCCGACACGTCGTCCACGACGGTCATGAACTGGAAGAGGTCGACCTGGCCGGTCTCCTCGTTGAACGTCGCCTGGAGCTCGCGGTTCGGTCCGAACACGCTCTGCGCGGCCTTGAGGATCGCTTCCTCGATCGTCTTGACGAGGCGGGATCGTTCGATCCCCTTCTCCTGCGCGACCATGTCGATCGCTTGGAGCAGGTTCACGTCGCTTTGGGCTGCTTGCTGCTGAGTGGCCATGGTTTTCCTCTTCGAAACCGCGTGTGCTTCTTGCGCGTGCATCAGGATTGCCGCTTCGTGGTCTTCGCCGCGCCTTTGTGTGCCTTGGTCGTTCCCTTCGGCGCGCCTTTCGACGAGCCGGGCTTGGGCGCAGGCCCGAATTCGAAGACGAGCCGCGCCGTGACGACGTCGTCCAGCGCGACCGCGTAGGACTTGCCACCGTCGAGGAGCGTCAGCGTCCCGCTTTCGACGGGGCCGATCGTGCCGACGAGGACCTTCTGCCCCTGGACGCCCGTGCGGAGCTTCAGCTTCGCCTTTTCCCCTTGGAAACGGACGTAGTCCGATTCTTTTTTGAGAGGGCGTTCGATGCCCGGAGAGCTGACTTCGAGGTTGTAGCGCCCCGGGATGGGATCTTCGACGTCGAGCGCGGGGCTCAAATCGCGGGCGATGTTCGCGCAGAGCTCGAGATCGACGGCGGCGTCTTTCGTGCTGAGGCGGTGGGCTTCGGCGCCGAGCCGCTCGACGAAAATGCGCAGGACCCAGCCGTTTTCGTTCTTGAATTCGAGGTCCGTGACCTCCGCCCCGTGCGCACGCGCGACCGGTTCGATGACCGCGAGCAAGCGCTGGCGATCGACGCGATCGAACGGGGTGCTTTTGGGGGAGGACGAGGACGGTTGCATCAAGCTCTAGCGTGGCGGTCGCGGGACAAAAAAAAGCGAACCCGAAAATTGGGGTCCGCCGTGCGACATCCACCAACTGGGGTCCCGACCATAGCGCGCACCGAACCGCCGATCAACCCACTTGGCCGCCGGAACGAGCGCCGGACGGAGCGTGCGGGTTGTCGAAATGCGCGCCGACCTTCTTCGGAAAAAAGCCGGAAAACGCCCTTCGAGAACGGCGGCCGAAACCACGGCCGAGGACTCCATGGACGTAGGCCGAAGTTCCTCACCTGGCAACACCAATGTCGTGGCGTCCGCGCTTTGGTCCTTGCAAGCACGAGCGTCTGGGAACGAAGATATCTGTACTGGGATAGTCGATCGCGCTGGATCGCCCGGGAGGGCCGACGGCGCGGGCTTGGATGAGCTTCCTTGAGGAGCTTTGGAGGGTGCACATGGGGGCGAAAAACCCGTTGCGGTGGGCGGCTTCGATCCTTGGACTCGCGGCGGCCACATGGCTGATCCCTGCTTCGGCGCGGGCCGAGGCGGACGCGTTCGGGACCGGGGATGGGCATAGCGGCGCGAAAACGGTGGCCGGTACGGAGGTGGTCAACACCTACGCGGCGCTCACCGCGGACGCAGCGGCGGGGGCGACCACCCTCCAGGTGTCGAGCACGGTGCTCGGGGCGCAAACGCCGTTCGCCTCCGGAGATCTCGTCCTCGTTTGGCGCGCCACGGGCGTGGCGGCGTCCGAGGCGCCGTCGGGCAACCAAACGAAACGGCTCGACCTTTCGAAGGCGCTCGCGACGACGTCCGCCGCCGGCGTGAACGCCGCAGGGCTCGTCGGCCTCTACGAGTTCGCCCGCGTCCAGAGCGTCGCCGGCACGACGCTGACGCTGACGGCGCCGCTCGTCCGCGGCTTCACGAAGAACGTCTCGCAGGTGGTCCGCGTGCCCGAGTACACGAACGTCACCGTCCCCGCGGGGGCGACGCTCGTCCCGACGGCGTGGCAACGGATCGGCGACGGCCCGGGATGGGCGGGCGGCATGCTGATCTTCCTCGCGAAGGGCACGGTGTCGAACGCCGGGCGCATCCACGCGAACGGGCGCGGGTTCCATGGCGGCTTGCCGCCGTCGCGACCGCTCAACCTGTCGCTCGTGTGCAAGAACGACGACGGCGATCCGGCGAAGGGCTACGCCGAAAAGGGCGAGGGCGTCGTCCAGTCCGCGTACAAGCCGGATCTCGGCGGCAAGGGCAACGTGTCGATGGCCGGCGGTGGCGGCAACTGCATCGAGGCCGGAGGAGGCGGCGGCGCCAACTTCGGGAGCGGCGGCGCGGGCGGGACGCCGATCTTGAACGCCGGCGTCGGCGGGCTCGGCGGCGTCGGCATCGACTACTCGCTGCTCGATCGCATCACGATGGGCGGCGGTGGCGGCGCCGGCGAGCAGAAGAACGGCCAGGCGAGCTCCGGCGGGTTCGGCGGCGGCGCCATCTACGTGCGCGCGAACGCGTTGACGGGCAAGGGCACCCTCGAGGCGAAGGGCGACACGGCGCAGAACTCCGGGATCTTGGGGCTGCCGCCGTTCGTCGAGAGCGACGGCGCGGGCGGCGGCGGCGCGGGTGGGAGCATCTTCCTCCGCCTCATCGAGGGCGCCGATTGCAGCGGCGTGCAGGGCGTCGGCGGAGACGGCGGGAGCACCGGTGTCATCGGGCAGACGATCTTGGGACCCGGCGGCGGCGGTGGCGGCGGTCGCGTCTTGCTCCAAGCCGGGAGCGTCACGGACACGTGCAAAGTCGACGTGACACCGGGCAAGCCGGGCGACGGCGGAAACGGCGGATCGGGCGGGGGCACGCAGGGCGGAAGCGAGAAGCCCCCGTCGGGCGGTTTCTGCTTCTCGAACGATCCTGGGAGCACGACGTGCGCCGATCCGAAGCCGGTCTGCGATCTGACGGACGGCGCGTGCAAGGCGTGCGAAGGACCGTTCGGCGGCGGCGATCTCGGGTGCCCTTCGGCGGGCGAGCCGGTGTGCCTCGCGAGCGGTGCGTGCGTGCCGTGCGACGGCGATCTCGGCAGCGGCGAGGCACAGGCGTGCCAGCTCGGGACGAGCCCGTATTGCGTGCGAACGGGCGCGCACCAGGGCGAGTGCGGCAAGTGCACGGGCGACGCGGACTGCGCCGGCGCGGATCACGCCGGTCCGAAGTGCCACGTGCCGCTCGGCGCGTGCGGGACGGCGTGCAACGGCGACGCGGATTGCAAGGGCACCGAGTGGTGCTCTTCGAGCGTCTGCGTCCCGAAGACACCGAACGGGCAGCCGCTGCCGAACGTCGATCCGATCGACGGCGAATGCACGGACGACCATGGCAAGCGCGTCTGCCTCTCGGCGGTGTGCGAGCCGGGCGACGACCAGTGCGGCCTCGCGAACGGCAAGCCGTGCGACGGCAACGACACCGTGTGCCGATCGAACACGTGCTTCCCGGCCGATCGCCTCTGCGGCAAACCGGGCGGCGAGCCCTGCACGACGGACGGCGAGTGCCGGACGAACGAGTGCAAGGACGGCGTGTGCGTCGGCTGCAACGAAGACACCGACTGCAAGGCCGGTGAGATCTGCAACGGCTCGAAGCAGTGCGAGAGCGGGTGCCGCGAGGTCGATGGCAAGAGCCACTGCCCGCCGCCGACCGAGTGCAGCGCGAAGGACGGCTCCGTCGGCACGTGCGTCGATCCCACGAACGACGGCGGCACCACCGGGCCGGGCGACGCCGACGGCGGCGACGACGCCGGGACGGGGACCGGCACGCCGGCGAACCTCGACACCAGCATCGAAGGAGGAGGCTGCTCGTGCCGCACGACGGTGCCGAGCGAACACGCCCCGACGGGCACGGCCGCCATCGTGGGGCTCGCGCTCGCCGGGCTCGCGGTCGAACGCCGACGACGCAAACGGAGAGACGGGATCGCCGAGCGCGCGGAGGAGCGCGCGACGTGCGCGGAGGCCAACGCCAACGCCGACGCCAACGTCAACGATGGAGCGTCGAACGCCGGCCGAGAGGAGCGTGAAGGATGAGCACCAAGCGAGCACTCGCGGTCTCCGCGGCTTTCTTCTCGGTCGCCTGCGTCGGGTTCGAACGCGACGCCCTCGCCCAACGCGCGGGCTTCGCGATCGATCGCTTCGAGCCCTCGGAGCGAGGCAGCGGCTGGTTCGTGGCCGACACGCTCGATCTGCGCGGGCACTTGCGCCCGGCGATCGGCGCGGTCGCGGACTACGGATACAAGCCCCTCGTCGTCTACGATCGCGCGGGCAACGAGGTGAGCGCGATCGTGCGCCACCAGCTCTTCGCGCACGTCGGCGGATCGGTCGTCCTCTGGGATCGGCTGCGTCTCGGCGTGAACCTGCCCATCGCGCTCTACCAAGACGGCGAGACGGGGCAGACCCTCGTGAACGGCACGGCCGAGACGTTCCGACCGGCGAACCAGGCGTCGATCGGCGACGTCCGGCTCTCGGCGGACGTCCGCGTCGTCGGCGAGACGACCGATCCGTTCACCCTCGCCCTCGGCGTCCGCGGCTGGGCACCCACCGGCGACCGGAACCAGTTCACCGGCGACGGGACGTTCCGCGTGGCGCCGCAAGCCCTCGCGGCGGGCGAAATCGGCGCGTTCACGTACGCCGCGCGGCTCGGCATGATCTACCGCTCGCTCGACACGGGCTACGCGGGCAGCGACCTCGGCAGCGAGCTCACCGGCTCGGCGGCCGCGGGTCTGCGCGTCGTCGATCGACGGCTCGTCATCGGGCCGGAGATCTGGGGGAGCAGCGTGTTCTCGGGGAGCGACACGTTCTTCTCGAAGCGCAGCTCGCCGGTCGAGTGGCTCTTCGGCGCGCATTTCGACGCGACGAAGGAGCTCCGCGTCGGCGCGGGCGGCGGCAGCGGTCTCACGCGAGGCTTCGGCGCGCCCGAAGTCCGCGGCGTGCTGTCGGTCGAGTGGGTGGCCGCGTACGAAAAACCGCGCGGCGATCGCGACGGTGACGGCATCGCCGACGACGAAGACGCATGCCCGTCGCTCGCCGGCGTGCGCACGGACGACCCGAGCACGAACGGCTGTCCGCCCGAAGCGCCGGCGGCGCCGAAGGATCAGGACGGCGACGGCGTCGTCGATTCCGAGGACGCATGCCCGTCGCTCGCCGGACGCAAGACCGACGATCCGAAGACGAACGGCTGCCCCGACTCCGATCAGGACGGCATCTTCGATCCGGTGGATGCGTGCCCGGCCATCGCGGGCGTCGCGACGCAGGATCCGAAGACGAACGGCTGCCCGGACTCCGACCACGACGGCATCGTCGACTCCGAAGACGCGTGCCCGTCGCTCACCGGCGTGAAGACCGACGATCCGAAGACGAACGGCTGCCCGCCGGATCAGGATCACGACGGCATCGTCGACGGCGAGGACGCGTGCCCGGCGGATCCGGGGCCGCGCAACCCCGATCCGAAGAAGAACGGCTGCCCGCTCGTCTACGCGACGGCCAAGGAGATCAAGATCACCGAGCAGATCAAGTTCAAGACCAACAGCGCGGAGATCCTGAAGGAGAGCGACGAGATCCTGACGGCCATCGCGAAGGTCCTGAACGATCACCCGGAGATCAAGAAGGTGCGCGTCGAGGGCCACACCGACAACGTCGGAAAGCCCGCGTACAACAAGACGCTGAGCACGAAGCGCGCGGCGTCCGTCGTGAAGTGGCTGACGTCGCACGGCGTCCGCAAGGATCGGCTGGTCAGCCAGGGTTACGGCATGGATCAACCGATCGACACGAACGACACCGAGGAAGGTCGCGCGAACAACCGGCGCGTGAACTTCGTCATCGTGCAGAAGACCGAATAGCGCGCACGCCGCGCGTCGTCGCGTGGTGCGGAGGCCCTCTCGTCGGTACGGACGAGGGGGCCTTCGTGTTTCGAACGGGCGACGTGCGATCGAGCCGCATTCGTTTCGTCCATGTTTCTCAGGATCGGTCGTCGCAACGAACTGCGGCAATCGATCCGAGCGTCACCGCGATCCGTTGCTGCATGCCTTCGTCGATCCACGAAAACGTTCATGAATCGAACGGCCCCCGAGATGCACCTTCACGTGCCTACGAAGGACGAGCATTCGTTGGGACGAGCACGAATGGGTGACGCCAACGGAGGCATGATGTCGGCGATAATGAAGCGTTCGAGACTCGTATCCATTCGACGAGTCCGACGTCGAAGCAAACTTCGTCCAGGGAGGATCCATTCATGAACAAAACCCTCTGCACCGCCATGCTGACGGCGGCGTGCATGCTCGTGTCGGCGACCGCTTCCGCGAGCCCGCAACTCAACGTCCAGAACGTCACGTCGTTCGCCGTCGGCGACGTCCCCGAGTCGGTGACGCTCGACTGGGCCGGCAACGCGTACCTCTCGATCGGCACCACCATCCGCAAGCGGACGCCCTCGGGCGCGATCAGCACGTTCGCGACGCTGCCCATCGCGGCGTTCGCGCTCGGCGTGAAGGTCGGCCCCGACGGTTGCATCTACAACGTCAGCACGAGCCTCGATCCGTCCGTCGCGGGCGCGTTCGTCTGGAAGACGTGCACGCCGGGGACCGCGCAGGTCTTCGCGACGCTCGATCCGGCGGGCGGCCCGAACGATCTCGCGTTCGACGGCCGCGGCAACCTGTTCGTCACCGATCCCTTCCTCGGACGCGTCTACAAGGTCACGCCGAGCGGCGCGGTCTCGGTGTGGATCCAGAACTCGGTGCTCGACGGCAACCCCGCGGCGCCGTTCCTCCAGTTCCACGCGTGCGGCGCCGACGGCATCGCGTTCGACGGGCTCGATCGGAACCTGTTCGTCGGCAACCTCGACTACGGGAAGATCATCCGCATCCCGGTGCGCTTCGACGGGTCGGCGGGCACGCCGCAGGTCTTCGTCTCCGACCCGCGCCTCGTCGGCATCGACGGGTTCGCGATCGCGCTCGACGGGACGATCTTCGCCGCCATCAACGGCCAGGACCACCTCGTGTCGGTCAGCCCGTTCGGCTACATCCGCGAGCTCTACGAAGGGCCGCCGCTCGACGGCGTCTCGAGCGTCGCGTTCGGCAGGCGCCTCTTCGATCTCAACACGATCTACTTCACGAGCAGCTCGTTCTTGAAGACGTTCGGCTTCGAGCCCGGGACGCCCGCGCCCGCGCTGCAATCGGCCAGGACCCTGCACATCGGCCTGCCGCTCCCATGAGCGGTGGCCGGCGCGCGCGAGCTTAGGCGCGCCCGACCGTCGTTCCCGCGCGACCTGGACGGCACGTCACCCCGCCCCCGAGGCTTGCTCGTTCGAGCGCCTCGAGGGCGAGCGGTGCGTGAGGATGAGCAGCGGCGCCTGGACGAGACGTGAGACGATCGCGAGCAGGAGCGCGCCCCCGATGACGACGACGGCGAGGGGCTTCTGGGTCTCGGAGCCGATGCCGTGGGAGATGGCGGCCGGCAAGAGGCCCATGACGGCGACGAGGGTCGTCATGAGCACGGGGCGGAGCCGCGTGAGGCTGGCGTCGTAGGCCGCCGTGGGCGCGTCGAAGCCCTCGGCGCGGAGGCGCTGGAAATAGCTGACCACGAGCAGCGCGTCCTGGATCGCGATGCCGAAGATCGAGATGAAGCCCATCGCGGCCGACACCGAGAAGTTGAGCCCCGTGAACACGAGCGCGAGGACGCCGCCGGCGCAGGCGACCGGCAGGTTCGCGAGGACGACGAGGGTGTCGCGGAAGCTGCGGGCCGACATGAAGACGAGCAACGCGATGACGGCGAGCGTGCCCGGCACGATGAAGAGCAGGCGCGATTGCGCTTCACGGAGCTCGTTCATCTCGCCGCTCCAATCGAGGCGCACGCCGAACGGCAGCGAGACGTTCGCGCGCACCTTGGCCTGGGCTTCGGCCACGGTGCTCTGCAGGTCGCGGCCGCGCACGGAGAACTTGAGCGGCGTGTAGCGCGTGCCGTCCTCGCGGAAGATCACCGAGGGGCTGTCTTCGAGCACGACCTCGGCGACCTGCGCGAGCGGCAACGGCGTCCCGTCGGGCGCGAAGATCATGAGGTCTTTGATGGCCTCGACCGATTCGCGGTACGGCGCGAGCCAGCGGACCGTCAGGTCGAAGTAGCGCTCGCCTTCGTAGACGCGCGTGACGGCCTTGCCACCCACCGCGGCCTGGATGACGGACTCGACGCTGACGACGCTCAGGCCGTAGCGCGCGCACGCGGCGCGATCGGGGACGATCTTGATGCTCGGCTGGCCGCTCGACCGGATGAGGCCGAGATCTTCGATGCCGTGCACGCCCCCGACCGCGGAGGCGACGCGCTCGGCGATCTGCTCGTTCGAGCGCACGTCGGGGCCGAAGACCTTGATGGAGTTTTCGCCCTTCACGCCGCTCGTCGCCTCTTCGACGTTGTCGGAGATCATCTGCGAAAAATTGAACACGACGCCCGGGAACGCCTCTTCGAGCTCGGCTTCGATGCGCGCGGTGAGCGAGGCCTTCGTCACGCCTTTGCGCCATTCGCTGGTGGGGAGGAGCGGCGCGAAGAGCTCGATGTTGTGGAAGCCCGCGACGTCGGTGCCGTCGTCGGGGCGGCCGAGCTGGGAGATGACCGTCGCGATCTCCGGGTGCGCGCGCGTCTTGTCGTCGCACGGGCCTTCTTGGGGGCAGCCGCGGAGGATGGCGCGCATCCGGCCGACGTACTTCGACGACTGCTCGAGCGAGACCGACGTGGGGAGCGTCGCGCGGATCCAGAGGTTGCCCTCTTCGAGCTTCGGCATGAACTCGCCGCCGAGCGCGCCGAACATGGCGAGGCCGATCGCCACGGGCGTCGCGCCGAGGAGGAGCGCGAGCACCGGGCGCCGGACGCCGAAGCGGAACATCGGCGTGTAGAGGTGCCGGAGGCCGCGCGTCGCGAAGCTCTCCGTCTCCTCCGTGTTCGCGGGCAGGACGCGTGACGCGAGCGCCGGGGTGAGCGTGAGCGCGAGGACGATGGCCGAGCCGATCGCGAACGCGTAGGTCATCGCCATCGGCGAGAAGATGACGCCGGAGACGCCGCGCATCGTGAACAAAGGCAAGAACGCGACGCCGATGATGAGCGTCGAGAACGCCATCGGGCGCCCGATTTGGCGCGACGCCGCGAGGATGCGGTCTTGGATGGTCCCCTCCCCGTGCGGGCCGAGGAAGTGGAAGATGCTCTCCATGACGATGACGGTCGAGTCGACGACGATGCCGAAGTCGACCGCGCCGAGCGAGATGAGGTTCGCCGGCGTGTCGGTGAGCACCATGCCCGTGAGCGCCGCGAGCAGCGCGAGGGGGATGTTGAGCGCGGTGACGAAGGCCGCGCGCGCGTGCCCGAGGAACGCGAAGAGCACGAACGCCACGAGCGCCATGCCGACGAGGAGGTTCTCGATGACGGTGTGGGTCGTCACGTCGACCAGGTGGCCGCGGTCGTAGTACGGGACGATCTCCATGCCGGGGGGCAGGACGTGATTTTCACGGATGGCGGCGACGCGGGCGTGGATGCCCTCCAGCGTCTTCTTCGTCTGGCCGCCGTAGCGCATGAGGACGGTGCCTTGCACGACGTCGTCGGCGTCGTCGTGACCGACGATGCCGAGGCGCGGGGCGTGGCCCATCTCGACGGTCGCGACGTCGGCCACGCGGATCGGGGTGCCGCCCCGCGCGGTGACGACGATGGACTCGATGTCGTGGACGTTGCGCACGAGGCCGACGCCGCGGATCGTGTACGCCTGCTCGCCGAGCGTGAGCCGCTGGCCGCCGACGTTCTGGTTCGAACTCGCCACGGCGTCCATGAGCTGATCGAGCGTGACGCCGTAGCCGCGGAGGCGGAACGGGTCGACGTTGACCTGGTACTGCTTCGTCTCGCCGCCGAACGAGACGACGTCGATCACGCCGGGGACCTGCTTGAACTGCCGCTCGAGGATCCAGTCTTGCGCGCTCTTGAGCTCGCGGAGGCTGTAGCCCTTGCCTTTGAGCTCGTAGCGGAACACCTCGCCGATGGCGTTCCACGGGCTGATCGTCGCGGTCACGCCGTCGGGTAGCGCGATGGCGTTCAGGCGGTTCAAGACCTCCTGGCGCGCGGCCTCGTAGGAGACGCCCCAGCCGAAGTAGCATTTGACGTCGGCGAGGCCGAAGAGCGACTGCGAGCGCGTGTGCTCGAGGCCCGGGATGCCCGCGAGGCCGATTTCGAGCGGGACGGTCACGTAGCGCTCGACGTCCTCGGCGCTCATGCCTTCGGGCTGGGCCAGGATCTCGACGAGCGGCGGGACGGGGTTCGGGTAGGCCTCGATGTCGAGGTTCCGGTAGGAGTGGAGGCCGACGCCCACGAGCACGAACGCCAGCACGACGACGATCGCCGGCGCGCGCAGCGCCCAGGCCACGATGCGGGCGATCATTTCGCGTCGGATCCCGCGAGCAGGATCCCGCCGCTCGTGACGACGCGCGTACCCCTCGGCAGCCCGCGCACGGGGATCCACTTGCCGCCTTCGCTCTCGTCGACGTCGACCGGGACGCGCACGAACGTCCTCCGCCCATCGGCCGAGACGCCCTTCTCCACGAACACCGCGGTCTGATCGCCGAGCCGGAAGAGCGCGGTGCGCGGGACCGCGAGCGTGCGGACTTCGTCGACGGAGATGAAGAGCGTCGCGTACATCTCGGGCTTGAGCACGCGATCGGGGTTGTCCAGCGAGCAGCGGACCTTGGCGGTGCGCGTCGACGGATCGAGCGTGCCGGCGACCCACTCGATCGTGGCGGGGAAGACGCGGTCGGGGAGCGCGAAGAACTTGATCCGGACCTTCGAGCCGACCTTCACGCGCGGCGTATCCATCTCGTAGACGTCGGCGACGATCCAGAGCCGATCGAGCTGACCGACGGTGAAGAGCTCGACGGGCGTGCCGCCGCTGTAGAGGCCTTGGACCTCGACGCCGGGCGAGACGTTGCGCGCGACGATCTCACCGTCGATCTCGGCGCGGAGCGCGTACGATTGGGTGACGCCGCTCGAAGCGCCCGCGCGGAAGAGGCCCGTCTTCTGTTTGGCGCGCTCCACCTCGGCGACGGCCTTGCGGTAGGCGTCCTCGGCTTGCTCGAAATCGCGTTGCGAGGTGGCGTGCGCGGCGAGGAGCTCGCGCTGACGCTCGAGATCGTGCTCGGCCGTGATGCGTTCGGCCTGCGCCTTGTGCAGATCGGCCGACGCCATGCCGATGTCCGGCGACTCGAGCACGGCGAGCACGTCGCCCTTCTTCACGGACTGCCCGAGCTTGCCTTCGATGCGCGTGACTCGCCCCGAGACCGGCGAGAAGACGTGCGAGACCTTGGCGTCGTCGAACGTGATCTTGCCGCTCGTGACCACCACGTCGTCGACGCCTTCTTCGTCGAGCGGCGCGACCTCCACCTTCGCCTCGGCGATTTGCGCTTCGGTGAGCCACACCTCACCCGCCGGCAGATCCGTGTTGGATCCCGGCGACGGGCGCTTTTTGCCGCAACCCATCGGCGAGGCGAAGGTGACGATCAAGGCGGCGCAGGCCACCGCCCTCGTCCAAGTCGTCGAGCTCATCGCGCGAGCTCCTTTCCGACGGCGAGCTCCAGAGAGAAGACGGCCGTCCAATAGTTCACGAGCTCGGTGTTGTAGTCGCGGTTCACGGTCACCCAGGTGCGCTGCGCGTCGAGCAAGTCCATGAGCGTCGCGGAGCCGGCGTTGAATTGAACGCGCGTCACGTCGAGCGCACGACGCGCGCGCTCGAGCAGCGCCGTCTCGTAACGGGAGACGATCGTACGCGCCGTGACGAACGCGTTGTACGCCGACTCGAGCTCCGCGGCGATCGTGCTCTCCACCCTCTGGCGGGCGATCGAGGCCGACCGGCGATCGGCCTCCGCGCGGCCCACTTCGCCTTGCTGCTGGTAGAAGATGGGCAGCGGCAGCTCGAGGCCGACCGCGAGCGTCGGCGGCTGGACGGCGCTCTGCCCCGTACCGGCTTGCTGGTATTGGACGTGGACGGACATGTCGGGCACGCGCCGGCGTTCGGCCAGCGTCACGGCAGCGTCCCCCTGCGCTTCGAGCGCTTCGGCGCGCTTCCGGTCCGGGCGATGGTCGAGCGCTTCGCGCAGGAGCGCCGCGCGATCGGGCGACGCGAGCGCGGCCGGGACGCGGAAGCGGAGGACGTCTTCGTCGATCGCGAGCTCCGGCAAGGGGCCGCGGACACCGAGCAGCAAGGCGAGATCGATTTGCTCCTGCCGGTAGAGGCGGCGTGCGCGGTCGACCTCTTGCTCCGCGCGGAGGGCCTCCTGCTCGACGCGGGCGAGCTGCCCTTCGTCGATGATCCCGGGGTAACGCACGCGGTTGACCTTCACGGACTCTTCGAGCGAGCGGGCGACCTCGCGGGCGAAGGTCCACCGCGCGCGCGCCGCGGCGGCCTGCACGTATTGGATTTTCGTCTCCGCGACGAGCCACCGCTCGGTGTCCGCGCGGCCGTAGCGCGCGGCTTCGAGACCGTGGTGCGCGACGGATTCGCGCAGGGCCCGCTTCCTGGAAATCAGGCCTTCGACGAGCCCTTGGTCCGACAAGTCCGCGAAGTAGTAGTTCCGCGAGCACCCTTCGCAGCCGGGGACGTCGGGCGAGTAATTGAAGGTCCGGCCGACGTACGCCGACACAGTCGGGTTCGGCAGGGGCCCCGCCGCCCGTACGTCGGCCTCCGCCCCGCGGACGTTCGCCTCCGCTGCGAGGACGTCGAACCCCCGGGTCCGCGCGAGCTCGATCGCCTGCGCGAACGAGAGCGGCTGGGCTCGCTCGCCCTCGGCCGCGCCCTCCGCCTCCGCGACCGTGGCCTCCGGCGCCGGTACGGCCAGGGACGAGGCCGACGAGGCCGATGCCGACGGGGCTGGTACCGACGGGGTCATCGCGCCCGTCGAAGAGTGCGGCCCCTCCGCCCGTGAAACATGAACCATCAGAAGCGCCGCAAGCCCGTGCGCGAGGGCGGCCATCGGCCGGATGCGAAACGCCATGTGCTCGTGCCTGTACTCTGACGAAAGACGCGGCAAAAGGGATTGCGCGAACATTAAAACTTCGTAAGGCGCCCCTCGGGAAATGCCCGAATGCTAGCGTTGCGATCGTGAAGGTGCTGGTCGTCGAGGACGACGTGAAGCTGTCGCGGTTCTTGGCGCGCGTCTTCGTCGAGGAGGGGTATGTCGTCGACGCATGTGGCACGGCGGCCGACGCGCTCACGCAAGCCTCCACCGGCATCTACGATCTCGTCGTGCTCGACTGGATGCTGCCCGACGTCGACGGACTGTCGGTGTGCCGATCGCTGCGACAGAGCGGACTCGCGACGCCGATCCTCATGCTCACGGCGCGGGGCGAGGTGCGCGAGCGCGTGCTCGGCCTGGACAGCGGCGCCGACGACTACGTCGTCAAACCCTTCGAGGTGGAGGAGCTCGTGGCCCGCTCCCGCGCCCTCGTCCGACGGGCGCGCGGCTTCACGAAGCTCACGGTCGGGCCGCTGACGATCGACTGCATCCGCCGCGAGGTCTGCGTGAAAGGAGCAGCCCTGGAGCTGACGACGCGCGAGTACGCGTTGCTCCTCGAGCTCGCCCATCGGTCAGGAAAGACGGTGACGCGGACGGAGCTCCTGGCGCGCGTGTGGGGGACGTCGTTCGACCCGAGCTCGAATTTGGTCGAGGTCCACGTCAGCCGCCTCCGGGACAAGCTCGGCGATCACGCGCGGCTCATCGAGACCGTGCGCGGCGCCGGCTACCGCTTGCTCGGCGCGGCGTCGACGTGATGGTGACGTGATCGTGGAGAGCGCGCCGACGTGAAATTCCGCACCCGACTCGTGCTCACCCTCTCGACCGCCACGGCGATGACGCTCGCGATCGCGTTCACGTCGGCCTCCTACGTCGTCGAGAAATCGGAGGAACGACAGCTCGACGAGGCCCTGCGCGCCGAGGCGCGCGAAGAGGCCGCGGAGATCGCCGCCGCGAGCGAGGAGAAGCTCTACATCAGCGATCGCGGCGGCCCGCGCGCGGACGACATCGGGCGGCTCACGAAATACGCGCTGCTCTTCGACGAGCAAGGGCGCGTCCTCGATCGCACGCCGACGTTCTCGGGCGACGTCCCTTCGTTCGCGGAGCTCGCGCACCCGCGGAACGTGGCCTTCGATCTCCGCTACCGAGGTGAGGATCTCCGCGGGATCCTCGTGCGCATTCCGGGGCGGCCGGACCACCGGCTCTTCCTCGCGGCGTCGCTCGCGGATCTCGAGAAGGACACGTCGTTCCTCCACCGGGTCATGCTCCTCGCCGCCGTCTTCTCGGTCGGCTGCACGATCTTCGTCATCTGGCGCGTCGTGCGGCAGCTCACGCGAGGGCACGAGGCCATCGCGGAGGCCGCGCGCCGCGTCGCCGCCGGCGATCTCTCCGCGCGCGTGGCGCTCCGTCGCGGCGACGACGAGGTCGTGCAGCTCGCGCGCGACGTCGACGAGATGGTCCACCGCCTCGCGCTGCTCGTGGAAGGGCAGAGGCGCTTCGTCGCCCACGCCGCGCACGAGCTCCGCTCTCCGCTCACGGCCCTCTACGGTGAGCTGCAGCTCGCGCTCCGCCGTTCACGCTCCGCCGACGAATACCGGACGGCCATCGAGGCCTCGCTCGACGCCGCGCGACGGCTCACGCGCCTCGCCGACGATCTGCTCGCGCTCGCGCGCCTCGGGGCCGATCGCAAACCCGAGACCGCGCCGGTCCGACTCGAAGACGTCGCGGAGGGCGCGCTCGCGTGGGTGAACCACGAAGCCGAGCGACGCGGCGTCCGGTTCGCGGTCGAGACGGACGACGCCACGGTCCTCGGCAACGCGCTCGACTTGGAGCGCATGCTCCGCAACCTGCTCGACAACGCCGTCCGCCACAGCCCGGAGGGTGGGACCGTGCGCCTCTCGGCGAAGAGCGAGGGCGACACGGTCTTCGTCACCGTGGCCGACGACGGCGAAGGCATCGCCGAGGAGGACCGCGAGCGCGTGTTCGAGCCCTTCTTCCGCGCCGCCGAAGAGCGAAGGCGCGACGAAGGCTCCGGGCTCGGCCTCGCCATCGTCCGCGAGATCGCGCGCTTTCACGGCGGCGACGTCGCGTTCGATCCCGGCGACGGTGGCGAGGGCGCCCGCTTCCGCGCGAAGCTCCCCGCCGCGAGCACGTAGCGCGTCGAGGCGGCCCCGAACGAGTGCGCGGGCCGCCCGACGGTCCTTCAGCGCTGGATCGAGGTCGACGCCGGCTCCTTCGCTTCGGCGTCCTGCTCGAGGATGATGAACTGCACGCGGCGGTTCTTCGCGCGGTTCGCGGTCGTCACGTTCGGCAGGATCGGCTTCGTCGAGCCGTAACCCTTCGCGACCAGGCGGTCGGCCGCGACGCCGTGCGCGGTGAGCCACGACACGACGGACTTCGCGCGGTCCGTGCTGAGCTGCAGGTTGTGCTCGGGCGTGCCGGTGTCGTCCGTGTGGCCCTGCACTTCGACGTGACGGATGCGCGGGTGCGCGATGAGCGCGTCGGCGATCTCGCCGAGCAGGCCGTTCGACTCGGGCAGGATGGTCGCCGAATCGACCGCGAAGAGGATCTGCTGCTTGATGACGATCTCGCTCTCGGCGATCGCGACGCTCGACTTCTTCGGACGAGGCTTGAGCGCGACGTCGAGGGACGCGCGCTTGCGGGGCTCGATCGCGACGTTCTCCGTGACGGCGAGGTAGCCGTTCGCTTCGATCGTCGCCGTCGCGGATCCCGCGGCGAGGTGCTCGGCGTGGAACGCGCCGGAGGCGTCCGCCGTGACGGCGCTCTCCTTCTTGTCGGCGCCCACGATCTTGACCGTGGCCGCGACGGGCGCCTGCGTCTCGCCGTCCTTGACGCGGCCGTCGAGCGAGCCTTCGCGCGGCAAAGCTTGCAGAATGCAATCGACGACGACGGGCGCGTTGGTGTCGTCGGCGCCGAGCGGAGGCGGCGCCGATCCGAGCGTCGACGTCGGAGGACCGGCGACCATCGCGGTGCACTGCCCGGCCTCGTAACCCTCGGCGCCGAGGGAGAAGACGTAGGTGCCGTCCTCGACCTTGCGCGTGACGAAGCGACCGTCGACGCCCGTGACGAGGCTCGTGAGCTCGGGGCGGTTCGCCCACGCGACGACGACGTTGGGGATCCCTTCGGCCTTGCCCGCTTCGTGGACGAAGCCGTGGATCTCGCGACCGCCGGCGACCGGGACGCGCGTCTCGACGACGCGCACGCGCTCGGGCCTGTCGACCGTGTCGAACGCCCAGCCGGCGCCGAAATAGAACGTCCACGGCGGCGTCGGCCGCACCTCTTCGATGAACGTCCCCACGCCGGTGATGCCGACGTCGAGCGCAGCGGTGAGGTGGAAGCCGCTCTTCCACGGGAGCACCCGCGCGCCGATCGTGAGCGAGCTCGGCGCCACCTTCGTGTTCGCGAGACACTTGTCGCCGCTCGGGTTGTTCGGACGGCAGTGGTACCCCTGCCGGTTCATCGGCGCGGCGATGCCGTACTCGACGAACGGACGGATGCGCTCCTGCGCGGCGAAGAGCTCGACGCCGAGGTTGCCTTCGAGCCGATCGACGCGGTTGATGCCGAGGGCGTAGCGCTCGATCCGGCGGATCGGCGCGCCGCGCGAAGCCTCGGTGTCCTCGATCGCCGCCGCCGAGTTGTCGAGGACGTAGCCGACGTTCGCGCTGATGCGGAGCGGCACGCTCTTTGGCAGATCCCTGAGGTCGACGGTCGCGAGGCCGCGAAACTTGGCGCTCGTGCTGGCGCCGTCGAAGCCCACGCTCGTCGCGCCGCTCATGAGCCAGAGCTCGGCCGCGCCGCCGAGGTGCAGCACGCGCCCGAGCTTGCCGTGGACCTTCGCGCCGAGGTTCGTGTCGCCGATGACCTGAAGGAGGCTCGGCCGGTTCGCCCGGTTCGAGTTCGACGACGCGCTCGTCGCGAGGTAGCCCTCGAGCCAGCGCAAAACCTGGACCGAGAGCGTCAGGTGTCCGGCCGTCCGCGTGTTCGAGTCGCTGTCGATCGTGCGCGTCGCGTCCGTGGGATCCGTGCAGGGATGGTCGCTCGTGCAGAGGAACTCGCCCGTCGCGTACGACCCGGTGAAGCCGAGCCGGAACTGCCCGGGCGCGCCCCCTTGGGCGTGCTGCATGTGGAGGAGACCCACGCCGCCGGTCAGCGTCGCTTCCTCTTCGAGGCCCTTGTCGCGCGCGGCCCAGACGGCGTCGTCCGATGCTTCGTCCGACGACGAGGTCGAGAAGGTCGCGCCGGCCGAAGCTCCGGCGTTCGAAGGCGCCGCTGCGCCGGGCGAGGTCGCCGGTGCGCCCTCGGCGTGCGCCGAACGGGCCATCGAGAGAAACAGCGCGAGAGCGGTGAGGCCGGTCGTTTTCATGGCTCGGCCGGCCGTTGTAACACCGCTCGTCGCTCTCGTAGTAGCCTCTTTGCCGATGACGATCGGTCACGTTTCCCGTCCCCTGCCCCGCGGGAGGATTCTCGTCGTGGACGACGAGGCCAACGCGCGCGCGGCGCTCAGCGAAATCCTTCGGGAAGAAGGCTATGCGACGGAGACCGCCGCCGACGGCTTCAAGGCGCTCGGCAAGCTCGAAGAATTCGCGCCGGACGTGGTGCTCACCGACCTGAAGATGCCAGGCCTCGACGGCATCGCGTTCATGGAGAAGGTCAAGAGCGCGTCGCCGCAAACCGTGTTCGTCGTCATGACGGCCTTCGGGACGATCTCGAGCGCCGTGTCGGCCATCAAGCAGGGCGCCGAGAACTACCTGACGAAGCCGCTCGATTTCGAGGCGCTCTCGGCCGTCGTCGAGCGCGCGATGGAGAAGGCGAAGCTCCTCCAAGAGACCCACGCGCTCCGCGACCGGCTCCGCGAGCGCAACGCGTTCGGCCACATCGTCACCGAAGACACGAGCCCCGGCGGCATGCGCGCCGTCCTCGATCTCGTCGCGCAGGTCGGCCCGAGCAAGGCCACGGTCCTCATCACCGGCGAGAGCGGCACCGGCAAGGAGCTCATCGCCGAAGCCATCTGCGCCGCGAGCCCGCGCGCGAACGCCCCCTTCGTGCGCCTGCACTGCGCGGCGCTCGCCGAGTCGCTCCTCGAGAGCGAGCTCTTCGGCCACGAAAAAGGCGCGTTCACGGGCGCCGTCGCCCGCCGCGAGGGGCGCTTCAAGCAGGCCGACGGCGGCACGCTCTTCCTCGACGAGATCGGCGAAATCCCGCAGGGAACGCAGGTGAAGCTGCTCCGGTTCCTCCAAGAGAAGACGTTCGAGCGCGTCGGCGGCAACGAGACCCTCAAGGTCGACGTGCGCCTCATCGCGGCGACGAACCGCGATCTCAAAGAGGAGATCAAGAGCGGCAAATTCCGCGAAGATCTCTTCTACCGGCTGAACGTCATCGCCGTGGATCTCCCGCCGCTCCGCAAGCGGCGCGCGGACGTCGGCCCGCTCGCGAGCTTCTTCCTCGCGCGCTACGCGAAGGAGAACGGCCGCAACATCGAGGGCATCACCGAGCGCGCGCTCAAGCTCCTGACGAGCTACGACTGGCCGGGCAACGTGCGCGAGCTCGAAAACGTCATCGAGCGCGCCGTCGTCCTGTGCGACGGGCCGCAGATCGACGTCCACAACCTGCCGCTCTCGCTCGCGCCGGCCGATCAGCGCGGGGGCCTGCCTCCGATCCCGGGCTCGACGATCCAGGAGCTCGAGAAATACGCCATCCTGAAGACGCTCGAGGCGTGCGGCGGGTCGACCTCGAAGGCCGCGAACATCCTCGGCGTGTCGCCGCGCAAGATCCAATACAAGCTGCACGAGTACTCCGGCGCGGACCCGCTCCCGGGCGCGGCGAACAAACGCGACGACGAATGAGGCCGGCCATGAGGCCAGTGTCGAGGCCGCGCTTCGGCGCCCACTTTTCTCGCAAATCCTCTATGTTCGAAGATCGATGACAGCTCCCGACGTCGTCCTCGAAGTCGACGGACTCCGAAAGACCTTCGTGAAGCCGTTCACGGGCCGGAAGGTCGAGGCCGTGCGTGGTGTGTCCTTCCGCGTCGAGCGGGGCGACATCTTCGGGTTCCTCGGCCCGAACGGCGCCGGCAAGACCACGACCATCAAGATGCTCACGGGGCTCATCACGCCATCGGGCGGACGCGCGGCGATCCTCGGCTCCCCGGTGCCGTCGCCCGAGGCCATGGGCAAGGTCGGCTTCCTGCCCGAGAACCCGTACGTCTACCCGTACCTCACGCCGCGCGAGTTCGTGTCGCTCTGCGGCCGGCTCAACGGGCTCGGCGGCCAGAAGCTCGCGCGCGCGACCGAGCACGTCATCGAGCGCGTCGGCATGACCTACGCGATGGACCGACCCGTGCGGAACCTCTCGAAGGGCATGCTCCAGCGCACGGGGCTCGCGGCGGCGCTCGTGCACGAGCCCGAGCTGCTCATCCTCGACGAGCCCACGAGCGGGCTCGATCCGGTCGGCCGCAAAGAGGTGCGCGATCTCATCGTCGAAGAGGCGCGCGCCGGCCGGACCGTGTTCTTTTCGAGCCACATCCTGAGCGACGTCGAGCGGCTCTGCAACCGCGTCTGCATCCTGCGCAAGGGCGAGGTCGTCGCGTCGGGGACGATGCACGATCTGCTCGACGCCGGCGTGCGCCGGAGCGAGATCACGCTCCTCGACGTCGGCGAAGCGCTCGAAGCCGAGCTCGCGAAGGTGGCCGAGAAGCTCGAACGCATCGGCAAGAGCGTCGTGATCGAGGTGGAAGGCGACGACAAGGTCCGCACCATCCTCGCCCGCGCGCTCGAAGGAAACGCGCGCATCGAGGCCGTCACCCCGAAGCGCGAGACGCTCGAGAGCATCTTCGTCCGAAAAGCGCTCTGACGGCGGCGCCGTGCTCGTCGACCGACGCGCCGTGCGCGGCCGCGTCGTCAGAACAAGACGCCCGTGATCCCGACGGACGCCCCCGCGAGCGCGCCGTCTTCCTTCGTGAGCGGAGAGAAGGTCGGCGTGAGCTTCGCGGACGGCAGCGGCCGCTTCTTCGTCTCGACGAACTCGTCGACGAACGCGAGGTTCGCCTGGACGACGCCCGCGATGGCCACCGCGGCGAACGCGCCCACGAGGCTAAGGTTCACGATGCGGATGTTCTCTTCGCGGTTCTTGTAGAGCGCCGCGGTGCGGTGCACGTCGCCGTTGACGTTCTCTTCGTTCGCCCGCGACGCCGCGTACGCGCGCATCGGGACGGTCACGCCGGAGGCGACCGCGAGCGCGGCCTCCGTCGACAGGAAGATCCAACCGAGCACGGGCTGTCGGTTCTGGAACTGCCCCGCCCCGAACGGCACGAACGCCACGATGCGCTGGTTTCGCACCGTGATCTTCTCCTCCTCCGCCATGCGCTTGATCTGCGCGAGCCACGCCTCTTGGCGCGCGCGCTCGGCCTCGAGGCGCGCCTTGCGTTCGGCTTCGAGGCGCGCGGCGTTGGCGGCGGCCTGGCGGAGACGCTCTTGGAGGGTGGCGCGCACGTCGATGAACGTGTTGATGACGTCGCCCGGGAAGCTGAGCGGATCGGGCTCGAACGTCGGCTCCTCGAGGATGAGCGTCTCGAAGACCTGCTGCGCCTCGTCCTTCTTGCCCTGCGCGATGAGCGCGCCGCCGAGGAACATCCGCGCTTGCGAGAGGAGCAGGCGCTCGTGGAAGCCGGTCTTCGGATCCGTGAGCAGCCGGAGGCGATCCTCCGCCTCGGCGTAGTTGCGCGCGAAGTAGGCGGCGCGCGCCTTCTCGAGATCGGCGCGTGACTGCGCGTGCGCCGACGGGACGAAGGCGAGCAGCCCGAGCAAGACGAGCAGGACGACCCGGCCGCCGAAGGTCCACGGACGCATTCCTCGCATCGCTCGAGCGAGTCTACCCCGAGGCCCCGCGAACGAGCGCCGAATTGCGCGCAGGCCCGCGAAATCGGGCGACAAACGGGAGATGCGCGCACCGGCGCGGACGCGTCACGGTGGCGTCGGCAGCGACGACGGCGACGACCACGTCACGGAGAGCCGGACGCGAACGTGACGACCTTCCGTTGGTTGGCGACGAGCTTGTGCTCTTGCTTCTTGACCGTCGGATCGACGCGGTCGAACACGGTGACGATCCGATCGCCGCGGATCATCGGCACCTCGGCTTCGATGCCCGGCGTGAGCACGAGGTTCGGTAGCTCGAAGATGCCGTAGGTGTGCGTCGACTCCCCTTCGACGACGAGGCGCGCCGGATGGATGCGCAGGGCGACGTCGGACAGCGTCACGTCGTCTTCACCCGCGGCGATCTCCTGCACCGCCGGCTCGCAGAGATCGTTCGCGCACGAGAACACGAGCCTGTGGGCGCGGCGGTCGACGTGGAGCGCCCCCTGCTCGACCGCGGGGATCTTCGCGGCGCCGTCGATCGCGACGAACACGCCGTTCGCCGGCTGCACCGAGGCGAGCGTGAGGACGCGCGGCGCGTTCACGTCGGGAGGGGGCGTGGGACGGACCGGCGCGAGGGGGATGATCTTCTTGTGCTCCGTCGCGGCCGCGCGGGGCGACGTGGACTCCGACGTCGGCGTCGACGTCTTCGGGGTCGAGCTCGTCGGCCGCGCCTCCGGGGTCGACGATGTGGGCGACGTCGTCTCCGTCGGGGCGACGACGTCCGGTGTCGTCTTCGTCTTGATCCCGCGCGCGACGACGAACGCCGCCGTCCCGAGCGAGACCACGAAGAGCAAGAGCGACGCGACGCGACGGACCACGCGCAACCGCGCCTGGCTACGGTGCATCGTCCCGACGATTCGGAGGAGCTCGGGATCGTCGGGGCGGTAGGCGAGCGCGCGGTTGTAGTCGGCCGCCGCGCCGAGCGCGTCGCCGCGTTTGCTCGCCGCCTTGCCGAGCGCGCAGAGCCGCTTGACGAGCTCGGTCTCCTGCCGCGCGCGAAAGCCTTCGGGATCGTCGAAATAGCGCTCCAACAAGACGCGCACGGAGCCCGTGTTCGACGGACCGAAGCCGGTGCGTTCGAGCTCGGCGAGGAGGCTCTCGCGCAGCGCTTGCGCGTCCTGGAAACGATCGGCCGGATCGCGCGCGAGGGCGCGATCGACGATGCGGCTCCAGATCTGACCGATGGTCGGCCGCTCGTGCTCGGCGCTCGCGTAGGCGCCGTCGAGCACTCGCCGCAAGACTTGCGCGGGGTTCTTCCCCTCGAACGGCAGGTGACCGACCATGCACTCGTAGAGGAGGACGCCGATGCCGAAGACGTCCGCGCGTCCGTCGACCTCCCCGCCCTCGATCTGCTCGGGCGCCATGTGCGCCGGGCTGCCGAGCACCTGCCCCGTCGAGGTCACGCCTTGCGCGTCGAGGAGCTTCGCGATGCCGAAGTCCGTGAGCTTGACGCTGAAGCGCGATCCCGGATCGCCGGACGAGGGCCGCTCGCTCTCCGGCGCCGCGCCTCCCTCCGGCGTCGCCGCTTCGCTCGCGTGCTCCGGCGACGGGCGGTGCTCGAGGAGCACGTTCTCGGGTTTGACGTCGCGGTGGACCACGCCGTGCGCGTGCGCGTGCGCGAGCGCGGCGAGCAGCTCGGCGGCGAGCGCGGCGGCGATCTCCGGAGGGAGCGCGCCGACGTCCTGGAGCAGTGCGCGCAGCGTCCGACCGCGCACCAGCTCGACGACCAGGTACTGCTCTTGCTCGTCCTCGGAGGAGACGTCGAAGACCTCGACGATGTTCGGGTGGCGAAGCTTCGCGACGGCGCGTGCCTCGACGGCGAACCTGTGGGCGATCTCGCGGCTCTCCTTGAGGTGCGGATGGAGCACCTTCACCGCGACGTCGCGGCCGAGCCGCCGATCGTGCGCGCGATAGACGGTCGCCATGCCGCCGTGCCCGAGCTCTTCGAGCACCTCGTACTTCGCGAGCGCGGGTTCGCGTCTCGGTCTGCTCCCGGCACCGACCATCATCGCCCCCGAAAGAATAGCCGTGGAACGGCGGGTACGGCTATCCCTTGAGCCCGAGCCGCTTCATGCGGCTGCGAAACGTGCTCTCGCTCATGCCGAGCGATCGCGCCGCGCGGGACTGGTTGTTGTCGGCGCGCTGCAGCACCTGCGCGAGGATCTCGCGCTCGAGGTCGTCGAACGTCGTGCCGCCCTCCGGAAGCTCGAGCTGCAAAGCCCCGGAAGGAACGGCGTCGACGTCGGATCGCGAGCGCACCGAGGAGACGCCGTCCTCGTCGGCGAACCGGTGCTCGCTCGGCCGCGGCGCGTACGCACCGAACCGCGGCGCGCTGGGTGGCGCATCGAAGCTCGCGGCCCGCGGAAACCGCGACGAATCGGGCAACGTCCCGCTGGGCGGCGCGACCGGGATCGGGGCACCCCCGGGCAGGAGCGTCGGGCGCACGGACGAGGGCAAGCCCAGATCCTGCGGCTCGACGACGCGGCCGCCATGGTAGATGACGAGCCTCTCCATGACGTTGCCGAGCTCGCGCACGTTGCCCGGCCACGGATGCGACTCGAGCGCGCGCCACGCGGCGTCGGAGATCTGCGGCAGATCGCGGTTCATGCGCCGAGCCGCCGCCCGGAGGAGCGGATCGCCGATCGCGCGGACGTCGTCGGGCCGCGCGCGCAGCGGGGGGACCTCGATCGGACAGACCGCGAGGCGGTAGTACAGATCGAGCCGGAATTTCCCCGCGTGCGCCTCGGCCAAGAGATCCCGGTTCGTCGCCGAGATGATGCGGACGTCGACCTTGCGCGGCTCGCTCGCGCCCACGGGCCAGAACTCGCGCGACTCGAGCGCCCGCAAGAGGAGCGCCTGCAGAGAGGCCGGGGCTTCGCCGATCTCGTCGAGGAAGAGCGTGCCGCCGTCGGCGAGCTCGAGGAGGCCGCGACGCGCCTGCTGCGCGCCGGTGAACGCGCCTTTGACGTGCCCGAAGAGCTCGCTCGTCATGAGCTCCGGAGGGAGCGCCGCGAGGTTCTGCGCCACGAAGCGACCGCGCCGTCGCCCGCTGCGTTCGTGGATTTCGGCCGCGACGAGCTCCTTGCCCACGCCGGTCTCGCCATGCAAAAGGACGCTCGCGTCGGTGCTCGCCACGGCGGTCACCTGGGAGAGCACGCGCTGCATGGCGGGCGTCGTCGCGATGAGCGTGGGCCGCGCCGCCGCCACCGTTCGCGTCGCCACCTCGACGTCGTCGCGCAGCCGCAGGTTCGTCGAGCGGAGATCCTGGGTGAGCTTCCGGTTCTCGAGCTCGAGCCGCCGGAGGAGCGCCGCTCGGCCGATGACGAGGCGAAGCTGCGGCGTATCCCACGGCTTGAGGACGTACGCGAAGACGTGCCCGAGGTTGACCGCGTCGGCGAGATCGTCGTGGTCCGTGAAGCCCGTGAGCAGGATGCGCTGCGTGTCGGGGTACGCTTCGTAGGCGCGCGCGAGCAGCTCGGAGCCCTTCAGCGGGCGCATCCGCATGTCGGTGACGAGCACGTCGTATTCGCGGCGCGCGAGCTCGGCGAGCGCCTCCGGGCCGCCGGCCACGCAGACGACGTCGAAATCGTCGCCGAAGACGGCGGCGAAGACCTCGCGCACGTCCTCTTCGTCGTCGGCGTAGAGCACGCGCGGCTTCCCCACGTCCGCGTTGACGGCGACGGCCCCCGTGTCACCGACCGGGTCTCGTCCATGAGGGGGAAATTGTGCCACTGCCGGCGACCATAGCGGAGCGACACGCTCCGACTCAAGCGTCGGGCCATGCTGCCGTGCGTCAGCACTCGCACCCTTCGCTCCGTCAGGTTCGCTGTGTGTGCTCGCCCGCCATCGTCGCCGACGCGCTCGGCGAGAGCGCGTCGAGGAGCTCGTCGTGGAACGCACGGAAGGCGCTCTCCTCGGGCCAGGTAGGTGCACCTGCGAGAACGACGCGGGCCTCCGGCGCGCGCCCCTCGTCGACGAGGAGCACCGCGCGGGCGTAACGCATCGCCCAATGCACGAGCGGCGAGGAGCGCGCCGCGAGGAGGAGCGTTCGCTCGTCGCCGAGCCGCGGCGCGTGGGCGAACGCACGCGTCATCGCGGCGACGCCCCGGCGGAGCAGCGCGATCTTGCGCTTCATCCAGAAGTTCGACGGCGGCAGCGGCAGGCGCTCGAGCTCGTCGGCCTTCGACATCGCGCGCGAGCGCTCGCCCTCGTACACGTCGAGGAGCGCCTCGACGAAGAGCCGCTGCTCGACGGCGGCCTCCCACACGGGGCCGCGGGCCGCGCGCGAGAGCGAGACGCGGGCGGCGTCGACGAACCCGTACGCCGCGTACGCGGTCGCCGTCATGAGCGGCGCCATCGTCTCGGGATGGGTCATCCGCCGGAGCGAGGCCTGCCACGTGCCGAGGACCCGCCGCACGTCGCCCGAGAGCAGCACGCGGCGCATCCGCCGTCGCGCGAGCCACGTCGGCACGACGAGGACGACCGACACGAAGATCACCGTGAGCACGTACCGCGTGTCGTGCACGATGAGCCGCGCCGTCACGAAGGCCAAGAGCGCCACCGCGCCGAACCACAGAGCTCGAGAGAGAAGACGTTCCACGGGCGAAGCGATCGATAGGATCGAACGAACGCGAAATCCAGCCCGCCGGCCGCGCGGAGCGCCGTCGCGCGACCGAACGCGCGCGGACGCTCACGGGATCGACCGCGGTCAGGCGTCGTTCTTCTTCGAATCGCCGATGCCGTGGCGACGCAGGTAACCGCGGACGTGCGCGCGCTCCATCGCCGCACGTCGTCCGATCTCGCTGACGTTGCCCGAGCACTCGGCGTAGAGCGCCGTGAAGTACTCACGCTCGAAGCGCGCGAGCACGTCGCGCTTGGCGTCTTGGAAGGTGCGGCCGCGGGTCGGCGTCGACTCCGTCGCCGAGACGAGCGGCGCGAGGTGCTGCGCGAGATCGATCGGGCCTTCCTTCGAGAAGGCGAGCGCGACGGCGATGACGTTGCGCAGCTCGCGGACGTTGCCCGGCCAATCGTGGCGCATCAGGCGCTCGAGCGAGTCGCTCGTGACCCGATCGTTCGCCGACGGCTCGCCGATGTCGGCGATCATCTTCCGCACGAGCGCCGGGAGATCTTCGAGGCGCTCGCGAAGCGGCGGCAGCTCGATCCGGAGCTGCGCGACGCGGAAGTACAAGTCGCTCCGGAACGTGCCGGCGTTGACCTCGCGGACGAGATCCCGGCGCGTCGCCGCGATGACGCGCACGTTGACGGGCCGGTAGTTGTTCGAGCCGACGGCCTTGATGCGCTGCTCGGCGAGCGCGCGGAGGAGCTTCGGCTGCACGTCGATCGGCAGCTCGCCGAGCTCGTCGAGGAAGATCGTCCCGCCGTCGGCCTCGACGAACGGCGAGATGCGCTTGTCGACGGCGCCCGTGAACGATCCGCGCTCGTGACCGAACAGCGCGCTCTCCGCGAGGCTCGGGGGGATGGCGCCGCAATCGACGACGACGAACGGCTTGTTCGCGCGCGCGCTCGCCTGGTGGATGGCCTGCGCGACGAGCTCCTTGCCGCAGCCGGTCTCGCCGAGGATGAGGACCGTGAGGTCCGTCGGCGCGGCCTTGCGGCACCGCTCGAACACGCCGCGCATGCTCTGGCTCATGCCGACGAGCGGGCCGAACTGCGCGACCTCGGGGATCTCGACCTGCTCGGGCTGCGTCGGCGTGAACTCGATCGCCGAGTCGCCGAGCGTGAGGATCGTGGGCTTGAGCAGGTAGACTTCGCCGACGCGCGTGTCGCCGACGAAGGTGCCGTTGCGCGAGCCGAGGTCGCGCACGCGCACGCCCCGCTCGGTCGCCACGAGCTCCATGTGGACCGCGCTGACTTTGCGGTCGTCGAGCACGAGATCGCAGGCCTCGTTGCGCCCGATGACCTTGGTCTCCACGCCGAGTTCGAGCGACGTCACGTTCGCCTGCCCTCGGCTGACCTTCAACGTGCCGCCACGAACCTCGAGACGGTTCTTCGTTACGACGGTCGCATCCACGGATCAGGCTTGTACCATGAGCGCCACGAAATCCGGCAAGCGGAATGCAAGATTCGGAGCGCCGACGCGCGAATCGCCCCGCTCGGTTTCTCGGTTCGCGCCGACGCCCGACGCCGCCGGGGACGCCGCCAGGAAGGCGCGCGGGCCGCCCGCGGCGGAATCTTTGCGCGTTCACGCGGAGCCGCTACGATGTTCATGGCGCGACGCGGCGTTCGCGTTCGGCATCCACTTCCGGTGGGTCCGGCGCCGTCTTGCCGGCACCGCCCGGCTCTTACCCCGCACGGGATGCATGCGCGCTTTGTCGTTTTCGTTGGTTTCGTTGGGCTCGTCGGCCGTGGCAGCGGTGCTGCTGGCGGCCGGATCGATGGGGGCTTGCGCACCGTTGAGCGCGCCCGCCATCGCGATGAACGAAGACGCGTCCCTCCCCACGCGCGATGCCGGGCTCGTCGAACCTCCCACGACGCGGGATGACGCCGGCGCGGGCGACGCCGGCCTCGAAGGACCGCGGCCGTCGTGCGCGACGTATTGCGATCGGGTCGAAACGAACTGCGACGGGCCCCTCGTGCAATACGCCTCGAAGGACGAGTGCATGGCGTTTTGCGCGGCATTTCCCGAGGGAACCACCGGGGAAACCGACACGGATTCGCTCGCCTGCCGCCAATACTACGCGAGCACGCCGGCCCAGACCGATCCGGAGAGCTATTGCCTCGCCGCGGGCCCCTTCGGGGGTGGGACGTGTGGCGATCGGTGCACGGCGTTCTGCAGCCTCGCGCTGGCGGTGTGCGCGGGCGACGGCGGCGCGCTCCCCTACGTCTCGATGCCCGCGTGCGTGACCGCGTGCGCGACCTTCGGCTACCGGGACGCGGCCACCGACGGCGGCGGCGAAGGCCCGTTCGGTCCGGATTCGGGCGACACCCTCAATTGCCGCATGCACGAGCTGCGGGACGCGGTCCGCGAAGGCACGAATTGCCGGAACGTCGGGCTCGCGAGCGACGTCTGCCGTTGAGCGACGCGGACGACGGCTCAGCGTCGGCGCGGGAGGGAGCCCGAATCCGAGAAGGTCCCGACCGTGACCTCCGTTCGGTCGTCCTCGGGCAGGTACGCCGGCGGCGACACGACCGGATCGCGAAATCCGGGGCCGCCCATGATGGAGCAGACCTCCCGCCAAGCCTCGAGCGCCTCGGGGGCCGAGCCGAAGCGCTTTTCGCGATCGCGCGCCATGATCTTCGACAAAAATCGCTCGACCACGGCCGGCCAGGTGTCCGACGTCACCTGGCGCAGGGTCGGCGGATCCCGATCGAGCTTGAGGGCGACGAGCGTGAGCGCGTTCGTCCCTTCGAACGGCAGCCGTCCGGTCAGCGCGCGGAACGCGACGGCGCCGAGCGCGTAGAGATCGGCCCGCTCGTCGACGCGCGCCGAGCCGCGCACCTGCTCGGGAGCCATGTAGGCAAAGCTCCCCAAGGTCGCGTCGAGCGCCGTGAGCGACGGCTCGCTCCTCCGCGGGTTCGACTTCATCTTCGAGACGCCGAAATCGAGGATGCGGGTCCGCTCTTCGTTTTCACCCCGCGCGATTTCCTCCGGCGTCAAAATACGTCGTTCGATGAAAAGGTTCGCTGGTTTGATGTCACGATGGACGACGTGCGCCGAGTGGGCGGCGTCGAGCCCTTGGAGCGCGTCTTCGACGATGGGCGCGACCTCGGCGAACGCGAGGTACTGCTCGCGGCGCAGGCGCTCGTCGAGCCCTTCGCCCTCGAGGCGCTCGAACGCGATCCACAGCCGGCCATCGCGATCCTTGCCGGAGCCGAGCACGCCCGCGACGAACGGCGACTGGATCTCCTTGGCGATGGTCGCCTCGCGCGTGAACCGCGCCACGAGATCCGGATCCCGCGCGGCGCTCTCGTGGAGGACCTTGAGCGCCACTTGACGCCCCTTGCGGTCCTCCGCGGCATAGACCTCACCCATGCCCCCCTGACCGATGCGTCGACGTATTCGGTACCGACCGCCGATGATCGATCCCGGCGTCAGGCCAGGCTCCGCTGCCATCGACGCGAAGCCTAGCACGGCGGCGTCAAATCGCGGAATGACGAGTTCCCTTCACGTGTTTCCGGCAGGCGCCTTTCGGCCGGCTCCCCCCACCGAAACGCGAAGGGCCGGAGGGCAGTAGCCGGACGGCGCGCACCTGGGTACGCTGCACGGGACGCGCGGTCCGGGACGTCCGCTCCGCGGCGGGTGCGACCTCCTCTTCCTTCGCGCCTTCCGCCCTCTATCCCGATCCGTCGTCTCCGCCGTCCTCCCTCGTCCCACCTTTTTCCGTCGAGCTCCATAGACCATGCGAAGTGTCCACGACGTCGAGGCCTACCTCGAGAAAATGAACCGGCGCTTCACCGCCGTCGACGATCAACCGGGAACGTTCCTCGTCCGCGGCGGCGAGAACATGCCCGCGACCGCGCTCCGGGTCGATCCGCCCATCGTCGTGCTGCGGGTCCACGTCGGCGACGTCGAGGGCGACGCGGCGACGAACGGCGCGCTCTACCAGAAGCTCCTCGTCCTGAACGCCACGTCGCTCTTGCACACGAGCTTCGGCCTCGAGGACCGGAAAATCGTCCTCGGCAGCGCCCTGGAGCTCGAGAATCTCGACTACAACGAGCTCGTCGCAGTCCTCGACGAGATCGACGTGGCCCTCGCGTCGAACGTCGCGAGCCTCGCCGAGCTGTCCAAAGCCACGCCATCGCCGACGTCTTCCGCCTCGACGCAAAGGAACGCCTGAGACCATGGGGATCTTCAGCCGCCTCGCTCAGCTCATCAAGAGCAACCTCAACGATCTGATCAGCAAATCCGAAGATCCGGAGAAGATGCTGAACCAGATCGTCCTCGACATGAACACCCAGCTCGTCGAAGCCAAGAAGCAGGTGGCTTCGTCGATCGCCGACGAAAAGCGGCTCGGCAAGCAGTTCGAGCAGGAGACGGCGAACGCCGCGGAGTGGGAGCGGCGCGCGATGATGGCGCTGCGCGCGGGCAACGAAGAGCTCGCGAAGGAGGCGCTCACGCGGAAGAAGGAGCACGACGCGCTCGCGCAGAGCTTCAACGAGCAGTGGACGAAGCAGAAGGTCGCCGTCGATCAGCTGAAAAAAGCGCTCCGGATGCTCAACGACAAGATCGAAGAGGCCAAGCGCAAGAAGAACATCCTCATCGCGCGGAAGAAGCGCGCCGAGGCGCAGAAGGCCATCCAGGAGACGATGCACGGGCTGCGCGACCAGAGCGCCTTCGAGACGTTCGACCGGATGGCGGGCAAGATCGACCAGCTCGAGGCCGAGGCCGAGGCCGCCGGCGAGATCCAAGAGGAGTACACGGGCGACATCCTCGCGAGCCGCTTCAAGACGCTCGAGCAGACGGCGGGGGCCGACGACGATCTCCTCGCGCTCAAGCGCAAGATGGGGATGCTCCCGCCCGAAGAAGCACCGCCGGCCGTGGCCGAGGTTCCCAAGCGCGTCGAGGCGTCCGTCGAGGGCGTGCGCGCGGACGAACGCGACGAGCTCGCGGCCGCGCTCGAAGAGCTGGAGGCCGAGCAAGCGCAGGCCGATCCGCGCAAGATGGGGCGCTGAGGCGTCGCTCAGCACCGGCACGAGCCCGCGATCCCCATGACCCCTCAGCCTTCCGTGGCCCTCTCCTCGCCCGTGCCTCCATCGCCGCCGACGACGGACGGCGCGTGGCACAGCGTTTCCGTCGACGTCCTCGTCGCGCGGCTCGAAGCCGATCCGGCCCGAGGCCTCGCCGAGGTCGAGGTGCGCGCGCGGCTCGAACGTCACGGCTCGAACGAGCTGCCGACGCCGGAGCCGCCGAGCGCCCTCAAGCGGCTCCTCGCGCAGTTCGCGAACCCGATCGTGCTGACGCTCCTCGCGGCCGCCGTCATCGCGACGGTGACGGGCGCGACGAGCCACCACGAAGACGCAGGTTTCCTCGCGCGCTACGGCGACGCCATCGCGATCGGGCTCATCGTCGTCTTGAACGCGATCATCGGGTTTTACCAGGAGCGGCGCGCGGAGCAGGCGCTCGAGGCGCTGAAGAGCATGCAGACGCCGACGGCGCGCGTGCGGCGCGCGGGCGAGATCGAGATCGTCGCGGCGGCGACCCTCGTGCCGGGCGACGTCCTCGAGATCGAAGCCGGCGACGCCGTCCCCGCCGACGCGCGGCTCCTCCAGACGATCGATCTGGCGACCCAGGAGGCGGCGCTCACGGGCGAGTCGCTGCTCGTCGCCAAAGACGCGCGGGCGGCGCTCGCGGACGACGCGCCAATCGGGGACCGCGCGACGATGCTCTTCACGGGCACCTCGGTCGTGCGCGGCAAGGGGCGCGCGCTGGTCGTCGCGACGGGGACACGCACCGAGCTCGGCAAGCTCAGCACGCTCATGAGCCAGCAAGAGGAGCACAAGACGCCCCTCGAGGAGCGGCTCGACCATTTCGGCAAGCGCATCCTCTGGGCGTGCCTCGCGATCAGCACCTTCATGTTCGTTTGGGGCATGGCGCGCGGGCGGAGCTCGTGGCACGTGCTGCTGCTCGAGGCCGTCAGCCTCGCCGTCGCCGCGATCCCCGAGGGGCTGCCGGCCATCACGACGATCACGCTCGCGCTCGGCATGCAGCGCATGGCCAAGCGCGGCGCCATCCTCCGCAAGCTCTCGGCCGTCGAGACGCTCGGATCGGCCACCGTCATTTGTTCCGACAAGACGGGGACCTTGACCCAGAACGAGATGACCGTCCGCGAGGTGTTCGCGGGCGACGTCGGCTACACCGTCACGGGCACCGGCTACGATCCGCGCGGCGAGATCCTCGACGCCGAAGGGGAGTCGGCCGATCCGAAGGCGAACGCGGCGCTCGAGGATCTGCTCTCCACGATCACGCTCGCCAACACGGCGAAGCTCGAACGGCGCGAAGGGACCTACGTGGTCGTCGGCGATCCGACCGAAGGCGCGCTGCTCACGCTCGCCGAGAAGGGCGGCTTGCCCCGCGCGTCCGTCGAGCTGTCGCACCGCGTGGTCAAGGAGATCCCGTTCGACAGCGATCGCAAGCGCATGACCGTGGTGGCGCTCGACGCGCGCGGGTGCGAGATCGCTCACACGAAGGGCAGCGCCGACGTCTTGCTCCCGCGGTGCATCGCGCACCGGACGGCGGGCGGCGTCGAGCCGCTGACCGACGACGGGCGCGCGGCGATCCTCGCCGAGGCCGAGCGCATGAGCCGGCTGTCGCTCCGCGTCCTCGCCGTCGCGCGACGGGAGCTGTCGACGGAGCCGGCCGATGGGACGGC
>JBGAHN010000044.1:18591-35718 GCA_044226145.1 Labilithrix sp. | reverse complement strand
GCGCGGCTGGGCGAGCACCGGGACGTCGCGGCCGCCCGCTGCGCGAGCGCGGGGCTCCGCCGCGTAGATCGCCGGCGTTCGCCGACAACTTCGCGCGAACACGAAACCGGTATGGCGGAGGTCGGCGCGCATCCCGTATCCTCTCGAGAGGAGGCTTCGACGTGACGAAAGGCCGACTGACGCGCCAGGAACTGAGCTGGCTCCTCGCGCAGGAAGCTCAGAACGCCGCCGAGCGGCTTCGATCGGGGGTCCAGGGCCTCCGAGGAGGCGCGGGCGTGCCCGAGGACGTCAAGGCGGACGAAACGAACCCCTCCCTCCACGTCGACGCGTCGCTCGACGCGCTCGACGACGTCATGAAGATGCTCTCGAACCTCAACCAGCGGCCGGCGCCCGCCCCGCCGCCGAGGCGAGGGCGCATCGATCTCGCGGCGTTGGTGCTCGAAGTCGCGCCGGACGCGCGCGTGTCGATCGAGCCCGGGAGCGGAACGGAGGTCTTCGGCGACGAGCTCGATTTCCGGCGCATGGTGCAAATCCTCGTCGGGCACGCGAGCGGCGACGGATCGTCGGCGACGGTCCGTCGCGACGGCGACGAGGTGCGCATCGCGGTGACGCTCGGCCCGGACACGTCGCCGACGGCCGACACGGAGCGTTCCTGGTTGAGCCGCATGGCGCTCCGGCACGGCGGACGGCACGAGCTCGAAGGCGGCACCGAGCGCCTCTCGTTCCCCGCGGACGACGAGAACCGCGAGCGTGAGGAGCTCCTTCGCGAGCTCGATCACGCGCGCCGGCAGGGCGAAGTTTATGCGCGCGAGCTCGCCGCGGCGGCGGATCGCGACGAGAGCGAGCCGACCATTTCGTCGATGCCGCCTTCGATGGGGGTGGGGTTCGATCGGCTGTCCGTCGTCGCGAAGATCTGCGGCGGTTTGGCCGAGGAAATGGCGTCGGCCTTGGCGTCCGAAGGGCGCCGTTCCGAAGGCGGCGCGCGCGGCCAAGGTTCCGAGGCGGGCGGCTCCGAAGAATCCCCGAGCGATTTGCAGGCCCTCGCGGAGCGGTGGCGGCGCATCGGCGCCCTCGTCGCGCACGAGCTCGAGGTCGACGTCGATCTCGCGTCGGCCACGCAGACGGCGGCGGCCGAGATCGGTCCTCGGGCCGAGCGGCTCGGTGTCGCCGTGCTCGCCGACACGTCACGCGGCATCGTCTATGCGCGCGCCCAGGTCAAGGTCGTCGACGCGCTCGTGCAGGAGTTGGTCGCCTACGCCGTCGCGCGAACGCCGCGAGGCGGCTCCGTTCGCTTGGCCATCGAGACGGATAGGCACGGGAGCCGGTTGGTCGTCGATGACGGCGGCCCGCGCTTGCCGAAGAGCGCCCGCCGCGCCACCGTCGGGATCGAGCGCTCGGTCGACGGCCGATCGGGGGCGTCGCTCGCCGTCGCCTCCGAACTCGCGACGAGCCAAGGCGCCGTCCTCACGTTGACCGACGCCCCGACGGGCGGCCTCCGCGCGAGCGTGTTCTTCCCGAAGGGCGCCTGCGCGCTCGCGGCATCAGCCCCGGCGCGTTCGGCCGAGCCGCCGGGGCCGTTGCGTTCCGGGCAAGGCCCAGCGAACGCAGCGATTCTGCTCAGGCCCGTGCGGACGCGCCGCTCAGCCGAGCAGGTGAAGATGCTTCTTCGCGCGCGCGCTCGCCTCTTCGAAGATGGACGTCGCCTCGTCGGCCGGGACGCGCAGCTTCTCCGCGAGATCGTGCAGCAGCTTCGATTCGGTCGTGTCCTGATGACCGTCCGCGAAGCTGAGGATGACGGCGTGATGAAGGAGCGTGCGCCGATCGGCCGCCGACAGCTCTTGCAGCGGGATGTCCTCGAGCGTCCGCTTCGTCGCCGCGTACGTGCGCAGCTCCGCCTTCTGGGGCTCGGACGCGCCGTAGCTCTCGAGCAAGGCTTCGAGCATCTCGCGTTCTTTGTCCGCGAAGTGTCCGTCCGCCCAGGCCACGGGGACCAGCGCTTGAACGATGGCGTATTCTTGCTCGTGCATGCGTCCGAGGATGCCGGGAAGGCCGCCGCGCGGTCAAGGGTCGGCTACTTCGCCGAGAGGGTGACGGTCTTGCTCCCCTTGGCGTCGACCGGCGCGCCGGCGAAATCTTCGCTGCGGACGTGCAAATGCCGCCGCAAGGTCGGGGGACCGGCGAGCAAGACGTCGATGTCGGCGTCGCACCCGACGGGCTCGATGCGCGTCTCGGGGCCGAGGCCCGCGAGGAGCCAGATTTCCGCGCCCCGCACGTTCGAGACGACGTGCACCGTCCCGGGCGCACCCGGACCGCCCACTTCGCTGCCGGCTTCGGCCGGCGGCCACGGATCGACCCCGCCGGGCTTGACCTTCGACGGATCGAGCTGGATCGGCACGTCGAGCCGCGGCTTGCCATCGGGGCCGTGGTCCCAGAGCGTCTCCGCCTTCACGACGGCGCGGCGGGGCGCATAGCCCTCGGCGGTCGCGACGAACTCGAGGCGCGCTCCGATGGGCATCCGCTCGACGTCCACCGGCGCGCGGCCCATGCGAAGGAGGATTTCGGCGTTCGCCGGGGCGTCGCGGACGACGAGGGCGGCTTTGCACCGGGCCGGCGGAGGCGCCGAAGCGGAGGCCGTGGGCGTCGGGACCGGGGCCTTGCGCCGGCCCGTGAAGAAGCTCGGCTTCCACGTCCAGAGCGCGACCATCGACGCGACGAGCACCAAGAGGAGGACCGAGAGGAGCGCCAAGGCCGTCTTGGGCGCGCGCGGCGGCGGCAAGGCCCCGCGCGAAGGGAGCTCGCGGCGGGACTTCGGCGCGGTCTCGCTCCATTTCGCCGCGGATTCGAGCGGTTGGCGGGACGATTCGCGCGCCGGGGGCAGGGCGTTCGAGCGCGCCGTCGAAGGCGCCGGCTCGACGTCCGGAAGCCGCGACGAGCCGGGGGCCGAGGGCAGAGGAGCGCGCGCATCGGTCGACGGTTTCGCCGCGACGTTGCTCACCGCCGCGACGTTCGCCACCGGCGCGACGTTGCCGGGCGGCGCGCTGGCGTCGGCCAACGCGAGCAGCGCTTCGACGCCGTCGGGATCGTTCGTCGAAGGCGCGGGTGCCGGCGCGGACCCACCGACGACGTCGCGCATCAACGCATCGACGGCGTCGGCGCTCGGGGGCGGCGGCGTGGGCTCGAGCCCCCCGATGGCTTTCAGATCGTGCGACATCGGCTTGCTGTCGCCGAGGCTGGAGTCCCCGCAGGCGTCGAGCAACGACTCCACCTCGTCGCCCGCGAACATCGCCTTCGTGCTGCGTGCCGTCCCCGCGCTCCGGCCGCTCGCCTCACGCACCTCGACCGCTCGCGTGCTCGCCGGCGCCGGTTCGCGCGACAGCGGCACGCTCTCCGGCGCGGCGTCGGCGGCGAGCGCGTTGTCGCGCCGCACCGTCGTCGCTTCGTCGGTGAAGCTCGGCGACGATCCTCGGATCGAGGGCATCGAGGCGTTGCGACCGACGCCAAGGGTCACCCGCTTGACCGCGCGCGCGAGGCGGGCGAGCGCGCGTTTGCCGGCCGCCCGATTGACCGGGATGAGCGCGGCTTCGAGCTCCGTGATGAGCGCCGGCACGCCGTCTCCCGGCCGCTTTCGCGTCACCGCGGCGAGCGCCGGCGTCGCCGATCCGCTCGCTTCGAGGAGCTTGGCGAGGATCGCGCGGAGGCTCGCTTCGGCGTCGTTCGGCCCCGCGTCCTTCTTCGGCTGCCGCACGAGGGCGACGGTGCCTTCTTCGCTGATGTAGACGGACCGCGGATCGATCTCTCCATTCGAGTGGCGCGCGCCGTCGGCCACTTCGAGCGTCAAGTAGCCGGTCAGTTCGGGGGCGAGCGGCACGCGCTTCGCGAGCGCGACGGCGAAGACGTCTTCGAGGGTCACCGACGCTTCGAGCGAGCTCATGCCGTCCTCGGCGCGCAGCCTCGCCCTGCGCGCGCGGGGGAGGAATCGAGCTCGTAGCGTGGGGGAGTTCGGTCGCGATCCATGATCGTCACGAGAAGCCTGGCGCTCGAGGATCTGCCCGTGCCGCCCGACCGCCGAAAATTCGTCGGATTTCTACCACCCCGTCGCGCGACTTCCCAATCTGTTGCACCTCGGCCGTCGGCCGCTCGCCGTGGCTCCCGAGGCGGCGCGGAGGCCCACCGTCAAACTTTGACGGTGTAGCCCTTGCTGTCGCGCGCATCGAGGAGCTTCTCGACCGACGCGACGTTGTTCTCGATGGCCTCTTGCACGATCTGGGTCATGAGCGCGCTCGAACCCTTGAGCGCCTCGTAGTACCGCTGTCGCTCCGTCGAGTGGATGATCGCCGGAGGGTAGCCGCCGCGCAGCAAGAGGACGTTCATGAACAGGCGCGCGACCGTGCCGCTGTCGTCGGCGAACGGAAAGACGCGGAGCAGATCGTAGTGGGCGCGCGCCGCGATGCGGATCGCGCTGCGCGTGCGCCGGGTCTCCGGATCGTTGATCCAGTCGATCACCTGGCGGACCTTGTAGTTGATCTTGTCCGGCGGCGCGTACTCGTGGAAGTACAAGCGGTGCTGCGGGATGTCTTTGCGGTACTTGACCGTCTTGATGTCGCCCTCCTCCGGATGGAGGATGAGGTAGAGCTTCTTGACGACGTCGACCGTGATCGGGAGCTTCTTCTTCTGCGCGATGTCGCGGATGTACTCGAGCGCCTCGCGGTGACGACGGATCTCCTCGCAGATGGGCTGGAGGCTCGAGTCCGTCACGGCCGGCGCGTTCGGATCGAGCGCGGCCTGCAGCTCCTGGCCCGTGAACACCGAGCCTTCGATGGCGCTGTCGTGGTAAATCCACGACATATCGAGGCTATTTTGGTACGAGCGCTGGAACTCGGGATCCGATGCCGCCAGCCGCTCGTCGAGCTTCTGGATGCGCTCCTCGAGGGTGGGAGGCTTCGGCGGCGGCTCGACCGGCACGGCGACCGTCAGCTTGCGCTTCGATCCCTTGCTCTTGGACGGCGGCGCAACGGACTCCTTTTTCGACGACTTCGCGGATGCTTTCGCGGCCATGTGCTGGTGCTTTCCACCCCCGAGCGCGTCAAAGCCCTCAGGAAAAACGAGTCGCCGTCCTCGACGCACGACGGCCGCGCAGGCTAGTGGTCCGCCCTCGAGATCGTCAAGAAAAGACGATAATGTTCTTTTATTTCATGGCCTTATGGAGTGTTCCTCGAACCCTCTGATGGCGGGGATGCGCGCAGGTTTGGAGGGGTCAAAGGGTCGGAGCCGCGGAATTTTCGCGTTTTGAGGGCGCGCCGCACCGCGCCCGGGGACACCCCAGGGACGCGTCGGTGGGCAGCTAGGCACCTAGCGCGCCTCGAGATGGGACACGTCGTTCCAAAGGACGAGCTTGGCCTCCGCCGCGGCATCCACGTCGAGGCGTGTGAGCGACGCCGGCGAAAGCTCGAGCGCGTCGCGATACCGTCGCGGATCGATGCCCAACAACGCACAGAAGAGGAGCCGCAAGGTCGCCTTGTGCGACACGACGACGATGGTTTCGCCGGCATGTCGACCGAGGATCGCGCGAAGGGCCGGCAGAGCGCGCGCGAGGACGTCGAGGCCGGATTCGCCGCCTTCGGGCCCGAAGACGAAGGGGTTCTCCTTCCACGCCGCGTACTCGTCCAAGTAGGCCCGCGCCGCCTCGGCGTGGGTGAGGGTCTCCCAGTGCCCGTGGCTCACTTCGCGCAGGGCCGGCTCGAGGACGGGGACGAGGCCGTGCGGTTCGGCGATGGCGCGCGCCGTCTCGACGGTTCGTGCGAGCGGGCTCGCGTAAACCGCGCGGATCTGGGCGCCGGCGAGGCGTGCGCCCAGGCGACGGGCTTGCGCGTGGCCTTCGGCGGTGAGCGGAGCGTCGGTCGCGCCGGCGAAGCGATCGGCCGCGGCGAGCGCGGTTTCTCCGTGTCGAACGAGGAGGAGGTGGGTGGTCATCGGCGAGGATGCTGGAACGCGGGCGGGGCGTTTGGTAAGCGGAGCAAGCTTTGCTCCATACGCTCACGATCGACAACGTCGTCCTCATCGAGCACCAAGCGCTCGAGCTCGGTCCCGGGTTCAACGTCCTCACGGGCGAGACGGGCGCCGGCAAATCGATGGTCGTCGACGCGCTCGCGCTCGTGCTCGGCGGACGCGCCCGCCCCGACATCGTCCGTACCGGGAGCCGTGAAGGCGAGGTCGCCGCGCTCTTCGAGATCGAGCCCTCGTCACGGATCGAAGCCAAGCTCGAAGCCGCGGGCGTCCCGTGCGACGGCGAGCTCGCGGTCCGTCGCGTGGTGCAGGCCGAGGGCCGGAGCCGCGCGTTCTTGAACGGGAAGGTCTCGACCGCCGCCCAGCTCGCCGAGCTCGCGCCGGATCTGTGCGACATCGCGTCGCAGCACGAGAGCGTGAGCCTGACGGATCCGGCGACGCACCTCGAGTACCTGGATGCGTTCGGCAAGCTCGAAGCCATGCGCGACGTGCTCGCCGAGAAGGTCGCCGCGCTCTCGGAGATCGTGCGCGCGATCGAGCGGACGCGCGAGGCCGAGCGCGATCGCGCCGAACGCGAGGATTTCTTGGCGTTCCAGCTCCGCGAGATCGAGGAGCTCGATCCGGCGCCGGGCGAGGAGACCGAGCTCGAAGGCGAGCGCGCGCGGCTCCGGCACGCCGAAAAACTTCGCACGGCGACCGAGGGCGCGTCCGACCGCCTCTACGAAGGCGACGACACCGTGTGCGATCAGCTCGCGCGCGTGTCGTCGGAGCTCGACGCGGCGGCGGCGATCGATCCGACGCTGGCGCCGCTCGCGCGGTCGGTCGAGGCAGCGCGCTCGGAGCTCGTGGACGCCGCGCGTGGGTTGTCGCGGTACGCGTCGGCCATCGAGACGAGCCCCGCGCGACTCGCCGAGGTGGAAGATCGCTGGTTCCGCCTCCAGAAGCTCCTCCGCAAGCACGGTCCGTCGACCCACGAGTTGCTTGCCCACAAGGACGACGTGCGGCGGCAACTCGAACAGCTCGCGGGCGCGCAAGACCGCATCTCGGAGCTCGAAAACGAGCGGGAGGCCTTGCTCGCCGTCGTCGCCCAGGAGGCGCGCACGCTCTCGCGCAAGCGCCGCGCGGCCGCCACGAACCTCGCCGAATCGATCGGGCGTGAGCTTGGCGGGCTCGGTATGGGCCGCGCGCGCGTCGTCGTCGACGTCTCCGCTGTGCCCGCGCCGCAAGCCGGGGATCTGCCGACGGTCGACGGCGCGCGCCTGACGATCAGCGGCATCGACCGCGTGGAGTTCCTCATCGCGCCCAACAAGGGCGAGGAGCCGCGTCCGCTCCGCAAGATCGCGTCCGGCGGCGAGCTCTCGCGCGCGCTCCTCGCGCTCAAGCGCGTGCTCGCCGAGAACGGCCCCGCCGGCCTCTACGTGTTCGATGAGGTCGACGCGGGCGTCTCGGGCGCGATCGCCGAGGTCATCGGCCGTGCCATCGCCGACGTCGCGCGCCACCGCCAGGTCCTCTGCATCACGCACCTGCCGCAGATCGCCGCGCTCGCGGATCACCATTTCGTCGTCGGCAAGGCCGAGGCGAAGGGGCGGACGACGAGCACCGTGCGCAAGCTCACCGACGCCGAGCGGGTCGAAGAGATCGCGCGCATGATCGGCGGCGTGAAGGTCGGCGAAGCGGCCAAGCACGCCGCGCTCGAGCTGCTCCGCGCGAAGAAATAGCGGGACGGCGCGGCGCCGAGCTCCTTCACCGCCGCCGCGACGCCGAGGTCGTCACCCGTCGTCGCCCCACGCTCGCCGGCTGTTCGCGGCGCCGTTACACGAGCACGGTCGCGACGTTCTCGCTCAGACGGAGCGGCTTCGGTCGCTCCGTGAGGATCTCGCAACCCGAGCGCGTCACGACGATCGTGTGCTCGAACTGCGCCGAGAGCGAGCGGTCGGCCGTCGTCACCGTCCACTTGTCGTTCGGATCGATGTCGACCTCGAAGCGGCCCAGGTTGACCATCGGCTCGATGGTGAAGACCATGCCCGACTTCATGCGGAGCCCCGAGTCGCGCTTGCCGTAGTGCTTGACCTGCGGATCCTCGTGGAACTGCCGGCCGATGCCGTGCCCGACGAAATCGCGGACGACGCTGCAGCCCTGGGCTTCGACGTACTCTTGGATGGCGGCGCCGATGTCGCCGAGCCGCCCGCCGTCGCGGACCTGCTCGATGCCGATGGCGAGCGCCCGCCGCGCGACCTCGACGACCTTGCGCGCCTCGGGCGAGGGCGTGCCGATGTAGAACGTCGCCGACGTGTCGCCGTGGAACCCGTTCTTGAGCGGGTAGTAGGTCGTGACGTCGACGTTGACGATGTCGCCGTCGCGCAGGACCGCCGGACCGGGGATCCCGTGGCAGACGACCTCGTTGATCGAGGTGCACACGCTCTTCGGGAAGCCGTGGTAGTTCAGCGGCGAGGGCCGCGCGCCGCGCCGGACCGTGTCTTCGTGGACGATGACGTTGATCTCTTCCGTCGTCATCCCGGTTCGCAACTTCTCGCCGACGAGGACGAGCGTCTCGGCGGCCATGCGGCTGGCCGTGCGGATGGCTTCGATTTCCTTCGCCGTTTTGATCTCGACTGCCACGTGCGTGCTCCTGCTCGGCGACTAGCGAATCCCACCGATGGCGATCGCGTCGCTCACCGCCGTCTTTACTTCGTCGGTGTCCGAAGTGAGATGAAAATGAAGATCCTTTTCGCCGTCGCCGTGCGCGAACGCCCGGACGAAGGCGACGAATGGCCGGCCGACGAGGCGGCTCTCGAAGCTCTTGACGATGCCGTGGGACTCGTTCGATGCCCGGACCTGGACGTCGAACCGGTGGCCCGGGGCGCGGCCGTTCAAGACCTCGACCGTCGAGAGCCCGAGCAGGTACGCCGGCTCGGGACCGTCGTTGCGCGAGGTGACCGTCGTGATGCGTACGCGCAGCACCGCGTCACTCACCTGCACGCGCTCGCGGAGCTTCGGATCCGTCTTCGGCGAATACGTGCCGCCGAGGTCGAGGCCGACGCTGGCCGGCTCGATGCCGTCGTCGAAGAGCTGGACCTCGCGCCCCTCGTAGACCGGCAGCGCCTCTTGGGGGACGTCCGAGCGGTGCGCCGGGCCGCAGCCGACCGCGCCGCATGCGATCAGCAGGGCCACGGCCCCGCTCCATGCGAAGCTCGGGCGTGTCTCCGGCGCGCGGACGGCAGGTCGCTTCATGCCGTCCCCCTTACCAGCGCGCGTCCGCGTTGGCGAGCCAATGGCCGCGAAATGGGAGGGGATCGGCGGCGAAACCATGTGCTAGCGTCTCGCGCCATGAAACGTGGCGTCTGGTTCGGATCGATGGCGGTCGTTCTCGTGGCTTTCCTGGGAGGTTGCGCGGCTTCGGAGCCGAAGCAAGCGTCGGCCCCCGATCCCTTGTCCGACGACTCGAGCGAGTCTTCGGAGGGCTCCTCGGAGCCTTCCTCGAAGCACGCGTCGAGCGAGTCGACGACGGCGACGGGCTCGGGTCTCGCGGCGTACCTCGAAGGCCTTCGCTGGGGCATGAGCCACGCGGACGTCGACCGCGCTTTCACGCGGACCGACGGCATCATCTGGAAGGACTACGACGCGAAGCTCGCGAAGGCGCGCGTCGGACCCGAGATGACGGCCCTCGAGGCCGAGCGCGATCGCCAGAAGGCGGGCTTCTCGCGCAGCTACATCGAGTTCAAGGACACGCCGACCGGCTACGACGCGACCGGCATCAAGGGCGAGTACACCTACAAGAACCACGAAGCGTTGATGTGGCTCGAGCGCAACGGAAAGAAGCGCTACTTCTTCTTCATCAACGACCGTCTGTGGAAGATCTACGACGAGGTCCCGTTCGGTGAGGGCGTCGGCGCCAACTACGTCGAGGCCGTCAACACGCTGAACGCCAAGCTCGGCTCGAAGGGCACCATCCAGGCGGCGAACCCGGCGAAGGGCATCGCGGTCACGACCGTCGACTGGAAGGACGGCACGCACCACCTGCGCGCGCTCGACCGATCGGGCGAAGGGCTCGTCGCCGTCGTGATCGAGGACCAGTCGACGCTCAACAACTTGGCGTCGCTCCGCTCGAACAAGACCGACGATCCGACGGCGATCGATCCGTCGATCACGGCGGTCACGTCCGGCGGACCGTCGGACCCGAACGCCGCGCCGCCGACCGACGGGGCGGCCAAGCCCGCGAAGAAGGGCAACGGCAAGAAGAAGTGACGAGGGCGGGCCCGCGCCGCCCGCGACGAAGACGATCCGTCCCTCGAGGGGGACACGTACGACGTTGTGGGCGCGCGGTCGCGTGTCGCCTCGTGACACCCGAGGTGATTTGTTCCTGGTGAAGTCGCGCAGTCCGTGGCTATCATCTGTATTTGTCCGGCTGCGGGGGAATCAACGCCAGCATCGGGAGAATCGGGTGGCGCGCTACCGGCTGCGGTTTCTGCTTCAGGAATTCGACCTGCCGCGCGGGGCGACGATCCTCGGGCGGAGTTCCGATTGCCACGTCACGATCGAGGATCCGCTCGTTTCGCGGCGTCACGCGCGCATCGTCCTCACGGGCGATCACGCCGTGCTCTACGACCTGGAGAGCCGCAACGGCGTCAAGGTGAACGGCCAGCCGGTCAAGCACTCGATCGAGTTGGTCGACGGCGATCGGCTGCGGATCGGGACCCAGGAGCTCGTGTTCTGCCGGGTCGCGGACATGCCGGAGTCGCCGTCGAAGACGACGGGATTCTTGAGGCACTGCGCGCGGTGCCGCATGCCGTACCCCCAAGAGGCAGGTGCTTGCCCCACATGTGGTGGGACCGAGGCGCTCGACGAGGAGACCTTGAGCGGGCGGTTCGGGCCGGCCGCGCAGCAGGTCTGGAGCGCGCAGCTTTTCCTCGAGGTCCTCGGGCGCGCGATGTCGCTCGGTCGGTACGAGGACGTCCACCGGATCCTCCAGCGGGCGACGATCCAGGTCGAAGAGCGGCTGGCGATCGGCGATTCCCTCGACGAGCCGTCGCTGGCGAAGCTCGCGCTCGAGGCCTTGAACGCGAGCCTCGCGCTGCGCGATCCGACCTGGGGCCTCTGGGTCGTGCAGACGTACCGCCGCGTCATGAGCGTCATGCCGGAGGACGTCGTCGAAAAGCTGGGAGATCTCGCGTCGTCGTTTCCGGGCGACCTGGACGAACCGGTCGAGCGGCTCGTGGCCCACGCCCGTACGCTCGCGCCGAGCCCCTCCAGCCGGTCGACGATCGCGGCGCTCGAGCGCATCCGGTCGTCGATGCATCCGCCGCGCAACCCGAGCTGACGTCCGGCCCTTTCGGCGGGGCCGAAAAAACTCCTTTCGTTGCGGCGGCTCCTCGGGCACGATTCGGTAGTCTTCCGTGCCGTGTCCGTCGTCGTGTCTCTTTTCTAGATTCAATGTTGACGTCTTAGGGCCGGAATTCACTCGGCATTTCCTTGGCTCGTAAGGATGCGCTACCGGCTTCGCTATTTGCAGCACGATCTGGAGCTGAGCGAGGGCACCTTCGCGGTCGGTCGAAATGCGAGCTGCCAGCTCTCGCTCGACGATCCGCTCGTGTCGCGGCGGCACGCGTTGTTCGAGGTGACGGACGGGGCGGTCACGCTCGAGGATCTGGACAGCCGCAACGGCGTCATCGTCAACGGTGAGCGCATCGAGACGAAGATCGTCCTCAAGGTGGGCGATCGCATCCTCATCGGCTCGCAGGAGCTGACGCTGCTCGGCGATCGCGGATCGTCGAACGTCGCTGTGGGGATCGGGAAGATGACCCTCCCCAAGGTGCCGCTGAAGACGCCGAGCGGCGGCGTCATCATGCACGACGCCCTCGTCGAGGCGGATCCCGAGCCGTCGATGGTCCGGCGGGTCGACCAGTTCAAGCTGCTCTCGGGCGTGGCCGAGAAGGCGCTGGCGATGGGACGGGCGGGCGAGGCCGAGCGGCTGCTCGCGTCGGCGCTCGCGGACGTCATCGAGGCGTCGCGTTCGGGGCGGCCGGTGCCGCCGAGCCTGGTCGATCAGGCGGCGAAGTTCAGCGCGAAGCTCGCGACGGCGACGGGGAAAGGCGGCTGGGCGGACTACGTCATCGAGCTCTACGCGGCGCAGAAGCGGCCGTGCCCGGCGGCCGTGACCGACGAGCTCTACATCGCGATGCGCAAGGTCAGCTCCGTCGATCGGACCCGGCTCCGCGCGTACCTCGCGGCGCTTCGTCAGGATTTGCCGCGCTACGGCCCGGCGGAGCGCTTTCTCTTCCAGCGGCTCGAGGGGCTCGAGCGTCTCGCGTCGCTTCGGTAGCGGACCTGGGGCTTCGCGCGGATCGCGGCGTCGCGGGCGTCACGTAGGATTGCCACGCCAGGTTCGCGCTCGCCGCGCGCTCGAGCACGCGGCGAAGCTCGTCGTCCTCGACGCCGCCGAGGACCGTCCGCAGCGATGGATCGAGCGGGGCCTTCGAAGGCACGACGCGCGCGCTCCGACGCTCCGGCGGGCGATCGACGACGTCGAGGGGGCCGACCCGGAAACGAAGCGATTCGACAGAGATCCCGCGTTCTTTCAGGCGCCCGAGGAGCGTCGGCGCGAGGAGCTGGAGCTCGTTCGCCCACACGCTCGTCGCGACCTTGACGACGAGGACGCCCCGCTCGAGGGAGAAGGGCAGGGCGCGATCGGCGATGCGGGGGCCGACGGCGGCGCGCCATTCATGATTCGGGATCGGCGCGCGGCGCTTGGCGAAGCGGTTTTCGCCCGCGCGCTCGAGGAGCTCGTCGATCGGCTCGGGGCGTGCGAGGTTCGTCCGGCGCCGCCGCTTCTTCGCGCGTCCCATCGCCGCCTCACCGCACCGAGGTTCGTCGCAGCGAGAGCACGCCGCTCTTGGGGGCTGCGGGATCGAAAATGGCGCCGCGCCGATCGGTGAGGCCGGTCCGCAAGAGGCCTCCGTCGTACTCGAGCGTGTAGGGCGCGCCGGGCTTGGGGGCGGCGTCGCGCTCGGCGGCGACGAAGATGGTGACGGCGCGTCGCGCGGGGGGCGGGGAAGAGGTGGTGGGCGACGTGGAGATCGCCGGCGTCGGGGGGGCGTTCGGTGACGGCGTCGCGCGCGAGGGGCGATCGGTGGATGCGGCGATCGCGCGTTCGGCGGCGGTTCGGACGAGCGCGCTGGGATCGTCGGTCGCGAGCTTCGATTCGACGTGTCCGTCGCCGCAACGGGTACGGATGGCTGCGAGGGCGACGAGGGCGTTGATTCGAACGGCGTCGCGGCGATCGCCGAGCGCCGCGCACGCGATGGCCGCTGCGTCGCGCGTGGTCGCCGGACGTCGCGCGCGCGAGGACGGCGACGGCGGCGGCGGCGTTCGTCGCCAGCATGGCGTCGGTCGAGCCGATCAAGGGAGGAGGACGGGCAGCGCCTGCTCCGACCGATGGAACCGAGCACGAACGCGGCCTCGGCGCGGACCGCGGGTTCGGGATCGGCGAGGGCGTCCTTCGCGAGCGCGAAGGCGATAGGGTCGCCGCGGTGCGCGCCGAGCGCCGCGACGGCGGTGCGGCGATCGTCGGGTCGGGCGCGGACGATGCGTTCGAGCGCGCGGATGCCCTTGGCCGTCGGCGCGCGACCGACGGCTTCGATCCACGCGTCGCGTTCGGGGCCCGCGGCGACGTCGAGCTCGCGGACCAAGCGGTCGACCGCGGCGTCGTTCGGACGGCGCTCGACGATGCCCCCGAGCGCGCGAGCCCGGGCGTAGCGGTCGATCTCCCCGTCGCCGTCGAGCGCCTCGAAGAGGGCCTTTTGCGCGCGCGCGCCGCCGCCTTCGCCGAGCGCGATCGCGGCGTGCAAGACGACGGCGGGATCCGGATCGCGGAGCAAGCCGACGAGCGCGTCGTCGGCGACGCCCGAAGCGCTCGAGCGATCGGTGTCGCCGAGCATCGCGAGGGCGTCGACGGCCGCGAGCCGGAGGGCATCGTCTTTCGCGGTCACGAGCTTGGCGAGCTCGGCTCCTGCCCGCGTCGAGCCCGTCCGCCCGAGCAGCTTCGCGGCGGCGATGCGCTCGTCGATCGTGGCGTGGGGAGCGCGGAGCGCGGCGACGAGCGGTTCGACGGCGCGTCCGTCCGGGTGGCTCGGATCGAGGAGCTCGGCGGAGGCGGCGAGGGCTTGCGCCCGGACCGCGGCGTCCGGATCCGTCAGGTACTCGAGGGCGATGGGGACCTCGGCGGAGGTGCCCGCCCCGGTGAGGGCGAAGAGCGCGAAGGCGGGATCGACGGCGCCGCGACGGAGCGCGGCCACGAGGACGCCCGCGCTGCGCTTCGCGCGGAGCTGGCCGAGGATCCACGCCGCGCTGTCGGCGGCGGCCTTCGATGGCGGACGCGCGAGCACGCCTTCGAGCTCGGGCACCGCGCTCGGTCCGGTCGCGACGAGCGCATCGCGGAGGGCGTTGCGCGAAAATCCGGCGCTCGCGTCGTCGCCGGTGCCCAGCCCCTTGACGAGCGTGCGCAACGCCTCCGGACTGCCGATGCGACCGAGCGCGGCGAGCGCGGCCTGTTGCAAGGAGCGCTCGCGATCGCTGGCGAACGGAGCGATGGAGGGGACCGCCTCGGGCACCCGCATGCGTCCGAGCGCGCCCAAGGCTTCGATCTTCACCTCCGTCGCGTTGTCGCGCAGGGACAGGAGGAGGGCCTGCACCGCGCGCGGATCGCCGAGCGCGCCCAACGCGCGGACGACGCTCTGGCGGACTTCGGGGGCCGAGTCTTGCACTTTGCCGACGAGGGGAACGACGGCGCGCGGATCTTCGATTCGCGCGAGCGCGTCGACGACGCGGACACGAACGGCGGGCGCGGGATCGTCGAGCTTGCCGGCGAGCGGCTCGGTGGCGTCCGTCGAGCCCTGCGCCCCGAGGGCGACGGCGCACGCGCCCCGGAACCGCGGATCGCCGTCCGCGAGCGCGCGCGCGAGGACCGGCACGGAGCGGGGGGACGGCAAGGCCTTCGACACGTCGCACGCGGCGACGCGGAGGCGTGGATCGCGCTCGAGGAGCCATGGAAGCACGGCGTCCAAGCCGGCGTCGATGCGGAGGGTGGCGGTCGCGCGGGCCGCGGCGAGGCGGACGTCGATGTCCGAATCCCCGAGGGCGCGGAGCACGAGCGGCGTGCCCCGCGAGCGACCGAGCGACTCGAGCTGCTGGGCCGCCGTCCGCCGCGTGGTCGCGTCGTCGGAGGCGAGATCGTGTTCGATTTTTTCGGGGACGTCGGGCCAGACCAGCGCGTGGGCCGGGCGCGCGATCCCCAACGAGAGCGCGAGGAGGCCGCCCGCGAAGGAGCGAAGACGTCGGCGCTGTCGGAGCTCTCGGATCATCGACCTTCGTGCACGAAGGTAGCACATCGCCGGAGTGGCGTCGGTGGGGGCTCTACGACAGCCCGCTCCGCCGTCGGGCGAACCAGTGGGCCCCGAGGGCGCACGCGGCCACGAGCGACCAAACCCACGAGGGCGCGACCGGCAGGACGTGCCGCTCCGCGCTCACGATGGCAGGCTTCGGGAGCGGCAGCGCGAGATCGCCGCCGGCTTCGCGGAACGTGCCTCCGGTCGCGTCCGCCAGCGCGCGGAGGCGCTCCGGATCGGGGCGCGGATCGGCCCATTCGTCGCCGCCCGATTCGCAGGCGAAATCGCGTCGGATCGTGGGACCTCCGCCGACGCGCAGGCGCGCCGTGTACCCTCCCGTCGGCAAGGGGGGCAGCGGGACGTCCAGCGCGCCGGGCGCGTTCCGATCGTGCGGAGGAACCTCGACGGCGATCGGCGCCGCGTCCCGCGTGTCGAGGCGTCGCAGCTCGATGGAGAGATCGGGATCCTTCGAACCCTGCGCCGAGGTCGCGCGCGGCGGAAGGCGGAGCCGGAGCTTCGAGGGCTCGTTCGACAAGCACGGCGCCGCGAGCTCGAGCTGCGCGGCGTCGAAGCGCGGATCGCGCATCAGCCAGCCGAGGAGCCCGTCCCAGAGCGCGCCGTACCCTCGGCCCGACGTGCGCGCACCGAGCGCGGAGAACTCGAGGAGCCACGCGCCGTCGACGCCGAGCGCGATCGAACGGCCGTCGCCCTGATCCCCGACCGCCAAGATGGGCATCGGCGCGCCGCTCTTCGTGGTGCGCGTCGGGTGCGTCCAAAGGACGAGCCCTCCGCGGCGCACGTCGCCGAGGACGTTCGCGCCCGGCATGGGCGGGAGCTCTTCGCCCACGATGTCTCGGAGCGGCCCGAGCAGCGGCGCCGATCGCCCGGCCTCCGTCCACACCGGCGTGATGGTCGCGACGTCGGCGGCCGTCGCTCCTCGCGAACCGTCGAGCTCGACCGGCAAGACGTCGGCGAGCGGCGTGCCCGCGTAGCCGCCCGCGACGAAGGAGTTCTGGCCACCGACCATGATGAGCCCGCCGCCCGCGCGCACGTAGCGGGCGAGCTCGGGCAGGTGCCGCTCGAGGCCGTACGGCTGAGCGTCGAAGTCCTGGAGGACGACGGCGTCGAACGACGGCAAGTGCTCGGTGAAGAGCTCGTCGACGGGGAAGGGGATGAGCGACAGGTCGTCTTGGCGTGCCTGCGGATCGTCGGACGCCGTCCGGAGGATGAAGAACGCGACGACGTCGACGGAGGCGTCGCTCTTGAGCCACTGGCGGAGCGCGCGGACGTCGCTCGTCGGGCGGCCGGCGACGTGCAGCACCCGCACCCGCTCGCGCGCGACGTCGAACGTCAGGAGGCGTCGATCGTTCTCCGCGATGGTGTCGCCCGGCGGTGGCGCGATGCTCACCTCGATGATGCGCGCGCCGGCACGCTCGAGCGTCACCGACAGATCCAGCGTGCCCTTGCCGTCCTTCAGGTGCGCGAGGCCGCTCGCGAGGAGGGCGGGCGGGCCGTCTTCGCGCAGCTCGCGTGCCGTGACGGTGAGCTCGTCGCACACGACGCTCCCCGAGCAGCCGACGTCGACCGTGAGCGGGAACGGCACGTGCGCGACGGCGGCGCCCGCGGTCTTCACGCGCCGGACGCTGGCGTCGTCGGGCTCTCGCTTCGTCGTCGCGACGGTGTGGATGGGGACCTGGAGCGCGCGACCGAGCGCTTCGAGCGCCGCGCGCGACGAGTCCGCGGG
>JBGAHN010000044.1:0-18538 GCA_044226145.1 Labilithrix sp. | reverse complement strand
AGCGCGCTCGTCAGATCGCTGCGGGGAGCCGTGGCCACGGAGGGCTCGCCCGGGCGCGCGGGCGCGAAGGGGACGGGCGCGTCGGCGCCGAACCCGAGGACGAAGAGGCGCGCGTCCTTGGCGCGTTGCGCCAGCTCCCCGAGCGCGCGGTCCCGCACGGCGGCGCGCGACGGACCTCCCGGTGCGTCTCCGGCGAGCGCCATCGAGCGCGACGTGTCGGCCAGGACGACGACCTTCGCCCCCACGACGCTCTCACGCGCGGCGATCGTCACGGGTCGCGCGATGGCCAAGAGGAGCGCCCCGATGGCCACGATCCCCGTGACGACGACCGCGAGCCCACCCCGCTCACGCCGCCGGAGCTCGACGAAAATCAGCACGACCAGGCTCGCGAGCGCGAGCGCGGCCGCGATCGCCATGGCCCAGGTCGGGAGATCTCCGTTGACGGCGAGTCGCGTCGGCATCGTCGATCCGTCGATCAAGGGAACGACGGCAAGGCGCGCCGGCGCATGACGAAGGGCGCGTGGACCTGGTCGTCTTTGTAGTTCGAGCAAAGCACGTACATGGCGATGTTGACCGCGAGACGGATGGCGCGTTCGCGCTGCGCGTCGCCGCCGGGCACGACCGGGTATTCCCACGCGCCGGTCACGCCGCGCGCGAGCGCACCGCCGAGATCGACGGATGAAAAGAGGACCTGCGCCTGCCCCGAGCGGACGATGGCCTCGAGCGTCTTGGGCCCGACGACGCGACCCTCCGTTCGTCGGACGAGGTAGTAGGTCTTGAACAAGACGTGGTCCGGATCGAGCGGGACCGGACTCGCATCGGGCAAGACGCGCGCGATCTGCTCGCGCGCCGTTCGGGCGAACGCGCTCGGGGTCCCCTCGTCGCTCACGCCCGCGTCGTCGACGAGGAGGACGCCACCGAGCGCGAAGAACTTCCGCAAGCCGCGGATTTCTTGCGGTGTCAGCGGGGTGAGCGCGTCTTGCCCGCTCCAATAGAGGAACGGCGAGTCGACGATGGCCGGATCGTCCGCGCGGACCTCGGTGGGCTTGAGGCGCGCCGGCGCGCTCGTGCGTTGCATGAGCTCCCACGCCCATCGCGCGGGCGCCCCCGGACGCGCCGCCCCGCGAACGCCGCCGGCGAGCAGCACACGCGCGTCGAACGCACCGACGTCGCCGAAGGCCTGCGCCGGCCGCGGCAACGTGACGAGGAGCATCGCGACGCACGCGAATGCGATGGCGAAGAGAGCGCGCTTCATCGAAAGGCGGACTCTACCTCGACCCGCGCCGGGAAGGGCGCGCCGCGTGGTCGTCTTCGTAGGAATTTCCACGGCGCCAGCGCGGTCTTTGGGCGCGGTCTTCGGCGCGGTGGATCGCGGGCCGTTCAGTCGAAGTCTTCGACCCGCCAGAGTCCCCCTTCACGCCTCAGTTTGACGAAGTGCCCGCCGGGGACCGTCACGTCCGCGACGTCGCCGGTCGTGCGGACGTCGAGCGTGTCGGGGCGCTCGAGCCCGTCGACGAACGAGCGCAGATCGTGCTCCACCGCCGCCCGCGTGGACGGCGACAAGACACGCATCAGGCCGGCGTAACTTCGTCGCGCCAAGGCGCGCCGGAGCTGGTCGAGCGCTTGTTCGGGCGTTCGCGAGCCACCGGGCAGCGCGGCGGCCGCCGTGATCCCGAAGCGCCGACCCTCGAGATCGAGCTGGACCTCCTCGCCGTCGTCGAACCGCAGGCGCGCCTCGGCGTGGATCCTTGCGTTGGGGGCCCGGAGCTCGGCGGCGCGTTCGCGGAGCTCGTCTTTCTGCTCGCCGACGAGGCGCCGCACGTCTTCGCGCGAATACGCCGCGCGGTCGGTCTCCTTCATCATGCCATAGAGCGCGTCCGCGTCGCCGCGCTCGGCGGCCTTCGCGAAGTCGTCCGCGGCGGTCTTCGGATCGGGCGTCGCCCCGCTTCGGCAGCCGGCGAGGACGAAGGCGAGGACGGCGATCGAACGGCGGCTCATGGGCCCTCCGGCTTCCAAGAAATTCGCCGCCCTTCGAAATCCACGTCGAGGTCGAAGACGTCGCGGAGCAAATCGGCCTTCGCCCGCGTCGTCCACTCCTCGAGCTCCCGATCGTCGGAGCCCGCGAGGTGCAGCACCAGCCGGCGTCGGTTCGTGTCGATTTCGGCCTTCACGCTCTCGACCTTCCCGAGGTGTTCGCGGTCGAGCGCGTCGGCGATGCGCAAGATCGCCGCGAGGGCGCGCACGCGGCTCCGGGCGTCCTTGTCGAGCTCGCGGAAGTTCGTGTGCGAAGGATCCGGCGGGCTCTTCCGATGGTAGCGCGCGACGTTCGCGACGATGGCGCGTTCGGCGGGGGTGAGTCCCATGATGTCGGAGTGCTGGATCAAGTAGTAGCTGTGCTTGTGGTGACCGTCGTAGCGGACGTAGTCGCCGACGTCGTGGAGGAGCGCGCTCGCCCGGAGCAGGAGCCGATCGCGCGCGCCGAGCCCGTGGACGGTCGATAGATCGTCGAACAGCTGCGACGCGAACGTCTCGACCCTGCGGCCGTGCGCCCGGTCGTACCCGTAGCGCTCGCCGAGCCGATCGCACGCGTCGAGCACGGTCCGCTCCTCGGTTTGACCGTCCCAGCGCCCGAGGTGCTTGCCGACGAGCTCCTCGAGGATGCCGTCCTTGAGCCCGACGCCGGGCGCGACGATGGCCGGCGCCTCGAACGTCGACGCCACGCGGAGAAAAATCGACGCCGCCGGAACGATCGTGTCCGCGCGATCCGGGCGCAGGCCGTAGACCTCGCGTCGCCGTTCGGGCGGCATGTCGAAGAGCGCCTCGAGCAGCGCCCGCATGGCGACGACGTCGACCGCGCGGGGATAGCCGGCGTAGCCGCCCGGTCGGGGGCAGAGATCGGAAAGGGTGTCGACGCTGCCGCCGGTGCCGACGACGATCTCGAAGGGGGCCGCGCGCAAATGTGGGAGCGCTTGCCCCAGCACACGGTCGATGCCCTCGAAGAGCAGCCGGCGTCGGTTCGGGTCGACCGCCGCGGCGCCGCGCAGGTAGGTCTCGAGGAGCCGGACGTTGCCGATGGGCAACGAAATCGAATACGCGTTCTTGCCGCGGTCGAGGTAGGTGAGCTCCGTCGAGCCTCCGCCGACGTCGACGAGCAAGGCGCGGCGGTCGGCCAAGCCGAGGCGCCCGATGACGGCGAGCTGGATGAGCCGAGCTTCTTCGATACCTTCGATGATTTCGAGCTCGATGCCGGCTTCGCGTCGCGCCCGCTCCACCAGGGTCGCGCCGTTCGCGGCCTCGCGCACCGCGCTCGTGGCCGTCGCGCGGTAGGCATCGACCTTCGCCGCATCCATGGCGGCGCGAAATTCCCGGAGGGCGGCGCAGGCCTGCCCGATGGAAGCCGCCGCGAGCTTGCCCGTGACGAACACCTCGCTGCCGAGCCGGACCGGCGCGCGCAAGCTCGTGATTTCGCGGAGCGCGTTCGATTCGGAAAGAAGCGAAAGCTGTTCGCGACCGACCCGTGCCGCGTCGGCTTCGACGATGCGTAGGCGGAGGGCGTTCGACCCGATGTCGAGCGCGGCGAAGCGCGGCATGGTGACGTTTTACCACGTGAAGTGATAGAACGTCGTCCCGTGCCTCGCTCCACGTCGTCCACCCCCGCTTCGCCGGAGGCGTTCCGCGCCGCCCGGACGCAGCTCATCCTCGGGGCCGGCGTCGTCGCCGCCGGGCTGGCCATCGCCGGGACGGTCGACCGGGGCATCGGCGGCGTCGTGCTGCTCGTCGGGTGGCTCCTGGCGATGGCGGGCCTCCACCGGGTCGGTCGAGCCGGCCCGGGGTGATTCGCGTGGCCCGACGAAGCGGTCCTAGATTTCGCTTCGCAAGACCACGATCCCCACGTTCGCTCCGAGCTTCGGGACGCGGCTCGCCGCCCAACCGAAGGGACGATCGGTGATGGTGAGGGTACCGCTCGCCGGGCCGTTCGCGGTCGCTTCCACCAGGTGTTGTTCGTGGAGCGCCTGTTCGTTGACCGGCGGGGTCCCGCGCGCGCCGTAGACGGCCGCGTCGTCGAAGAGACCGACGTAGAGGACGGGCAATTTCCCTTTCTCTTCGCTGCGCATGAGCTCGTCTTGCAGCTCGCGTTTCAACGATTCTTGCAAGTGATACGCGAACCGCCGGTAGGTCCACCCCGTCACGAGCAAACCCGAGAGGGAGCCGTCTTCCTTCTTCACCGGGACGGCCGCGACCCATTCTTTGTTCGGTCCCGCGGGATCCGGGGCGTTCGGGAATTTGCCGTTCGTGGCGAGGTACGGAGCCCCGTCGACGACTTTCTTCAAGTCGGGATATGCCGCGACGACGTCCTTTCCCGCCATCGTGTCTTGTTCCAAATCGTTTCGAATCGCCACGCCGCGCGCATCCGTGAATGCGAAGAACGTCGACTTGGCTTTTCCGAGGTCTGGAACTTGTTGTCGGATCTTGAGGAGCGCCGTCCGGACCACCTGCGGATCCTTGCTCGGATCGGGCTCTTTTCCGAGCCGTTCGGCCATTTTCTTCGCGCCTTCGGGGAGCCCGCGCTCGACTTCCGCGACGTCTTCCGTGGCGAGTTGGACGAGCTTGACGACATCCTGTTGCGACGCATCCGCGCTCTGTTTCGCCTTGTCCTTGCATCCCGTGGTCGCCAGCCCGGTCATCGCCAGCAGGGGGGCGACGAACGCCAGCGCGGCGAGCGACGAGCGACGCGAAGACAGAGAAGAGCGATGAAGCGTTTTCGGAGCGACGGACGAACCACGCGCGACAACCATGCCGCCGAGCTTACAGCGCCAGCGCCTCGCGCGACAGCCCGCAACGTCGGAGCGCTCCGGTGCATCGGAGGCATCGGAGAACGGGGACCATGGGGCCGCCGTCCTTCGTTCGTCTCGCGACCGTCGCGACGTCGAGCCTCGCGACGCCTCGAGATCCGAGTGGGCACCATCCCACGAACCGACGGCGAACTGTGCCGCCTGCGCATCCACGGTCGTCATGGGATGACAGACCATCGAAACTCCTGCTAAGTTCCCGGCCGCTTGGCCGAAGTGGCGGAATGGCAGACGCAGCGGATTCAAAATCCGCCGTCCGAGAGGGCGTGAGGGTTCGAGTCCCTCCTTCGGCACATCGATTCCGGACGCGTCGTGGATCCATCCCCGGCGCGTTCGATGCATTGGGACGGCGTCACGCCGCCGGCGGTCCGGCCAACGGGGCCAACGGGGCCAACGGGGCTGGGGATGCCGGATGGACGATGTGGGCGGGCGGCCCATCGTTCGGTCGGCGGTCGGCGGGCTTCGCGGTTTCGCGCGAGGTACTTGCAGGTATTTCAGGAAAGAACGACAGGGGCGGGGTTGGCCCGGCCTCGTCGTTCGAGGCGCGCCGCCGGGCCGGATCGAGCGCACCGCCTCATTGGAAAAATGAAACGAACGATTGTCGGCCGCCGTTTTGAGGTAAGACCGATTTGGGATTTTCGATTCAATTTTGATTGCCACCCGCTTGCCGCTTCGTCTATGGCTCATTCCCCATGAGCAATCTCCGAAGCACGATTGAAAGCCTCGCAACGCAATTTGCCACGAGCATCATTGGAGCGCTGCGCGGTGCGTCGCTCGATGAACTGCTCGAAGTCACCCGCGGTGGCGCCGGATCGGCGTCGCGGGCCCGCGCCGTCGGCGTGGTGAGCGCAGCAGCAGCAGCGAGCGCGGAAGGCAGCACGAAGGGCACGCGTGGTCGCGGACGTGGGCGTGGTGGTCGGCTGGGACGTCGTTCGGCGTCCGACATCGCCGGCATGATCGACGCCATCGTCTCGCTTCTCGAGTCGCACCCCGACGGCCTCCGCGCGGAGCAGATTCGCGAAGCGCTCGGCGTCGAGGCAAAAGAGCTCCCGCGCCCCCTCGCCGACGCGCTCGAACAGAACCGCGTGACGAAGACCGGTCAGAAGCGCGCCACGACCTACTTCGCCGGCTCCGGCGGAGAGTCGGGAAGCGCCCCGAAGCGTCGCGGTGCGGCGGCGCGCGGTGCGCGTGGTCGCAAGAAGCGCGGCTGATCTTCCAACCACGTTTCTCGTTCCTTTCATGAGCCCGTCCCTTTCGAGGTGTCGGGCTCTTTTCCTTCCTTCGTGAGTCCGCCCTTTTCGAGGTGTCGGGCTCTTTTCCTTTTCTGAGCGTCGACGTCCGCGTCGCGAATCAGGGATGAGACAACGCTTCGAGTCGTTCGTTGGCGGACTTGACGGTGCGTGAACCCGGCGCTCCGGGCCATGCCGCGACGATCTTCCGATACATGTCCCGCGCCTTGTTCGTGTCTCCCGAAGCTTCGTAGGCATTGCCCGCGAACCACCGCGCGCGCTGCACGAGCAAGACGTCGTCGAGCGCCGAGCACGATTGCGTGACGCGCAGCAAAAGGGGCAGCGCTTCGGCGGGGCGATTCGCGAGCGCATACGTCCGACCGAGCACGAAATCGAGTTCGGTCGTGCGCCGCGATCCGGCGGGGAGAGCCGCCGAAGGAACGTGGGCCGATGGAACGTGGGAGAGGGCCGCCACGGCCTCGTCGCGTGTTTCGACGAATGCCCCCCAGACGCTCGCCCACGTGTTCCAGGTTTCTTTGGATTCCGGACGTACGCTCGTCGGGAGTCTCGCTTTTTCGCGTTCCAACCAGCGTTGACGGAGCGTCGCGAGTTCGTCCGGGGTGATTTGCTCGGCCCGATAGAGCATCGCGTGAAACTCGATCGAAGGATCGATGGCAAATGGATAAACCGGCCACGCGTCGCGGCGATCGAGGAAGCTGCGCGCCGTCTTCGTCGCGTCCTCGGCGTCGTCTTGTTCGAGGAAAATACGCACCATCGTACGCGCCGCGAACGCGTGCGCGAGCTGATCGGCCGTCGGCGGGAGTTTCTCCTCGTACGTACGCGCGAGCTCCAGGGCGCGATCCAATTCGCCCGCGTCCAGGGCGAGCCAAAGGCGATCGCGGATCTCGGCGAGGGCGCGATCCGACGCGTCGAGCAACGGCCACGATTGCGCGAGCACCTCTTCGACGCTCGGACGGGGCGCGCCGTCCGCGTAGAGCGCGAACCCGAGCGCCACGAGCGCCTTCGGCGACGTCGGCTCGAGCGTCCGCCAATTCGCGGCGTCTTCGCGCGCGTCGTGGCAACGCCCGAGATCCTCGAGGGCTCCGTACCTCGCCGCGACGCACATCGACGCGACGGGCGAGGTTTGAATGCACCGATCGGCCGTCGCGAGGGCGTCTTCGGCGTGGTCGAGATGGCGTTGGACACCCACGAGCGCGACCGTCGCAGGGACGAAGTTCGCGTCGATTTTCGTCGCGGCTTCGTAAGCCAACTTGGCATTCGCGTCGTCGCCACGCCGTTCGCGCGCGCGTCCCAAAAGGAGCTGGAGCTCCGGATCTCTTGGATATTGGAACACCATCGACGTCATGCGTGTTTCCCATTCGTCGAGATCGGGTTTGGCTCGCACGTAGGGTTCGCTCGCCTCGAGCAGCGCCGCGTCGCGTGGAAGCAGCATGGCGCGGTTCTCGAAGGCGCTCTGGAAGGCGGCTTGCGCGGCGGCGGGATCCTCTTCTTGCGTCTGGATCGCGAGCTCGAGCTGCGCAGCGGCGAACGTCGGATCGAGCTGAACGGCGCGATCGAGCGCGGCCCGCGCCTTGGCGGCCGCGCCGTCGTGCCAGAGCCGCATCGCGTCTTTGAACGACTTGTCGGCCTCCGGCACGATCGACAGAGGACGAGGCTGCGCGAGCTTTCGCGCCGGCGCGATCGTGCCCGTGTCACGCCCCTTTCCTGCGAAGAAACCCGCGGCGAGGCCCGTGCCGAGCGTCCCCGCGAGAAGCAGCGCGACGGTCGGAAACAGCCACCGACGCCGCCGCTTCTTGTCGTTGCCCGCGTCGGCCGGAGGGATCGGCAGATTCGTCGGGACGCGCGTGGTGGCGGCGTACGCGGCCACGTCTTCGCTCGTCGGCGGCACGATTCGAACGCGCTCGTGGGCGTCCGTCGCGCGTCCTGCCTCGCGCGTCGCGAAGGGCTCGAGCACGTCGGCGACGTGGTTCATCGTCGGAAAGCGCGCGCCGGGATCCTTCGCCAAGGCGCGCAGGATCGTGTCTTCCAACACCGAAGGAACGTTCTCGTCGCCCGAGCGCTCGTCGCCCGAGCGCAGCGGCATCGGCGGCTCGGTGAGGATCTTCGCGACGAGCGCGAGCACGTCCCCGTTGTCCGGCCACGGTCGCCGCCCCGTGACGAGCTCGTACGCCGTCACGGCCCAGCCGAACTGATCGCACCGCGCGTCGACCTCGCTCCCGCGGATCTGCTCCGGCGCCATGTACACGGGCGTGCCGGCGATGGCGCCCGCGCCCGTGACGGTGTCGATGGCGCGTTGGTCGCCGCCGTTCGTCGGGACGGTGCGTCGCGCGATGCCGAAGTCGAGGACCTTGACGGTCCCGTCTTCGCGGATCATCACGTTCTCCGGCTTGACGTCGCGGTGGACGAGCCCGACGTGATGGGCAGCGTCGAGCGCGCGCGCGATGCCGACGAGCCACCGCACGCGCTCGGGCAACGGCAGCTCCCGATCGCTCGTCATGAGCGTGCGGAGCGTCGCGCCGACGACGTATTCCATCGCGAGGTACAGGCGTCCGGCGTCTTCGCCGACGTCGTAGATGCCGACGACGTTGGGGTGGCTGAGCGACGCGACCGCCCGCGCTTCCCGGAGGAGCCGCGCCGCGAACTCGCCCGCGACGCGCTGCGAGTCGGCCTCCGACGCGTGCTCCGGGACGACGATGACCTTGAGGGCCACGGTCCGCTCGAGCCGAGGATCGAACCCTTGGTACACGCGTCCCATGCCGCCCTGGCCGAGGAAGCCGCGGATTTCGTAGGGACCGACGCGGTCGCCGGGGGCGAGGGGCGAAGTCGAAGGAGAGGGCACGAGGAGCCGTCCTAAGGCGGCGAGAGGAGCGGTTTTTCGAAGGTTACATCAACCTTGCCGTCCGAGAGCCAGGCCGATGCCGAGCGGTGGCGGAATGGCGGAACGCGAAGGGACGGCGGACGCGCGCGGGACGTGTGGGAGACGAAGAAGAGGATAAAGTCCCTTTCGATCGATTCTCCTGGCGGGCATCGAGGGCCCGTGGTACTTCCGCGCCTCTCTTTTTGCCGAAACTTTGGAGCCAGGTGGTTTTCGATGCCGAGTGAAGCCGTACAGTGCAAGCCGCTCGAAGTCGTGGTCAGCGACCGCGGAATCGAGCGCGCCATCAAGATGCTCAAGCGCAAGCTCGCCTCCGAAGGCGTGCTTCGTGAGCTCAAGATGCGCCGTCACTACATGAAGCCGAGCGTCAAGCGCCGCAAGAAGCAGGCGGAAGCCGCGCGTCGCCGTCGCAAGCGCGCCAAGCTCGACGCCGCTCCGCCCGCGAAGGGTTGAGCTCGCGGAGCGCAGGTCCCCGAAGGTGCGTGATACGCATCGTTCTCGTGCCCTGAGCTCAGGCTTTTGCCACCGGCCCTTCGGCAGTTCGTCGAAGCGCACGCTTTCATGGCTCGGACGTTCGCTCGAACGTCGCGGGCCATGTGCGTTTTGTCCGTGCGCACCATGCGCCGGTCGTTCGCGGCCGACGGGGCGCCAGGAGCACGCGAGAGCGTGGCGCGCGACGGCGACATCGGAGATGCCGTAAGGCCGACGGCGAGGGCGGCGCGGGAAGGGGCGCGGAGGGGGCATCGTCGCACGTTCTCTGGTAGCCTGCCGGCGTGGTTACGCTGAACGGTCCTGCGCACGAACCGATTCCCGCGGACGGACGAACTTCGTCTGCGCCAACCTTCGACGAGGCGACGTCATTCCGCGCGGGGCAACCTTCGCGTGGTTCGATGTACGCGCTCTTTCAGCCGCCTCCGGTCAACGCGGTGGCCCTCGAGGAGCGCGCCGCGGGGCTGGGGAAGCGCTCGCTGAAGAAGGCGGCGAAGGTCGCGGGTCTCAAGCTGTCCGTCGCGATGATGGACCTGACGACGCTCGAAGGGAAAGACACGCCGGGCAAGGTCCGTCAGCTCTGCCAGAAGGCGCTCCGGCCGCTCGAGCGCGACGCGAGCATCGGTCCGTGCGCGGCGGTGTGCGTGTACCCGAACTTCGTCCGCGTCGCGAAAGAGGCGCTGGCGGGCTCCAACGTCCATGTCGCGAGCGTCGCGACCGCGTTCCCGAGCGGGCAGTCTCCGCTCGCCGTGAAGCTCGACGACACGCGGCGCGCGGTCGAATTCGGCGCCGACGAGATCGACATGGTCATCGACCGCGGCGCGATGCTCGCCGGCGACTACGCGAAGGTCTTCGACGAGATTGCCAAGACGAAGGAGGCGTGCGGCGCCGCGCACCTCAAGGTCATCCTCGAGACGGGCGAGCTCGGCACGTACGACACGATCCGCAAGGCGAGCGAGCTCGCCATCGCCGCGGGCGCGGACTTCATCAAGACGTCGACCGGCAAGATCCAGCCGGCCGCGACGCCGCCCGTCACGCTCCTCATGCTCGAGGCGATCCGCGATCACTATTACGCGACGGGACGGCGCATCGGCATGAAGCCGGCCGGCGGCGTCCGCACGGCCAAGCAAGCGCTCCACTACCTGGTCCTCGTCAAAGAGACGCTCGGAGACGCGTGGCTCACGCCCGACCTCTTCCGGTTCGGCGCGAGCGCGCTGCTCAACGACGTGCTCATGCAGCTCGAAAAAGAGCGCACCGGCAACTACCAGGCCTCGGACGATTTCTCGAAGGAGTAACGATGACCCTCACGAAGACGGAGATTTCGTCGGTCGAACGCGTCGCCGCGGCGGGCGCGCCGAGCTTGGATTTCGGTGGGGCGTGGGACTACGCGCCGTCGCCCGAGGCGACCGACCACGTCGGGATCGACCCGAAATACGGGCTCTTCATCGGGGGGCGTTGGGTGACGCCGCGATCGGGGCGCACCTTCGCGACGATCAACCCGGCGACGGAGGAGAAGCTCGCCGAGATCGGCGAGGCCAACGCTCAAGACGTCGACGACGCCGTCAAGGCGGCGCGCGTCGCCTTCGACAAGTACTGGTCGAAGACGAAGCCGTCGGATCGTGCAAAGTACATCTTTCGGATCGCCCGCGCGATCCAAGAGAAGGCGCGTGAGCTCGCGATCGTCGAGTCGATGAACGGCGGAAAGCCGATCAAGGAGTCGCGCGACGTCGACGTCCCGCTCGCGGCGGCGCATTTCTTCTACTACGCGGGCTGGGCGGACAAGCTCTCGTACGCGTTCCAGGGGCGGAGCGTGCGCCCGCTCGGCGTCGCGGGGCAGATCATCCCGTGGAACTTCCCGCTCCTCATGGCCGCGTGGAAGATCGCGCCGGCGTTGGCGTGCGGGAACACGGTCGTCTTGAAGCCCGCCGAGACGACGCCGCTCACGGCGCTGCTCCTCGCGAAGATCATCGAAGAGGCGGAGCTGCCGCCGGGCGTCGTCAACATCGTCACGGGCGCGGGCGAGACCGGCGCGGCGCTCGCGGCCCATCCGGGGGTCGACAAGATCGCGTTCACGGGCTCGACCGAGGTGGGAAAGCGCATCCAACGCGCGGTGGCGGGCACGACGAAGCGCCTGACCCTCGAGCTCGGTGGCAAGGCGGCGAACGTCGTGTTCGCCGATGCGCCGCTCGACCAGGCCGTCGAAGGCATCATCGGCGGCATCTTCTTCAACCAAGGCCACGTGTGCTGCGCGGGCTCGCGCCTGCTCGTCGAAGAGAGCGTCCACGACGTGGTCGTCCGCAAGCTCCGCGACCGTATGGCGACCTTGCGGCTCGGCAACCCACTCGACAAGAACACGGACGTCGGCGCCATCAACTCGAAGGCGCAGCTCGAAAAAATCCGCGAGCTCGTCGCCGCAGGCGAAAAGGAGGGGGCCGAGCGCCATTCGGCGCCGTGCCGCATCCCCGAAAAGGGCTTCTGGTTTTCGCCGACGATCTTCACGGGTGCGAGCCCGGCGTCGCGCATCGCGCGCGAGGAGATCTTCGGCCCGGTGCTCACCATCCTGACGTTCCGCACGCCGGACGAGGCCATCGAGAAGGCCAACAACACGATGTACGGCCTCTCGGCGGGCATCTGGACGGACAAGGGCTCGAAGATCTTCTGGATGAGCGAGCGCCTGAAGGCCGGCGTGGTGTGGGGCAACACGTACAACAAGTTCGATCCGAGCGCGCCGTTCGGCGGGTACAAGGAGAGCGGCTTCGGTCGCGAGGGCGGTCGCCAAGGGCTCGCTGCTTACGTGGAGGTGTCGTGATGGCGGAGAATCCTTCGAAGCAGCGTCGCGCCGACGTCGCGGACCGCGCGAGCTCCACGGACGTGGGCGCCGAGGCGTCCGGCGGACCGTTGCTCGCGTCGTTCGAGGCGCCGTCCGCGCGGCTCCGCGTCAACAAGGCGTACAAGATGTACGTCGGCGGCGCGTTCGTGCGCTCCGAGTCCGGCCGCTATTTCCAGGTGAAGAGCGCGCCGCAACACCAGGGGGCCGATCCCGACGTCGTCAACGTGCCGCGGGGCTCGCGCAAAGACGTGCGCGACGCGGTCCTCATCGCCAAGAACGCGCAGCCGGGCTGGCAAGCGCGCACCGCCTACAACCGCGGGCAGATCCTCTACCGGCTCGCCGAAGTGATGGAGGCGCGGCGTCTCGAGCTGACCGATGCGCTCGAGCGCGGCGGCAGCACGCCCGAGGCGGCGTCGGCCGAGGTGTCCGCGTCGATCGATCGCGTCGTCTTCTACGCGGGATTCGCCGACAAGTATTTCGCGCTCCTCGCGAGCCAGAACCCCGTGTCGGGGCCGCATTTCGCGTTCAGCGTGCCGGAGCCGATGGGCGTGGTCGGCGTCGTGGCGCCGGACGCCCCGGCGCTCCTCGGTCTGGTGTCGACGGTGCTGCCGGTCGTGACCGGTGGGAACCGCCCCGGCGCTCCTCGGCCTCGTGTCGACGGTGCTCCCGGTCGTGACCGGCGGCAACACCGTCGTGGCGATCGCGTCCGACAAGGATCCGCGCACGGCCGTCGCCCTCTGCGAGTGCTTCGCGACGAGCGATTTCCCGTCGGGTGTCGTCAACGTCTTGACCGGCCACGTGAAGGAGCTCGCCACGCCGCTCGCGAAGCACCGCGAGATCTTCGGCATCGACGCGTGGATCGTCGACGCGGAGCTGCGCAAGACGATCGAGGCCGACGGCGCCGACAACGTCAAGCGCGTGAAGACACACGTACCGATGGACGCGGAGGCGTGGCTCGACGTCGCGCGCGGGCAGGGGCTCGGCTGGATCGAGCGTTTCCTCGAGACGAAGACGATCTGGCACCCCGTCGGCTTGTGACCACGGGTCGCACGCCGCGCGGTGTGCGGATCGCTCGGCACGTGGCACGGCCGGCGCCAATACGCATAGCCTCGTCCTTGCTTGCCGTGGTATGCCCGCGCACATCCAAAGGGGAGTCGACGGCGTGAGCGTTGCGGTGAAGCGAAAGAACGAAGGGAATCGGTACGGCTCGAGGATCCTTTCGGCGGGCGCCGTCGTTTTCCTCCTCGTCGCGTGTCGAGCGAAGCCGAAGGCGGAGTCCCCGGGGCTCTCGGATTGTCCGTCGCTCGGGTCGGCCGACGAGATCGCGGCCTACGATTTCGCGGGCTCCTTCCACCTCCCGGCCAAGAGCGCCGACGAGTTGAAGGCGGCGCTCCTCGCGGCGTCCGACGTCACGAAGCTCTCCGATCGCCTGGACGCCGATTTCGGCATTTCCTGCGCTCAGATCGCCCTCGATCTCGACCAAAAGGGCGATTACCGCACCGGGCGCGACGCGTGCGACGCCGCCGTGCGAGGCGTGCAAGTGGCGCGCTCCCGGCTCGGGACGAAGATCACGCCGCGTCTCGTCGCGCCGAAGCCGGTGTGCCAAACCGACGTGAACGCGTTGACGAAATGCGCGAACGTTTGCGACTCGTCGGCCTCGGCCAAGGCGGCGAAGGCCGAGTGTTCCGTCGAAGTCGGTCGGTGCGACGGCACCTGCGACGGCACCTGCGAAATCGCGACGCCGCGCGCATGCGACGGCACGTGCGCGGGCACCTGCGAGGGCGCCGGGAACGGCGTTTGCGGTGGTCGCTGCAAGGGCAAGTGCAACGGGAAGCGCTCGAACGGGCCGTGCGACGGCACGTGCGTCGGGACCTGCGAGGCCGGTCCGTTCGAAGGCACGTGCAAGGGCAAATGCGCGGGGACGTGCGAGCCGAAGGCCCCCGGGACGTGCGAGAACGTCTGCGTCGGGAGCTGTTCGGTCGCTTTGTCCGGCGCCAAGTGCGCCGGCGAATTCAAGGCCCCCGAGGTCAGCTCCGCCTGCCGCGCGCGCTGCGAGCTCGCCGCGTTGAACCAGACGGAGTGCGGCAAGCCGCGCGTGGGCATCGTCTTCTCCGGGAAGATGAACGCCACGGAGAAGGAGAACGCGGACCGGTTGACGAAGGCGGTCGACGCCTCGTTCCCGTCCTTGTTCGAATCGCTCGAGTCCGTCGGTGGATCCCGCGGCACCGAGCGCGTCGTGGCCGCGCGTGACGAGATCGAGCGCGTGCGCGCGAACCTCCAGAAAAAGGGCGCGAAGGCCGAGGCGGATCGCGTGTCCGCCTACAGTTGCTTCGACGACGCGCTCAAGAGGGCCGTCGACGTCGCGGCCGACGTGAAGCTCGGGATCGAGCAAGCCGAAGCCCTGCGCGAGGCCCTCTCGAAGTGACGCGCGGCCGCGCCGCCCGGAAGCGGGGGCGACGCCGCGGATCGTCCGCGATCAGGCCACGAGTACGGTGCCGACGCTCCCGGGCTCGGCCACGGCCCGCGCGAGATCTCCGCGCGCGAGCTTGCCGACGACGTGCACGGCGCGCACGCCCTCGGCGATCGCCGCGAAGGACTCTTCGACCTTCGGGATCATGCCCTTCGTGATGACGCCCTCGGCGATGGCGCGGTGGCCTTCGTCGACCGTGAGCCGCGCGATCCGGGAGTTGGGATCGTTCACGTCGGCGAGCACCGCGGGGACGTCCGTGACGAGCACGAGGGCCCGCGCGTCGAGGCGGATGGCCACCTGGTTCGCGACGGCGTCGGCGTTGATGTTGAACACCTGGCCGCGCTCGTCGGCGCCGAGGCAGGCGAGGACGGGGACGAACCCGGCGTCGACGAGCGTGCCGATGAGCACGTCGTTGACGCCGACGACGTCGCCGACGAAGCCGAGGTCGATGGGATCGGGGCCGGCGCCGGTGACCACGCGGGGCGGCCGTCGGACCGCGGCGACCGCGCGCGCGCTGGCGCCGTGGAGGCCCACGGGCTTCGCGCCCGCCGCCACGAGCGTCGCGCAGAGATCCACGTTCACTTTCCCGGCGACGGCCATCTTCATGACCTCGAGCGTCGCCTCGTCGGTGACGCGTCGACCGCCCACGATGGTCGGCGTCTGCCCCAAGCGACGCTGCAGCTCCGTCGCCTGAGGGCCGCCGCCGTGGACGACGACGACCGGCGTGCCTTGCGCGGACAGCTCGGCGATGTCGGCCGCGATCGGCGCCATCGCCGAGCCCGTGGCGACCTCGCCGCCGACCTTGATGACGATGGGCGCGTGCCTCGCGTCGGTGCGCGCCGAGCCCGCGGCCGTCACGGGTACCCCCCGGCGTCCTCGAGCGAGGTCCGCTCGTCGAGGCCGAGCATGAGGTTCATCGATTGGATGGCCTGGCCGGCGCCGCCCTTGATCAGGTTGTCCGTCGCCGCGAAGCAGGCGACGACGCGCTTGCCCGGCTCACCGCCGTCCGTGCCGACCTGGACGCCGACCTCGGCGTGGTTCGTCCCGCCGACCGCGACGACTTCGGGCAGCCGCTTCGCGGGGACGCGGACGAAGGGCTCGCCCGCGTAGAATTCCTTGTAGAGTGCATGAATGCGCTCGGCCGTGACGCTCTCGGGCACGTGCGCGAAGCACGTCGCGAGGATGCCACGCGACAAGGGCGCGCTCACGGGGACGAAGCGGAGGACGACGTTCTTCGCGCCGGCGTCTTCGAGCGTCTGCTTGATCTCGGGGACGTGCTGGTGGTCGAGCGGCTTGTACGTGCGCAGGTTCACTGCGCGGACGGGGTGGTGGGTGCCCGCGCTCGGGACGACGCCGCTGCCCGACGAGCCCGTGATGCCGACGACTTCGACGGCGCCCTCGAGCAGGCCGGCCTTCGCGAGCGGGAGGAGGGCGAGCTCGATCGTCGTCGCGAAGCACCCGGGCGACGCGACGTATTTCGCGCGCTTGATCGCGTCGCGTCGCAGCTCGGGGAGGCCGTAGACGAACGTGCCGTCCGCGAGGCGCTCGGGGCAGGGGTGCTTGGCGTGGTAGTAGGTCTCGTACGCGGCGGCGTCGCGGAGGCGGAAATCGCCGGACAGATCGACGATGCGCGCGCCCGATGCGAGGAGCTCGGGCATCTTCGTCGCGGAGACTTTGTGCGGCAGACCGAGGAGCACGACGTCCATGCCGGCGGCGGCCTCGGCGGGCGAGATCCCTTCGAACCGGAGGTCGGTCTGGCCTTCGAGGTTGGGGTGCGCCGCCGAGAGCGGCTCGCCGACGAAGTCGACGGACGCGACGCGCACGAGCTCGACGTGGGGGTGGAGGAGGAGGCGTCGGATCAGCTCTCCGCCGCCGTAGCCGCTGCCGCCGATGACGGCGGCCTTGAATCGTTTGGTCATCGCGCGGCGAGCTTACTGCGGTTCCAAGGGCCCGGCCGGTCGATTTCGTGGGATCACGCGTCCTCGCGCAAACCCAGAAAAGGCATTCGCTGCAGAGCTTCCGGCCGCCCGCGCGACGAGCGACCGCGCGCCGCCGTGCGGCAACCTGGAATGCCGCAACGAGCCATGCGACGACCCGCGCGTCAGGTGCGGGACGCGGGTATGCTGCGCGCGCATGTCGAACGTCACCCAGGACATCGCGCGTTGGCTATCGGAGCGGTCGAAGGCGATGGAGGAGAGCCTCGCCGAGCTGGTCGAGGTCAATTCGTTCACGGACAACGCCGACGGCGGACGGGAGGTCGCTCGGCGCCTCGAAGAGCTCTTCGCCGTGCCGGGGCTCGAACGCCGCCGCGTCGCGAGCACGAAGTTCGCCGATCACCTCGTCTTCGAGCTGCCTTCGTCGTCGGCGCCCGGTGCCAGCATGGGCGCGCCGGTGGCGCTCGTCGGCCACCTCGACACCGTCTTTCCTCCCGGCACCTTCGAAGGCTACCGCCGCGACGGCGATCTCGCGCGCGGGCCCGGTGTCCTCGACATGAAGGGCGGCCTCGTGGTCGTCGCATGGGCGCTCCGAGCGCTCGCCGAACACGGCGTCTTGGCGAACCACCCGGGGATCCGCGTCGTCGTCGTCGCGGACGAAGAGGTGGGCTCCCCGGAAGGGAAGAAGGTCATCGAAGACGCCGTGCGTGGCGCGGGCTCGGCGCTCGTCTTCGAGGCCGGCCGAAAGAACGACCTCGTCATCACGCGCCGCAAGGGGACGGGCGCGGTCACCGCCGTCGCGCACGGTCGAGCCGCGCACGCCGGCAACGCGCACAAGGAAGGCGCGAACGCGCTCTGGGCCCTCGCGAAGTTCGTCGACGCCGCGCAATCGATGACGGACTACGCCCGCGGCCTGACGGTCAACGTCGGAAAGGTCACGGGCGGGACGAGCAAGAACACCGTGCCCGACCGCGCCGAAGCCCTCCTCGATTTTCGCTTCGAAACACGGGCGGACGGCGAGGCGCTCCTCGCAGAGCTCCGCCGCGCCGCGGACGAATGCGCGGCCAAGGTCGAAGGGACGCGCATCGTCCTCGAAGGCGGCATCGCGCGCTTGCCGCTCGAACGGAGCGCCGCGAGCGCCGAGCTCCTCGACGCGTACGGGCGAGCGGCGCAGGCCGCGGGGCTCGGCTTCGGCGAAGCTCCCCTCATCGGCGGCGGCTCGGACGCCAGCACGACGTCCTCCATGGGCATCGCGTCGATCGACGGGCTCGGTCCGCGCGGCATCGGCTTCCACACGAAAGACGAGCAGATCGAGGTGGCCACGCTCGTCCCGAAGGCGGTCGCGTTGGCGTGGTTCCTCGCGACCGGCGCCCCGCTCGCGTCGAGGCGATGACATCCGGCGGAGGGCCGTTTCCCACGCCCTCGTCGCGCCGTCCGTGCGCGCAATCCCGTGCACGACAGGCCCTCTGGCGCTTTCGCGCGAAAATCCTTGCCGAAAGGGCGCAAGGCCGACTAGGTTCCGCGCCACCGAGAGACGTCGATCTCGCGGTGATCGGGGCGTAGCGCAGCCTGGTTAGCGCACTTGACTGGGGGTCAAGGGGTCGGAGGTTCGAATCCTCTCGCCCCGACTATTGTCGAAAACCGAGGGGTTTTCTTCCGTAGTCGAGGATTCTGTCGTTCCTGCACTCGTCCGCTTTGCTCGGCCTCGAAGGCTCGGCCGGCTCCGCGGACCCGTGCAGGAACGAGCGAATCCCACCCGACGAGGGGGGCGTGGGGATGGGGAAAAAACGAACGTTCTCGGAGACTTCTCGCTCGGTTGGCGGGAGGGTCTCCGGTAGAG
>JBGAHN010000255.1:0-5090 GCA_044226145.1 Labilithrix sp. | reverse complement strand
TTGGTGTCGACTCGTTGCGTCAATGTCGGTTGCCTGAAACGATTGTTGGGTGTCGCCCCAAATCCGAATTTCAAACCACCGATGCTCCGTGCGTCGTGCGAGTATCCGACGGAGAAATCTTTCAGGCCATCTCGGGCATGGGATTTTTGCGGGATGGCTCTTGGAGAGGTTGTGACCCTGAGGAGAGCGAGCTGTTGCAGAAGGCTTGGACGAGCTGCAACGACGTCGATGGCGGATGAGTTGGTGACGGCGAGCTTTGCGGTGCTGCTCGACCCAGCGTGTTGTTTGCGTCGTCGCCCGTTCAATCGATCGGCACGTAGCCGGTGCGCAGCGTGCCGGCCACCGGATCGGCGTCGACCGTGAGGTAGTGGCGGCCGATGCCGTCCATGCGTTCGGGGATGGCCCCGCCGCCGCCGGTGATGAAGGCCGGGATGCCGCCGTTCTCGTACGCGTAGTACGAGTGGACGTGACCGTAGATGCTGAGATCCACGCCGCCTTCGGCGAGGCGCGCGACGAGCTTGTTGGCCTCGGCGCGGCTGGCGAAGGCGCCGCTGCGTTCGCCGATGGGATCGAGCGGCGGGATGTGCATCGTCACCACGTGGAGATCGCCCGCGGCGCGCTCGATCCATCCGTCCAGCCATCCGTAGACCATGGGATCGAGGGTCGCGCTGGCGGAGTCGAGGAGGGTGAAGCGCACGCCGCGGAAGGCGAAGCTCGAGCTGCCGCGACCGAAGTAGTCGTGGAACGCGTCGTCGCGGGTCCCGAGCTCGTGGTTGCCCAAGGTGGCGTAGAGGGGGACGTGGAGCGCGCCGAGCTTCGCCTCGAATTTCGTGAGCTGGGCGTCGGTGCCTTGCGAGGTCAGGTCGCCGTTGAACACCACGAAGCGGATCGACGGATCGGCGTTCATGACGCGGTAGACGTCGTCGACGCGGTCGATGGCTTCTTGGACGTCGGCCATCGCGGCGAAGCGCCAGGGCTCGCGGCGCTCGGCGTCGGGCGCCGCCCAGGTGAAGTCCGTGCGGACGCCGCCGGGGAGCTCGACACGCGCCTCCGCCTCGGTGGCCGTCGGATGCGTGATCGTCACGAGAGCCGGCGTCGACGCGGTGAGCGCGGCGTCGGCGAGGACGTTGCGAAGGCGGAGCGTCCACGTGCGTGAAGGGCCTGCCGGCGTCGTCAGCGCGAAGCGGAGGGAAGGGGCGTTCGCCCAGAGCTCGACGCGATCGTCTTCGAGCGCACGCACCACGGCGAGCCCTTCGTCGACGTGAACCTCCGCGCCGTGCGCCTCGAGGTGCCCCACGCGCAGATCCCGCTCGGCGCGCTCCTCGGCGACGTGCAAGCAAGCGCTCCCGAGCGCGACGGCGAACGCGAACGCGAACGCGAGGGCGAACCGCGGACCGGCGATCGGCACGAAGAGGGCGAGGCGTCGGTTCATCGGCGGGCTCCTTCGCGGAAGAGAAACGACAGGCCGCCCACGAAGGCCGAGCCGATCTGCGCGTCGGCCGTGACGCCCCAGTTGGGCACGAAGAAGTAGGTGCCGCGCGCGCCCATGTGACCGGGCACGCCGCTGCCGAGCCCGGTCAGCTTCATGCCTCCCACGAAATCGTCGCGGCGGTGGTCGTAGAACGTCATCACTTCGCCGCCGATCCCCGACGGCCGCGAGCCGACGTAGAAGCCCCACGCGAACCAGCCGAGCAGGAGCGTGTTCGCCTCTTCCACTTTCCCCAGGTATCGGTACGACTGCAAGCCGAAGCCGCCGCCGAGCTCCGCGAACGAGCCGCGCAACGTTCGGCCGATCCGATCGAGATCGAGCCTCCCTCGCACCGAGATCTCGGCGCCCGTCATGGTGAAGCGCTCCGTCCCGTAGCGGTGGTGCAAGGCGCCGACGTCCACGTCCACGTAGGAGCCGTCGCGCGCGCGTTCGCCCGGGCGAGGACCGACGAAGCGGTAGCCCAAGAGCCCTTCGAAGCGGGCGTTGTCGTCGTTCAGCGCGAACCACGAGCGGGCGGCGAGCTTGAACCCGCCGTGCCGTCCCTCGACCCCTTCGACGAGAAAGTTGCGGTATGCAAAATTGGGATCATACACATATCGGACGCCGAGCTCCGTTTGCACCCAGGGCGCGGTCCGCAGCGGCTCTCCCCGTGCGTCGGCCGGCGCGAGCACCCCGTAGAGATCGGCGAGGGTGGAGATGACGAACAAGCCGCCGCCGGCCACCGTGAGCAGGGCGAGCGGCCCCACCGCGCGCCGTGACGCGCCCGTGACGGCGAGGCCCACCACGCCGAAGGCCGCTCCGCCCAAGCCGATCCCTTCCATGAGGAGGAGGCGTCGGGCCGTCCGTGTCTCGCCGAGGACGTAATGGCCGGCGCCGTGCACCACGAGTCCGGGGACCACGGCTGCGGCGGCCGCTTGGGGGCGTCGCTCGTACTTCGGGGGAGCGGGGGCGGAGCTCTCGACGGACGGCTCCGCGGCGCGCGTCGCGCAGGGGAGCAGCAAGACGAAAGCGACGAAGAGCCAGGCCATGGCACGGGGGGCAAGCATCGAGAGCGCCTCCTTTTTGATGCCGCGAGGCGCCGTCGTAAACCCATGAACGCGCGTCCCACGTCGTTCGCGAGACGCATCCCGCGTCGTTCGCGGGAGAGAAGGGGCCGAAACCACGGAGCCAGAAGGTGTGGGAGCCCCGCGGTGCGCGCGTCGCGTCGCGAAAGCCAACGGGCCTCCTCCTTTACTTCCACCCCGAGAGAGCCTACGAATCGTAGGCCTGGAGGCGGTTTTCATGGGAAACAAGGTCATTCATCCCCCTCATTTCCCGAGGCCGCGCGGCTACGCGAACGGCATCCTCGTCCCCGACTCCGCCACCGGCGGCGGGCGCACCCTCTACATCGCCGGGCAGATCGGCTGGGATCAGAACGCGCACATCGTCAGCCCCGATCTGGCGACGCAGTTCCTCCAGGCGCTCGACAACGTCATCGCCGTCGTGCGTGAGGCCGGCGGCGCGACGGAGCACATCGTCAAGCTCCTCGCCTTCGTCACCGATCTCGACGCCTACCGCGCGGCGACCACCGCCATCGGCGAAGGATGGCGCGCGCGCATGGGCAAGTACTACCCCGCGATGAGCCTCGTGAAGGTCGCCGGTCTCCTCGAGCCCGGCGCGCTCGTCGAAATCGAAGGCGTCGCCGTCCTTCCCTGACACGGCCTCCGACACGAACCGGTGCGCGCATGTCCCTTTCGCCGAAGACGTTTCGTTACGAGCTCTCCGACGCGGGCGTCGCGACCCTGACGCTCGCGCGGCCCGATCGCTTCAACGCCCTCACCTTCGAGATTTACCAGGAGCTGACCGACACGTTCGCGGCGCTCCAGAACGAGCGTGACGTCCGCGCCGTCCTCGTCGCCGGCGAAGGCCGCGCGTTCTGCTCCGGCGGCGACGTCGACGACATCATCGGCGAGCTCTTCGCGCGCGACATGCAGGGGCTGCTCGCCTTCACGCGCGTCACCGGCGCGCTCATCCGCAACGTCCGCGCGCTCCGGAAGCCCGTGGTCGCGGCCGTCCACGGCGTCGCCGTCGGCGCGGGCGCCGTGCTCGCGATCGCGTGCGATTTCCGCGTCGCGAGCACGTCGGCCAAATTCGGCTTCATCTTCCCGAACGTCGGCCTTTGCGGCGCCGACATGGGCGCCGGTTACCTCCTGCCGCGCATCGTGGGGCTCGGCAAGGCGAGCGAGCTCCTCTTCTTGGGCGATCTCGTCGACGCCGAGGAGGCCAAGCGCATCGGCCTCGTCTCGAAGGTCACCGCGCCGGAAGATTGCCTCCCCGAGGCGCGCGCGCTCGCCGAACGTCTGGCCTCGGGTCCTGCGTTCGCCCACGCGATGACGAAGCAGATGCTCGAGAGCGAGTTCGCGATGACGCTCGATCAAGCCATCGAAGCCGAGGCGCAGGCGCAGGCCATCTGCATGCAGCACCCCGATTTCCGCATCGCCTACGAGGCCTGGAAGAAGAAGGAGCCCGCGGTGTTCGAAGGCGCGCGCATTCCTTTCCGCGACGGCCGCAAGGCGAAGTGAAACGAAGTGAGACGAGCGGAGGCAGCGCCATGAGCCCGAACCTTTCCCGCCCGTCGTGGGCGTCGCTCCCGATGTTCGTCGACGATCGCCATCGCCTCCTCGGCGAGCGCCTCGAGCGCGCGATCACGGACGACGACACCGGGCTGCACGACGTTCCGCGCGTGGCGTCGCGGCTCGGCGAGCTCGGGCTCTTGCCGCTCTTGGTGCCGGAGAGCGAAGGCGGCGGCGCGTGGGGAAACGACGGCAAGGGCATCGACGTCCGCGCCCTCTGCGTCGTGCGCGAGGCGCTCGCGTACGTCTCGCCGCTCGCCGACTCGATCTTCGCCGTGCAGGGGCTCGGCTCGTTCCCGATCTTGCTCGCGGGCGAGGGGAAGCGCCGCGCGAAGATCCTCGCCGAGGTCGTCACGGGCCGCCGCGTGTGCGCGTTCGCCCTCACCGAGCCCGAGGCCGGCAGCGACGTCGCCTCGATGCGCACCGTCGCGCGCCGCGAGGGCGACGACTGGGTGCTCGACGGCGAGAAGTGCTTCATCTCGAACGTCGGCATCGCCGATCACTACGTCGTCTTCGCGAACGCCGATCCAGCCGCCGGCAAGAAGGGCATCAGCGCCTTCTTGGTCGAGACGTCGTCGCCGGGGCTCGCGACGGAGCCGATCGCGCTCTCGGTCGACCACCCGCTCGGCCGCGTGATGCTCTCGAATTGCCGCGTGCCGGGGTCCGCGCTGCTCGGCGAGGTGGGCCACGGCCTTCGCCTCGCGCTCGGCACCCTCGACGTGTTCCGCACGTCCGTCGGCGCCGCCGCCGTGGGCATGGCGCGCCGCGCGCTCGACGAATCCGTGCGGCGCACGACCGCGCGCGTGCAGTTCGGAAAGCGCCTCTCGGAGTTCCAGCTCACCCAGGCCGCGCTCGCCGACATGGCGACGGAGCTCGACGCCTCGCGCCTCCTGGTCTTCCGCGCGGCCTGGGAGAAGGACCACGCGCGGACGGACGACGAGCGACGCACGGCCGGCGCGAGCGTCGCGATGGCGAAGATGTTCGCGACG
>JBGAHN010000043.1:0-35466 GCA_044226145.1 Labilithrix sp. | reverse complement strand
CGGAACCTTCGCTTGGCCCTCGCCGCCGCGATCGGTGCCGGCCTCGTGGGCTGCACGGCGATCCTGGGGTTCGACAAAGACGTCGTCGAGCAGGGGCGCGGGGCCGTGCTTCCGGACGGCGGCAGCGACCGAGACGCTCCTCCGTCGACCGTCGAGGACGGTGGTTCGTCCGATGCGACGTCGCCGCCGGATCCCGAGACCGAGGTGCGCGGGCTCCCCGATCCGAGCTTCGGTGACGGAGGGACCGTGTCGATCGACGCGAAGCTCCCGTGGTCGGTGGCGAACCCCGACGGCGTCAGCGACGACTGCCGCGGAGCTGTGGACGCGAAGGAGCGCGTCGTCGTGACATGCGCGATCCACAACGACGTGTGGGACAACCAGGGGCCGCGCCTCGAGACGAAGGTGTTCCGCATGTCGAGCGAGGGGGTGCTCGCCTCGGACTTCGGGACGTCGGACGGAGGCGTCTCCGGGGTCGATCTCCTGGACGAGTACCTCCCGCTGGTCACGACGCTCGCGAACGGCGGCGTGGTCCTGGCGGGCTATCGGGACGTCGAGCCACTGCTGCGGTACGACACGGGCAAGAGCCTCGTTCGGTGGCTGTCGGAAACGGGCGTCACCGAGTCTTCGTTGGGCGACGCGGGCACCCTCGCGCCAGCGCTCACGGGCGCGGGCGACAACGACAAGATCGTGTCCATCGCGACCGATGGCGACCGCCTGGTGTTGGCCTTCGTCGTCGTGCGCGTCGGTGAAAACACGCTCGTCGGTGAATACAGCGGGTGGATGGACGTCGATCCGAAGACGGCGTCCATCACGCGCGTCACGGATCCCGCCGTCCCCGCGTTCGAGTCGGACTTCGCGAGCGGGACGCTGCGCCCCACCGCGGAGCGGACGATCTTGGTCGGTGCGGCCAAGGGCGAAGGGTACCAACCCGCGTACGTCTCCCTCACGGCCTTCAAGGACACGCAAATCGACACGACGTTCGGCGACGCCGGGCGCACGCTCGTCCGCACGCAGCCCAAAGACTACGCGCTGAGGGTGGTGGGCATGCAGCCCAAAGGCGCGGACGGGTTCCTCGTGACCGCGACCGTGCCGGGGAGGGCTCTCCTCGGAGGCGCGCTCGTGCACGTGGCGTCCGACGGACGAATCATGACGGAGGTCGGCGACGGCGGCGCGACGGCGATCCCGTCGGCGCCGCTCGATTCCGCGCCGGGGCTCGAGATCCTCTCGGCGATCCTGGATCCGAACGGAAAGATCGTGGCCGCGGGGCAGGTCGTCTTCGCGAACAAGACGAGCAAGCCGTTCGTCGTGCGCCTGACGGAGGCGGGCGAGGTCGACCCGACGTTCGGCAAGGACGGCTGGATCACCTCGGGCTTCGGCGACTCGTCGGCCGCGAAGATCGCTCAGCTCCTCCTCACGCCGAAGGGACGCCTCGTCGCGATCGGTGTGAAGCTCGAGGAGTCCGGAACTCGAAGCATCTTCGTGAAGCAATTCCGGTAAACTGACCATCGCCCATGCGAATGGCTTTTCCTCGGCGAGGTGGTTTCGTCGCGCTCGCGGCGCTCGGCTCGGTCCTTTTCGGCGCGGTCGCGTGCACGACGATCCTCGGCTTCGACAAGTCGGTCGAATCGGCCGACGAAACGCTGGACGCGCACGTCGATCCGGGCGACGGCTCTTCGACCACGAACCCACCGCCATCGGGCCGTGACGGAGGAACGAAGGCCGACGGAGGCGACGATTTCGACGCGACGTTCCCCGAGGACGACGCGGGGCCCATCGTCGTCGAGCCCTATCTCGATCCCGCGTTCGGAGGCGCGGGCACGGGACGATTCCGCGCCGAGGGCGTCAAGCCCGGCACGAGCTCGGAGGTGCGCGGCGTCGTCGCGCGCGCGGCGGACGGCGCCATTTGGGTGACGGTCTACGCGAAGCCGACGATCTTCGAACGAAACATGACCGTCCCGGGCACGCGCCTTTACCGGCTCAAACCCGACGGCTCCGTCGACGCGACGATGCCCGGCGTCGCCGATCCGGCGCACACCTATCGGGTGCTCCTCCCCGACGGGTCGGGCATGTTGGGGATCGGCGGCATCGCTGCCGACAAGAACCTCGTGGCGCGCTACACCGCGGCGGGGACCCTCGACGCGTCGTTCGGCGACAAGGGGATCCAGACCAAGGCGCTGCCTCCGAAATTCTCCGCGTTCGTGGGCGGAGCGTTCGAAGGTGCGTCCACGCTGCGGCTCTGGGGCGTGAAGGCGCCGCCGTCCAACGGGACGCCCATCTCCGACTGGGACGATCTGTTTTCGATCACCTACGATCGGACGACGAACACGTTCGGCACGGACGTCGCGACGACGAACGGCTTCTTCAAGGGCTCGACGAACGCCTCCCCGATCTTTTCGCCCGTCGGCATGACCGTCATCGATGGGACGACGCTCGAGTTCTTCGGCCTCTACGGCCCGTTCGCGTCGGGATCGCCGCGCTCCTACGGCTTCTTCCGCCTGAAGAACGGCGCGCCGGACACGTCGTTCGGCAACGGTGGGCTCGTCACCTACCACCTCGACGATCAACAGGTCAGCACGCGCACGGGCGCGGTCGCCGGCGGCAAGCTCCTCGTCGCGTCGAGCCGCTACGACTACGACAACGGCGTGCTCGGGCGCTTCTCCCTCGACGGCGTCCCCGATCCGACCTTCGGCGACGGCGGCTTCGTCCGCCTCTCCGCACCCACGGCGCCGCTGCAGATGACCGAGCTACTCGCGCGCGCGGTCCTTCCGCTCCCGGACGGGAAGATCCTCGTCGCCGGGGCCGCGCAGCTCGCCGGTGGCGGCTTCGACAAACCCAGCCGCATCGTGATCGCGCGCCTCGATGCGAGCGGGAAGATCGACCCGTCGTTCGCCGACGGCGGCTACGCGATGCCGACGATGGAGAAGAACCCGACCCGCGAAGAGACGCGATCGTCGACGCGCGCGGCGAGCGGTCAGAGCGTGCCCGAAAGGACGAACCCCGCGTTCGACGCGCCGACGACCGGCACGACGCGGATCGCGCGCGCCGTCGTGGATTCGCCGGCTTTGGCGTTCTTCGGCGCGAAGAGCCACAGCGCCGCGCCCGTGATCACCGCGGCGCCGCCGATGCCGCCGACGATGGTCGCGACGGTGCCCATCGACTGCGCGGAGGCCGCGTCGCCGCTCTTGTTGCCGGGCGGGCATTGCCAGCGATCGCCGAGATCGGTGCAGCCATCGACCGCGCTGTCGTAGTTGCCTTTCGCGACGAGGCCGAGCACGACGCTCGTCCCCACCGCGGCGAGTCCGACGCCACCCACCACGAGGCCGAGCGTGCGCTGCGAGAAGCCCGTGCGTCGAACGACCACTTGACGCTCGACGTCCGCGAGCGGCGGCACGTCGATCACCTCGGACTTGCCTTCGGCGGCCTGGACGGTGAGCTCGTAGTCCTTCTTGTTCGTCGCTCGGACGCGGACCTTGTGCGGCCCCGGGTTCACCGGGATCGCGACGCCGAATTCGGTGGGTTCGACCGTCTCGTCATCGCGGGTCACGACGAGCGCCGCGACCGTGTTCCCCCAAGGGATGGCGATCGTCACGTGCGGCAACCGAGGTTCCAACGCACGCGCACGAGCGTCCGCTTGCGGGGCGCGGTCGTCGCCGACGCGGACGAGCACGTCGCGGAGATCGCGGAATTGGCGGTACGCCGTCGCGAGGCGACCTTCGCGCTCGTAGCAATCGGCGATGTTGAACTGCGTGCCGATGGCCGGATCGAGCTCCTGGCTCTTCTCGAAGGCGCGGCACGCTTCGGCCACGTGCTGCTCGCCCATGAGGCGCTTCGCTTCGACGAAGAGGCGCTCGGCCTCGACGACCTCGGGCGACGGCGCGGCGCTCTTGGCAGGAGCGGGGGCCGCGGCCTTCGTGTCGGTCTTCGTCGTCGTCTTCGGCCCGGCCGCGCGCGCCACGTCCGGCGCGAACGTGGCCGCCAACAGCATCATCGAAAAAGCCCATCGCCGCGTTCGCATGCTCGTCGCGTCTCCTTTTACCATCGTTCGGCGACGATCATCGACGGCTTCCTCCGAGATCCCGCACGGCGGGCGGAGGGGCCGCGGCCGCGGGTTCGGCCGGATTCGCGGCGACCGTCGTTGGTCGGTTGGGAGAGGTTTTCGGCCTCGCCGGTGCGGCTGTCGGTGCGTTCGTCGCCGGTGCGTTCGTCGTCGTCGCGTTGGCCTTCGCCGCCTGCACCGGCGCGCCGGCATCTTGCACGGCCTCTTCGCGGATCGCCGACGCCTCGTCGGCGCGGGCCGTCGTCGTCGCTTCGGGAGTCGTGTCGGTCGCGACCGGAGCGGAGCCCGTCGACACATGGGGCGTCTCGCTCGCGGCGGACGGATCGGACGTCGCCACCGGCGTGTGGGGTGCGTGGTCCTCGATGGCCTTGAGGGTGCCGAAGCTACCGATCCCGATCAGGCCCAGAACGGCCACGCCACCGATGACGATCCCTCGTTTCGACTTCGAAGGTGGCATCGCACCGGGACCCGTCGCGGCCCAGTTGGGCGACGTCGACGCCGAGCCGGGAGGACCGAACGCCGCGGGGCTCGGCGTCGCGCCCGTCGCATTCGACGTCGCGCCCGACGCATTCGGCGCCGCGACGGGGACCATCCGGACGGAGGGCTCTTGCACCAACGTGCGCGTTTGGATCGGCATGGGCCGCGCGTTCGACGACGGCGCCGCGGGGAACGCCGCGTTCGACGACGGCGGTACGGGCAGCGCGGCGTTCGACGACGGCGGGCCTTGGGGTCGAGGCGGGAGCTCACCGTTGGGTTGAAGGCGCTGGACGCGTTCGCGGCTCGATCGCGAACGATCCGTCGCGAGCGGCGCGAGCGCCCGCACGAACGCTCCGACGTTGGGTGGTCGATGCGCCGGATCCTTCTCCAGGCACGCGAGCACGACGCGGTCGAGCTCCGCTGGGATACCGGCAGTGAGGCTCGACGGCGCGGGCGCGGGCGCCGTGACGACGTTCATGCACAGCTCGGGCAGCGACTCGGCCATGAACGGCACGTTCCCGGTCAACAGCTCGAAAAGGACGACCCCGAGCGACCAGATGTCCGAGCGCGCGTCGACGTCCTTCGACGAGCGCCACTGCTCCGGCGACATGTAGAGCGGCGAGCCGAGGATGGCGGTGCCCGTGGTCATCGAGAGCGACGCGCTGGTCGTCACCTTCGAGATGCCGAAGTCGAGGACCTTGACGAGATCCGAGCCGTCCTTCCGGCGCGCGAGGAAGAGGTTCTGCAGCTTGAGATCGCGGTGCACGATCCCGAGTTGATGGGCCTCGGCGATCGCTTCGCAGGCCTCGATGACGTAGTCGACGGCGAGGGGCGGGGTGACGCTCTTGCCGCCTTCGACGAGCTCGGCGAGATCGTGGCCGTCGAGCAGCTCCATGACGATGAACGGCGCACCCGTCTCCGTCCGCGCCACGTCGCGCACGCGCACGACGTGCTCGCTTTGCAGCCGCGCGCAGAGCTTGGCCTCGCGCAAGAAGCGTTCGATCGCGTGGGGACCGACGGCGTGGAGATCGCGGACCCACTTGATCGCGACCGGCTCCTCGAGCTCGAGGTGGAACGCACCGAGCACGAACCCCATGGCGCCTTCGCCGATGACCCGGTCGATCCGGTACTTGCCCGCGAGGATTTGTCCCGCGACGGGTTTGTCGGAAACCGATGTCATTGCGCGAGCATAGAGGGCACGCCGAAGGGCGGGCAAGCCGGCTGGTACACCCCGGGTGGAATGGCGCGTCGAATTCGGTCGCCGCGTCGAGTGCTCACCGGTTCTTCCTTGCCCCCACAAGAGAAGGCGACGTCGGTACGAGGACGATGTCGTCCCCGCCCTGCAGGCGCCCCAAACGCGTCCCTTGCTCGAGCCGGTGTCCAACGGCGTAACCACCGAGCACCACGAAACGCACGTTACCGCGAACGAACTCCCCCAGCAGATCTCTGAAGTCGGGGTGGAGGTCCATCGTCTCCCGCAAGCACCATTGCGTCCATGGTCAAGGGCCAAATCGCGAGCACGCGTTCCCCCTCGGAGAGGTCGAGCCAGGCTCGCAAGTCGACCTCGTCGAGCTCGGCGAACGATTGGGCCACGCCGCCCGTCCAAAGCGCTCGGCGACGCTCCGCTCGCGCTAGAGCATCCTCGGAAGGTCGAGGCATTCGTTCATCTTAGCAGATGGCGCGCGGATGGAGAGGAACGGAGCTTTCGTGACGGGGCGCCGCAGCGAAGGTATGGGACCTCGATGCCCCGACCCTCCGCGACGACCTCTTCGTTCACGCGCCGCACGCTCGATGCGCTCTCCATCGACGACGAGCGCTCGTTTCGGCATGTTGCCATCTACACGCAATTGAAGGACGTCCTGGTGCGCGCGAAATACCCGTTCCGCGTGCTGCCCGATGCGTGGGCGGGTCGCCGGGACCGCGCGCTCTTCCTCAACCTCACGTTCTGGAACGCGGATGCGGGTGGCGACGTCCTGACCGACGCGCGCCTCGACGCCGATGTCGTCGCACATGTCGCGTGGCATCACCTCGCCGCGAAGAACGTCTTCGTCGACGGGGAGAAGCCCTCGGCGCGGGCGCTGTTTCTCGGCGAGTCGATCGCGAGCGCGTTCGACGTCTACCTCGTCGGCCGCTTGCTCGGGCACGCGCCGAAGTCGTCGTTCCTCGAGACGCAAGTGCCTGCGATGTTCGACGCCGCCGCCGATGCCGGCATGGACGAAGACGGCTTCGAAGGCATGCTCCAGAGCATCGCCGAAGATCCCGAACGGGCGTTCGGCGATCTGCGCGCGCTCCTCTACGACGCGACGCTGGCCCTCTCGTCGTGCGCGAGCGCGGACGAGGCCGTCACCACGTTCGCGACGTTCGACGCGCACCGTTTCGCGCCGCTCTTGCACCACTACGAGCTGTCGAACTGGGTGCTCTACGCCCGCGCGTACGCCGGCGCGCCCGGAAGCGAAACGGACACCCGCGCCATCGAGGCCGACCGCGCGCTCCGGGAGGTCGACTCGCCCGTCGATTGGCTCACCTCGCGCTGGGTCGAGCCCGCGCTCGGGTGAGGCTCGGGTGAACGTTCGAGTGAGCGGTGTGGGCCGCCGTCATGGTCGGCATCGTGAGCGGGTCGGCGTCACGGGGCGGCGTCGTGGGCGGGGCGGCATCATGGTCGGACCACGACGCCGCGGAGATCACGATTGAGGCCGGCGCTCGCGCTTTTCGCACGAGCCGTGGATCTGTGACTCGGTGATCGTCACCCCTTGCTCGGTTTCGACGATTTGGATGGGTGAGCCATCCGACGTTCGGCCGGTCAGCTCGTTTCGCCCCGGCGTGCCGTCGACGTGCGTGAGCTCGAACGAGATCCCCGTCAACCCGTAGAACCGTCCGTCGAGGACGCGAATCATGTCGAGCTCGCCGCGGCTGGGGCGGACGATGAACTCGACGGACTCGTCGTCGGTCGTGCACGCGTATTCGAGCGTCTCGTCGAGGGCGATGGGGGTCGACGTCGGCGCCACGGTCTTCACGACCGAGCGGTTCGCGCACGAACCGTTACCCTCGAAGCCGTTCACTTCGGAGTAGTAGCCGTGCCGCGAGATCGTCGCGACGACGTCGCCTGCGGCGTTGGAAATCGTCGTGGACCAGGGCGACTCTTCGTAGACGAGGCCTTCGTGCCGCGCCCACGATCCGAGCTGCGGGTCGATGAATTGGATCTCGGAGCCGTCCGGGAACAAGCGCGCGATGCGGCCGTCGTTCAGGTCGCACTGGATTTCGCGGTGTTCGACGACTTCGCGCGTCTCGCTCGTGATGTCGGAGGTGTCTTCGCCCGTTGCTGGAGCGGTTGGCTGGCTGCACCCAGCGGTCGTCGCGAGCAGGCCTGCCGCCAACAAAGGAAGGATGGCTCGCGTGTTCGCGATCCCGTTGTCGAAGTTCATGTGCGGAAACCTACTGAAATGGAGTCTGGCGGCAACCCGTCCCGCGAAGATTGGCGCGCAGAGTTCTCTTCGAGCTCGTCGGGCACGTCCGTCACTTGTCCAGGAACGCGCGTAGCCGATCGAGCTCTTCGTCGAGCTCGCGCTTGAAGGCCCGATCGCGCGGCGGCCGGCCAGCCACGTACCCGAGCGCGACGTCGAGCGCGCCCTCCTCGACGGCGACGTTGGCCCACCCGATGACGTGTTCTCGCCAGAGGAGCGGCAGCGCGTAGTAACCGAGCTTGCGTTTGGCGACGGGCGTGTAGGCCTCGAAGCGGTACTCCCAGCCCCAGAGGAGCTCGAAGCGGGCGCGGTCTTGCACGATGGGGTCGAACGGCGTCAGCAGACGCACGCGATCGGGAGAGGGATCTTCCGGCCGCGGGCCCGACGACGTCGACCTCGGCCAATACCAATCGACGCCGTCGACGCGCGCGTGGCCCAGGCGCTCGCGCGCACGCCCGAGGGCCGCCGTCAGCTCGTCGCGCCATTGGGGCGCCGCGTAGCGGAGTCGTCGCACGAAGAACGACAGCGTGGCGGACGGCAAAGGCGCGTAGATGCGAACGACGGCGTCGACCAGCGCGTCCACGCGAGCGCGGCGTTCGGCGGAACCCGTCGGGCGATCGCAAGGCTCGCGCGCGGCGTAGAGGCGAACGCCGCGTTCACGTCCGACCACGCGCAAGAGGCCGGCGTAGTGCATGGCGTCGAGCAGGTGCGTCGTGGCGTTCGACGAGCCGCCCCAATAGTTCGTCACCGTCCCGTGCGCGAAGTGCCGGTCGACCACGCGCGGATGCACCGAGCCGTGTTCGCGCACGAATTCGAGCAGGAGCTTGGCGCGGCGACGTTGCTGCGCGGGCCATGTCCGGCCGCCCGCGGGGCCCGTCGCGTTCGGACGCGGATGCATGAGCGCGTGCAAGGACTTCGTGACGAAGCCGTAGTTGACGAAGAAGTCCTCTTCGACGTCGAGGCGCGCATAGAGGCGTTCGAGATCGCCGGCGCGGTACCCCTCGACGCGGTGCCGGAGCGTGAGATCTTGCGCGCGAGCGGGAGCGCGGATGGGATCGGCCTGGACGAAGCCGAGCTCGGCGACCGCCCGTTTCAACGTCGTCGGTCGAAAGAGCGTCTGGGTGACGGCGGCCCGTCGGAGCTCGTCGAGGATCATCGAGCGGATCGTACTACCTCGATTCTCTCCGATCGCCGAGCCGCTGAGAGGGAGCGTTCGGGCCGGTGGCCGCGCTCGTTCGGGAGTTCACGGGAGTCGGACCGATGGTGCGAACGCCGTTCGTCGTCGACGATGGTCGCAAGGTTGCTCGTCGCCCGCTCCCGCCCGACGAGCCCTTACAACCGGACGTACCCGTCGATGTTCTTCGGCAAGACACGTTTGCCGAGGTCGTAGTCCTCGGCGTAGATCTCGATGAACTCGTCGGCATCATCGCGGCCCAAAATCAGCTGTTGCCAGATGGAATCGGTCAGCTCCGCGTGCTGCTCCGAGCTCAACGGAAGCGTCGCTGGGAGAATGGCGCGCTCGGGGCGTCGATTCACCAGCCCAGGTGCTCTCCCCGAAGATCCTCTTCAGTCCTTCATGTCCGAGGAGAGCCCTTGGATATGTTCGATTCCAGCCTCGACGTGCACGCTCGATCCTTTCAAATCGTCGCTGCCGATCTCCTGATAGCGACCGCCGAGGCACTGAGCGAGGAACTTCTCCGTGATGGCGATGAACGAACGCATATTTTCCGGTCGGGCGAAGCCGTGCCCTTCGTCCTCGTAGAGGAGGTACGTCACGGGGACTTCGTGTCGCTGGAGCTTTTGAACGATCTGCGCGCTTTCGCGTTCGTTGACGCGAGGATCGTGCTTGCCCTGCGCGACGAGCAGCGGCTTCCGGATCTCGTCGGCGTGCGTCAGCGGTGAACGCGCGAGGAGGTCTTTCTTCCCTTCCTCGGTCGCCGGATTCCCGATGCGGGCCACCACGACGCTCATCTCGCGATTCCAATAGGGAGGGAATGACTCGATGAAGGTGATGAGGTTCGAAATGCCGACCAAATCGACCCCGCACGCGAAGAGCTCGGGGGTCTTCGTGAGACCCGCGAGGGTCGCGTATCCACCGTAGCTCCCGCCCATGATCGCGATACGCGCTGGATTCGCCAGCTTGGTGTCGATCGCCCATCGGACGGCGTCCACCAGATCGTCTTGCATTTTGCCGTACCATTCGCGGTCCCCGGCATTGACGAAGCGCTTACCGAAGCCCGTCGAAGCTCGGAAGTTCACGGACAATACGGCATAGCCGCGGCTCGCGAGATGCTGGTGCAAGGAGTCGTAGCCCCACTCGTCGCGGCTCCACGGACCACCGTGAACGAGAAGCACCATGGGGAGTGGCTGCGACGGGGAAGGCGAATCGGCGCCGTCGACGTCGGGTGGTAGCGACAAGTAGGCCGGCAGGTCGAGGCCGTCTCGCGCTTTCAATCGCAAGACATGCATCTGCGACAGCTTCTTGCCGACGAGCTCCGGCCGGTCGACGAAGAGAGACGTCTTCTTCTTCTTCGTGCGATCGAACAATACATATTCACTAGGCCCGTCGTCCGACGAGTACTGAACGATCCATTTTCGATCGTCGAGGGTACGGCTCGTGAGCCGTACGTCGCGGCGATCGTCTCCTCGGAGGATCTTCAGGTTGCCCTCGAATCCCTTGTCGAAAAACCACCACGTCGTTCGGCCGGGATTCGACGTTGCTGCCTGCGGTCGGTAGGTCGTCGGGTGGACGTCCACGTCGACGATGTCGGCCGATTCGTCCGTTGCAAGCACCTTCGATTGGCCAGTTTCAAGGTCCAATGCCTTGAGGGCCACCGTGTCCCGATCACGGCTATCCAGTAGATAGAGCGTCTTTCCCGAGGCATCCAGGCTCACGGTCCGGGTGGTGAGCTGGTCCGCGACGCCGACCTCGAAGAGAGGTTTGCTCGTTCCGTCCGCGTGAAGGAGCCGGAACTCGGTTCCTCCGGAAGACGTGATTTTGCTCGCGACGCGCGGACGAAGTGAATCGTCCACCTCGAAGTCACCCAGGCTGTCGACGTTCTTGAAAACCAGCTTGGCTTTCCCGGTCTTGATGTCGATCGTGTAGACGTCGCCGACCTCGGGATCGCGTTCGTTCGTCGTGATCGAAATTTGATGAGGGAAGCGAGGGCTTATTTTCAGGATTTGCGCGCGAACCTTTTCACCTTTGGTGAGCTCCTGCGCTTTGCCGTTGGCGAGATCGAGGGCGAAGACGTGCCAGTTCTCATCGCCGTTGTTGTCTTGCAAGTAGACGAGGTAGTCCGAACTCGCTGCGAAAGCGTATCCCTGAACGCCTCTCCCGCGATCCTGCGTGACTGGAACCGCTCGTGCGATATCGTCCGCCGGACCGACCCAAAGATTCATCACACCATCCACGGGCGCGCGGAAGGCGATGCGCTTGCCGTCTCGACTTATCTTGGCATCCGTCCTTTGGGGCGGCGCAAAGAACAAGGAGCGTGGCAGGAGCGCGGGATCGAGGATCGGCGACGCGACCCTCGACGTTCCCCGAGGCGACGCCGACGGTGGCTCTTGGGCGGGGTGTACGACCGGCGGCTTGTTGTCTCCTGAGCAAGATATCGTGAGCGCCGCGAGAGCAAGAAATGCCTTGGACGTTCGCCACTCCATACGACTCATTGCATGTTGCACGGTATCATGAACATTGGACACTGTCATGGTTCTTGACGGCCGCTCGGCGTCACGCCGACCGATCCTCATCGGCGGTCCGATACGTTTCCTCGGGGCCCGACGATACCTGACACACTGCTGACATCCGGCGGACGTAAGGTCGCTCGGCTCGCAACGCCTGCACCGCAGGGCTGCGGCACTTCCGACAAAAGGAGATTCGTCATGGACATCAAAGCACTGGCAAAAGCGTTCACCGGGTTGTGCGCCGAAGGAAAGTTCGACGAGGCGGGCGAGCGGTTCTGGTCGAACGACATCGTCAGTCGCGAACCCGTGCCGGGCGGCGTGACGGAGGGGCGCGCAGCGGTGAAGCGCAAAGGCGAACAATGGGCCGCCCAGCACGAAATTCACGGCGCAAAGGTGCAAGGGCCGTTCGTGGGTGGCGACCAGTTCGTGGTGCGCTTCACCATGGACATCACGCCCAAGGGGCAGAGCCGTCTGACGATGGACGAAGTGGGCGTCTACACCGTGAAAGACGGGAAGATCGTCGACGAGTCGTTCTTTTACGCCACCTGACCGCCGCGCGGTTCAGCGCCACGGCGTCGCGCGGTCGATCTCGAACGCCTCGCGTGCAATCCGATCGGATTCGAACGACCCGTGGCGCTCCATGCCTCGAAATCGACGCCGCGTCGCGCGATCTTCACACCGTGACGTCGGCCATCATCATCGGCGCGAAGTGGAAGAGCGTGATCTCCGGGCTCGGCGGCGCGGTGTCCTTCGCCATCTCGAGCGCCTCGTGCATCGTGCGCGCGGTCTCCCATCCCATGAGCTTCGGGATGTACTCGTTGTCGGCGCCGACGACGATCACGCGGCCGGTGTGCTGACGCCCCGCCTCGCCCCAGTACCACATGAAGAATGGATGCGCGGGGTGGTAGGCGTGGCCCGTGCGGTACGCCTGGATGTACGCCGGGTTCGACGCGAACTGCTTCTCGAAGCGCTTGTGCAGCTCGAGCGCGTCGCGCGTCTCGGGCAAGAGGTTGTGCACGAACTCGATGTACGGAGCGTGGTGCTCCTTGTCGAACTGATCGGTGCACGGGTGCGTGACGATCATCGTGCCGCCCTTCTTCAGGAGCGGCTTCCCCCGGTACATGTTGAAGATGTACCCGTTGACCATCACCTGCACGAGCAGCGGGTTGAGGAACGAGTTGACGTTGTACGGGCTGATGTACGGCACGCCGCACACGAGGATGTCCGCCTGGCCTTTGACCGGGACGAGGTATTGCTCGTAGCAGCGCTCGAGCGTGTGCGCGTGCGTCGCCTCGGTCTCGCCCGCGAACACGCCCGTCACGCCGTAGGGCGACGGCACCTTGCTGAAGATCGCCTGGCGCGCCGGCTGCGGCACGCGCGCGAGCGTCGCGGTCAGCGCCTTGAGCGACGCCTTCTCGAGCCCCGACAGATCGTCCTCGTTCTTCGCGAGGAACTCGAGCGGGCGGTCGAACATCCGGTTGTTCACCGTCGTCTCGATCGTGAAGACGTTCAGCTTCGAGTTCGCGAGCTTGCCCATGCGCTCGACGCTCGTGGCGAGCGCGGAGCTCTTCGGGTCCATGTACGACCAGCAGTCGCGCATGACCTTCGGGTTGTGGTGCGAGCGCAGGCTCTTGTAGCCGCAGAGGCCGACGGCGACGGACTTGTGACCGCCGTCCATCGGCACGAGGTTCAAGTTCACGTAGATGAGCAGATCGCTCTCGACCGCGTAGCGATTGAGCTCGACGATCTCGCCGTGATCGGTCGTCCCGATCTCGACCATGTTCTTCGCGTCTTCGGCGTCGTGGTTGAAGAGGCGATCGGGGTAGTAAGCGTTGAAAATCTTGTCGCCGACGACGTGACGGATTTCCGGCCCCGTCATCCGGCGGTGCACGCTCGTCGCGATGATGATGCGGATGTCCTCGACCCCGTGATCGGCGAGCTGCTGCAGCACGACGGTGAGCACGCGCTCGCGCACGTCGGGCTTGCGCATCGGCGGCAAGGGCAGGGAGATGTCGTCCATCGCGATGACGACCTTCATCCCGGGCTTCAGCTTGGCGTGCAGCGGCTCGGAGTTGTACGGGTGGTTGATCGCGTAGCGAATCGCCGCATCGACGTCCTTGAGGGGCGCGATCGGTGCCTTCGGGTAGATGCAACGCGTGCCCGGCGGCATGTCGACTTCGACGAGTCGATCGCCGGCGAAGATGGTGCGCGGAGCGCTCTTTCGATCGAGGGTAACGACGAGCGGATGAGCCATGGTGGAGCCGGGTCGCTCTATCACGTCGGGCCGCGCGCGCGCTAGCCGTGAGCGCGTTCCATGATGCGGTGGCCGGCCGAAAAGGCCGTGCGCGCTAGCTCGCCTTGTCGAGCGCGAGGACTGGCCAGCCGTAGGTCCGCGCGAGGCGTTCGAGCTTGGCGTCGGGATTCACGGCGGCCGGGTGCCCGACGACGCTGAGCATGGGGACGTCGGAGTAGCTGTCCGAGTAGGCGAAGCACGCGTCGAGATCGTGTCCGTGCTCGCGCGCGTGTTCGCGGACGAGGCGCGCTTTTTCCGGGCCGGCGACGACGGGGCGGAGCAAGCGGCCGGTCGCGTAGCCGTCTTTGATCTCGAGGCGGTTGGCGATGACGTGCGTGGCGCCGAGGTGCTTGGCGAGCCTCGTCATCAAAAAATCGAGCGCGCCCGAGATGATCACGACGTCTTGTCCCTCGTCGCGGCAACGCGAGACGAGGTCTTTCGCGTGCGGGAAGAGCGCCGGTTTGAGGACGCTGTCGAACGCGTCGTCGGCGAGCAGGTGCAGGCGGTCCTGCGAGATGCCTTCGTAGGCCATGAAGAGCATCTCGTTGAACATGCGCCGATCCTGGAGCTCCGCCCAGACGAGCTGCGGGGTGCGGAACGCCGCGCGCGCGAGCTTCTGCAGGCTCCGCACCGGCGAGCGCTGGTGCATGAGGTAATAGAGCGTCGGGTGCACGAGATTCGTGCGCACGAGGGTCCCGTCGACGTCGAAATAGCTGGCTGCCACGGCGGCCGAGCTCTTCGCGCGACCACGCGGTCGTGTCAAGCGAAGCGCGAGTGGGCGCCGCCGGTCGCGCTCGGCACCGCGCTCGGCGCCCCCGGTTCACTTCGCTTTTTTGCCGTGGATGGGCGCCTTCTCGTCGGCGCCCGGGCGACGAGCGCTCGCTCGGCGCGAAGTCGTCTACGCGTCCACGTCGGCTTTCGAGCCAGAGAAGGCGCAAGATCGCGGCATTTCATCGAGGCACGCGGCTTGCTGAATCACTCGTCGTCATGAACGAAATTCACGCCGAACGAGCTGCATCGCGTCAACTTCCCACCGCTCGCGGCCGCGAGTTCGACGCATCCGGTCGTCGAGGGATTCGCATTCCGAAGGACCTCCGCGCTCGGCGTCCGGAGCCGGCGAGCGAGCCCAAGCTCCAGGCCGCCGTCGGTCGCGCCCACCCGCGCGACGAAGCCGATCCGTACGCCGACGTTCCCTGCACCGATTGATCGCGGACGGACGTTTCCTTCACCGACGTCAACCGACCGCCCGCCGCGCGACCGCCGGCGCCGCGCGCGACCTCCGCCGGCGCGGCGACCCCGATCGGACCGCGTCCATCGCGCCGCAAGCCGCGCCGCGATCGACCGCCCGGAAAATGCGTCAGCGCGGCCTTCGAGCGTCGGAAGAGCAACGCGCCGTGTCGGCGCCGAATTGCCCCGGCGAGGGCACGTTGCGAGGCAACGTTCGCAGATTGCGAGCGCGCGTTTGCAGGGCCTCGTCCACCGGGCCCGTGATAAAGCCTGCCCATGGCCGACGCGTCCCCGTTCGACCGCTTTCTGTCGCTCGCCAAGCGCGAGCTCGCCGCCGAGGACGTCCGCCTCTTCGGGCCCGGGGAAGCGCCGCCCGAAGCTCCGAACGTCGTCGTCGTCCGCCTGTCCGACGGGCGGCACGTCGCCGCGAGCTTCGAGGTCGCGCCCGCCAACACGGAGGCCGTCGCCCGTCGGTTGACGATGTTGGCGACCACGTTCGCCGACGCCATCGGCTCGCCGCCCTCGGAGCGTCAGCGGACGCGGCCGCCCGTCGTCTCGTCGCTCCACGAAGAGCTGAAGGCGCTCGCGCAGCGCGCCGGAGCGACCGACGCCGTCGTCATCGACGTCAGCTCACCGGTCGTGTGGGGTTCGGCGTCGGTGCGCTCGCGGCCGCGCCCAGGAACGTGGGGGAGCAACGACGCCTTGCTCCGCGAAGTGAAGCCGCTGGCGGCGCCTTCGCCGATCGACGAATCCTCGGCGACCTCCGACGACGCGCATCCCTCGGACGTCGACGGCGCCCGAATCCCCCCGGAGGAGTCGGCGTACCGTTTGCTCGACGACGACGAGCCGGACACGAACGCGGGGGACGAGGAAGGGGAAGAGCCGCCGCTCACCCGCCGAACGATCGCGGCGCTCCGTCGCCTCCCCGAGCTCGACGAGGTGCTCAAGGGGCGTCACCTCCGCCACGTCGTGCGCGACGAGGCCTTCTACCTCGTGCTCTCGTTCTCGGGCATCTACCTGCTCTGCCTCGTGTTCGCCGAGGCCTTCGACGAGCTCCGCGCCGAACGCGCCGCCCACGACGCTCTCGGACGCGTCGAGCGCCTCGTGCTCGCCCTTCCGCCGCTCGATCCCGAGCCTCCGATGGGCGGCGTCATCGCGCTTCGCTCGAAAAAACGCTGAGCGCGCGCGCCGCCCCTCGCGGTCACGCGCGCCCTCGCGTCCGTTGCCCTTCGTCCGTCGCCGCTCGCTGCGGCCGCTACGCCCCGATCGCCCCGATCGCCCCCATCACCAGGGGAACCACGCGCGCGGGACGTTCTGCCAGGCCGTCGGCCGCCGCGGATCGCCGTTCGGCACGACGAGCGAGCCGACGTACTCGGCGTGCTCGTACACGCTGCCGATGGATCGCGCGATGCTGTCGAGATCGACGTCGCTCGCGACGCCGTTGCTCGTCGCCTTGTAGAATTGCACGGTGATGCGGATCGGGAACGTCGGATCGCGCTCGATCGTCAGGTAGCGCCCTTCGCTGTAGGGGCCGAGGTTGGGGCCGTGCGCGAGGACGGCCTGCTCGACGTCGCTCCGTTCCCGCTTGGCGGGCGCTTCGTCGTACGCCGCCGACGAAGGCGCCGCCGCGCCCATGCCCGCCTCGGCCGCGCCCTTGGCCATCGGCATCATCATCGGAGGCTTCGGCCAGCGCCGGACCTGCGGCCGCTTGAGCGGCACCTGGATCAAGAACATGACGTCGGCGCCCTGCTGGAGCGCGCTGCGATCGTCTTCGGTCTTAGGGCCCCCTTGCGCGGCGATGCGTTGCTCGACGTCGCTCTTGCGCTCGGCCGTGAACGCCGCCCGTTGCCCGCGGTTGTCGAAGTAGAGCTCCTGCCCCCAACCCGCGGCCGTCGTGTCGTCGGCGCGGTTCTCGATGACCTGCATGCTCGTCCCCTGGCGCGTGACGAGGATCGTCAGCACCGCCGGGGCGCCGGGCGACGACTGGTAGTTGAAGACGACGGGGTTGAACTCCGCTTGCCCCGTCTTCGGGATCGGCAGGAACACGGCCTGCGCGCTGACGAGGAAGTGCGTGTCCCGCGGCGCGAGGAGGTTGCCGCTGCCGCGGATCGAATCGGGCTTCGCGGCGTAGGCGCGGATGTTCCGCAGCACGTCCGTCAGCGGCACCGTCGACAGCCCGCGCCCCTGCTCGTTGCCGACGCGCACGAAGAAGCGATCGGCGGGCACGTCGCCCGTGCGGTCTTCGAAGTTCGGGTGCCGGATGACGGGCATGAGGGCCTCGTCGTAGTCGCCGCCGCGCATGCGCTGGCGGACTTGCAGCGTCACGTCGGAGATGTTCGGGCCGACCGACGAGCCCTCGTAGCGCCCCGTGTCTTCCCAGGCCACGTTGACGAGCGACAGCGCGCGCGCGCCCACGCGGCGTTGCAGGTCGTAGTCCGAGACCATGTTCGCGACCTTGCGCACGACCTCCTCGTACGACTGGCGGTCGTCGGGCGGGAGAATGCCCCAGTTGGCGCCGCTGGTCGTCGGGACCGGCGCAGGCTCGCTCGGCTCTTCCCCGGAGGCCACGGTGGCCGGCTCCCCGGGCTTCGGCGCGGCCGCCGGCTCGCGGACGACGATGATGCGCTCGGTCGTGCACGCCGAAACGAGCGCCGTGGCGCACAAGACGGGCCAAAGACGACGAGAGAGGAGCCAGCGTGAGCCGAGACGTGAGCCGTTGACGCGCTTCATGACGGGAATCCTTTCGCGGGAAACGGGGAAGGCGAGGTGGGGCGGCGGTCGTGGGGACGGGGTCGCCGACGGAGGGAGATCGCCGAGGTTCCCGAGCGAGCCGGTCGGCCGAGCGGGGTGGCGTGGCTCTTCGACGCGGCCGACCCCCGGAAGATCTGCGGAAGGGGCCGGATCGTGCACATTTCGTCAAAACCGACATTGACCGAACGCGATCCATCCCGTAGTGCGAGGCGACGATGACCCACCTCTCGGGCAAGACCCTCTTCATCACCGGCGCGAGCCGGGGGATTGGCAAGGCGATTGCTCTCCGTGCGGCCGCGGACGGCGCCAATGTGGTCATTGCGGCGAAAACGGCGGAGCCGCACCCGAAGCTCCCCGGCACCATCTACACGGCGAAGGAAGAAATCGAGGCCGCCGGCGGCAAGGCGCTCGCGTGCATCGTCGACGTGCGGATGGAGGAGCAGATCCAGGCCGCCGTGAAGCAGGCCGTCGACACCTTCGGCGGCATCGACATCCTCGTGAACAACGCGAGCGCGATTCAGCTCACCGGGACCGTCGAGACGCCGCTCAAGCGGTTCGATTTGATGCACGGGATCAACACGCGCGGCACCTTCGCGTGTTCGCAGGCGTGCATTCCCTACCTCGCGAAGGCGGAAAATCCGCACATCTTGAACATTTCGCCGCCGCTCAACATGGACCCGAAGTGGTTCGCGCCGCACGTGGCCTACACGATGGCGAAATACGGGATGAGCATGTGCGTGCTCGGCATGGCCCGGGAGCTCGCGCCGCAGCGCATCGCCGTGAACGCGCTCTGGCCGCGCACGGTGATCGCGACCGCGGCCGTGCAGAACCTGCTCGGCGGCGACAAATCCATCCGCGAGAGCCGCAAGCCCGAGATCATGGCGGACGCGGCCCACGCCATCCTCACGAAGAAGAGCACGGAATACACCGGCCACTTCGCCATCGACGACGAGGTCCTCCGCGAAGCCGGGGTTGCCGATTTGTCGCGCTATGCCACGATTGCCGGGACGAAAGACGCCGATCTTTTGACCGATTACTTCCTCTAGTCCCAGATCACGAGACGGACCACGAGACGGATCACGAGACGGTGGGACGAGGCCCGCTTGGCGGGCGCCCGGAACGCGAACGAAGACCACGACGAAGCAAAGGACGCGACTCCGTATGAGCAGCGATCACCAGAACGAAGATCGACGAACGACCGAACGACGCTCCGATGAGGAACGCCGATCCGATCCCTCGCGGGCGGCGGTCGGCGAGCGGCGTGTCGTGCAGCAACGTGGTGTCGTGGCGTCGATGACCGACGCGCTCGAAGACATCCTCAAGTGGGAGCGGGCGAGCGAGCGGATGCTCAAGGTCGCCGACGTGAAGTCGGAGCCGTCCTCGCCGGACGCTCCGGCGCGATGAGCCACGGACCGAGCGAGTCGACGTGAATTTTTCGGGACGTGGTGAGCGAGATCGCGGGCGCGCGCGGTCGGCGTTCGTCGGATCGACGGCGGCGCTCGCGCTGCTTTTCGGATGCGCGAACGGCACCGAGGTGAGCTCGCCGAGCGAGGTGTCGAACGATGGCGGCGCCCTGCCGGGAACCGACGGCGGAAGCGGGGACGGCGGCGGCAACGTCTTGCCGGATCCGGAGGGCGACGGCGGCGCGATCTCCCCGGACGATGGTGGCGCGACCGAACCGGACGGCGGCGACACGGAAGAGCCGGTCGGGTGCACGGACAAGATCGTCATCAACGAGGTGATGCCGGCGGGGTCGAGCAACGAGGAGTTCATCGAGCTCTACAACCCGAATGACTGCCCCGTGTCCGTCGGTAAGTGGAAGGTGCTCTACCGCAGCAAGTCGAACAGCGCGGACGAGACGAAGTTCACCTTCTCGTCGAGCCAGACCATCGGCGCGAAGAAGTTCTTTCTCATCGGCACGAGCACGATTGGAGGAAAGAACGGTTCGTTCACGGGCGGGCTCGGCAACGATGGCGGTCAAATCGGGCTCGTCGACAACGGGAGCCAACTCGTCGACGCGGTCGGGTTCGGTCCAGCGACGGGCGACTACGTCGAAGGAACACCGGCGCCCATCCCCGGCGCGGGCAAATCCATCGCCCGCGTCCCCGACGGGCACGACACCGACGACAACGCGGCCGACTTCAAGAAGCTCGACACGCCGACGCCCGGCAAGGCCAACGAGTAGTCAGGTCGTCAGGACCGTTTGCTCGCGCAGAGGGGCGAGACGTTCGCTTGCGGGCTCGTCTCCCACTCGGCTGGCGTGCGCGACGTGATGGCGAGCGCGTGGACGCCGCCGTGGACGGTCTTCTTCGCGAGCTCTTCTTTGAGTGCACCATACACGAGTTGATGGCGCTTCACGGCCGAGAGGCCTTCGAAGAGCGGCGACACGATCACGACCTTGAAGTGCGTCTCCGAGCCGGGCGGCACCGAGTGCATGTGGCTCTCGTTGATGACCTCGAGGTGCGCGGGAGAGAGCGCGCTCCGGAGCTTCGTTTCGACGACGTCGCGGACACCCATGCCCTCACCCTAGCGCGAGCCGAACCCTCGCGAAATGCGAAGGCTTCGCGCCGAGCGGCGCCGGCGTCCCGCTAGGCCTTGGACCGGCTCCAGGCACCCTCGGCGTCGAAGTCGAGCTCGCGAAAACGCGGGACCCAATCGCGCGCGACGGTCCGCTCGAGGACCTCGGCGTATTCGGAGACCGGCATGAGCCCCCACGCGCGATCGGCGTCGGCGAAGGTCGCTTCCTTGGAACGGCCGCCCCCACCGTAGGCGCGCCGCAGCCGACCGAAATACGCCGGGAGCTCGCGCTCGACGAGCCCGCGAAGCTCGTCGGCCATGGGCAAGGTGAGCAGCCATCGGAGGAGCGCCCAGCCGAAATCGCGGTGGCGGACCTCGTCGCGCAAGATGCGATCGAGCACGCGGCGCGGCCCCGGAACCGTGCATCCTGCACGCAATTTCTGGAAGAGCGGAACGGCGACGGTCTCGCCGAGGCAGTAGCCGTCCACGCACGCGCGCGTGACGTTCCATTCGAGCGGATCCTTCTCGTTCCGCCCGAGGCGCAGCGTCTCGCGCGTGAGCGTCGGCCCGTCCTCGCCGCCCGCTTCGACGTACGTGCGGTACGAGAGATCCGCGTGGGCGATCTCGTCGCGCGCGACCCGGAGCCCTGCGCGGATCAGATCCGGCGAGGCCCCGATTTGCGTGAGCCAGAGCGTCAGCTCTTGGGTGTGCGCGGCCGATCGGTACTCCGCCTCGACGCGGGCGAGCCACTCGTGCCGAACGAGATCCGAAGCGCTCAGTCCGACGGCGGCGGCGGGTTGCACGACATCGTCACGACGTTCCATGTTCCATCCTTGCACGTGGCGGTGGTGCTCGGCGTCCCCGCGCATTCATCGTAGGTGCATTGGTAAGAGGCCGCGGGACCATCCTCTGCGGTGCACGTGGAGCCGTCCACGGGTTTCGTCTCGGGGCACTTCGGAGGCGGCGGGTTGCACGCGATCGTCGCGACGTCCCATTTGCCGTCCTTGCAGGTCGCGGTGGTGTTGGGCGTGCCGTAGCAATCGTCGTACTTGCATTCGATGCCGGCGAGCTCCGCCGCGCACGCGGAGTCGTCCGCGGGCTTGGCTTCGGGGCACACGGGCGCCGGCGGGTTGCAGGTCCTCGTGGAGAGTTCCCACGTTCCGTCCTTGCACGAGGCGGTGGTGGTGGGGGCGCCGTAGCAATCGCCGTAGTTGCACTCGTAGGGCTCGGTCGAGCAGGCCGAGCCCTCGGTCGGCGCGGCCTCGGGACAGGAGGGCTCCGGCGGATTGCACGACCTCGTCGAGAAGCTCCACTCGCCGTCCTTGCAGCTCGCCTTCGTGCTCGGCGTTCCGTAGCAATCGTCGTAGCCGCACGACGTCCCCGCGGGGAGGTCGCACGCGCCCTCCGTCGGCTTGGTCTCGGGGCAAGACGTCGTCTTCGGAGGCGGATTGGTGATCACGTCCGCGTCGCTACCCGTGCAGCCCGCGGCGGCCCCGCCGAGCATCGCGACCGAGGCAACGGTTTTGACGAAGGGTTTCTTCAGGGCAGATCGCGCGAGGAGTTTCATGGCGGAACGTGTAGAGCACGGCTCGTGCCGCGGAGAAATCGCGGAGATCTCGCGGCGACGCGCGCACGTCCGACCTCGATCGGGCTGATCCGCGGATCCGACGACGAGGATCTGGCACATCCTGGCACGATCGCGCGTCCTCACCGAAAGCGACAGGCGCGACGACGGATCATGCCAGTGTCGTACGAGTAGGCGCTCCACGGGTCACGCTTGCGTTGCCCGTCGATGACGACACCGTCCGCGCTTCGGCGCGTCAACCGCCGATGTACGTCTTCATCTTTCGATGCTGCGAGGGCAGGCGCAGTTTGCGGAGCGCCTTCGTCTCGATCTGGCGAATGCGCTCGCGCGTCAGCGAAAAACTCTCGCCGACCTCTTCGAGCGTGTGGTCGCGCGGCTCGTCGATGCCGAAGCGCATGCGGAGGATCTTCTCCTCGCGCGGCGTCAGCGTCTTGAGCAGCTGCCGCGTCTGATCGTTGAAGCGCATCTGCGCGTACGCCTCGTCCGGCGGCATCCCCGAGTCGTCCGGGATGAACTCGCCCACGTGCGACTCGCCGTCGCTGCCCACCGGCGTCTCGAGGCTGATCGGCTCGCGCGCGATCTTCATCACGGCGCGCACCTTCTCGAGCGGGATGCCCGTCGACTCGGCGAGCTCCTCGGGCGTCGGCTCGCGGCCGTACTCCTGGAGGAGCGACCGGCTCGTGCGCGTGAGCTTCTGCAGGCTCTCGTACATGTGCACGGGCACGCGGATCGTGCGCCCCTGATCGGCGATCGCGCGCGAGATCGATTGGCGAACCCACCACGTCGCGTACGTCGAAAACTTGTAGCCGCGCTTGTAGTCGAACTTGTCGACCGCGCGCATGAGGCCGATGTTGCCCTCCTGGATCAAATCCAGGAGCTGGAGCCCGCGGTTGACGTGCTTCTTCGCGAGCGACACGACGAGGCGTAGGTTCGCCTCCACGAGCGCCGACTTCGCGCGTTCGGCGAGGCGCCTGCCTCGGGCGAGCTCCTCGAGCGTGTGGGCCGTCCCCTTCTTCGTGGCCGGCATCTCGCGCTGCACGATGCGCAGCTTCTTTTCGACGCGGTCGATGACCACGCGATCGAGCCTCAGCTCTTCGAGCCGCTGCACGATCTCGTCGCGCGCGAGCTCGAGCTTCGTCTTGGGGCGGGAGGTCTTCGGCTTGGCCTTCGCGCCCTCCGCCTTCTTCGCCGTCACCGTCTTCGGGCCGTGCAGCTCCTTGAGCGGTCGCTCGAGCAGGCGCGCGATCTTGAGCATCGTCGCCTCGTCGAACGCGTCCTCGTCGTCGACGTTGCGCACGACGTCGCGGATCTTGAGCTTGCCCTTGTAGAGCAGCGAGCTCACGTGCGCGAGCTCGGCGGCCGCGAAGGGCGAATCCACGATCGCTTCGATGACGCGGCGCTCGCCTTCCTCGATCTTTCGCGCGAGCTCGACCTCGCCTTCGCGCGTCAGGAGCGAGACCTGCGCCATCTTGCGGAAGTACATGTCGACGGCTTCTTCCGCGGGGGAAGCGGAAGACGTCGACGCCTTCGCGGTGTTCGCGGGCGGAGCGTTCGAGGGACTGGCGGCGGACTTCTTCAAGGCAATCACTCGGCTTCGCGTGGCAGGCTTAGAAATTTCGCTCCTTCCGATAGCCACGCGTGCGGGGCGGAGCGAAGGACACTCGATCGACACGGACGTCCGAGGACGGCGGATCGATCTTTCGAAGGGTTGGCATCCATGAAGCCATCGTCGATTCGACGATTCGAAGGCGGGTCGAAGGCATCGGGTGCGTACCGACGAACCTGTGTGCGCGCGTCGCCGCGAACGACGAACGGCGATCCCGAGGCACCCGCTCGGCATCGCTTCCGAAAGTCTGGCACGTTCGGAGTCAACCGGCCAAAGTCGGTGCTTGTCCTACCTCGCGCCGGCGGCGAGCCGAAAATGGCTTCCGCGTCAAGTCGACCGAAATTCGGCAGACTTTTCGAGGTCTTCGGCATCTCGGAGGCGCCGAAAAGAGGGCAGGGTAGGGCCGGGAGCATCGGCAACACGGCGTGTAGCTCGCCAAATTCGGCGGTGCGAGCTCAACCGAACGGCTTTTTTCGCCGCTTTCGGTCGGTTTTTCGCGCCTTCACACGAGGCGCGGATTCCGTTCCAAGGCCTTCGCGAGGCGCTCGAGGTACTCGCGGCGCGGGATCTCGATGCACCCGAGCGAGGCGAGGTGAGGGTTCTGCACCTGCACGTCGAAGAGCGCGTAGCCGGCGCTTCGGAGCTTCTCGACGAGGGTGGCGAACGCGATCTTCGACGCGTCGGTGCGCAGGTGGAACATCGACTCTCCGGCGAAGAGCCCGCCGATGGCCACGCCGTAGATGCCTCCGACGAGCGTTCGCCCTTCGTCCGAGCGCTCCCAGACTTCGACGCTGTGCGCCCACCCGAGCGCGTGGAGCGTGTCGTAGCCCTCCGTCAGCTCGGGGATGATCCACGTCGCGCCGGCACGCGTCTCGCCGCAGAGGCGCATGACGCGCCCGAAGGCTTGGTCGAAGGTCACCTCGTAGGGGTGATGGCGGAGGGTGCGCCGCAAGCTGCGCGACCAATGAGGTTCGTGTTCGAGCGGGAAGATCGCGCGCGGATTGGGCGAAAACCACAGCACGAGCGGGGCGGAGGAGCCGCGCTCGTCGACCTCGTCTTCTCGACCGCCGTGGGGCCACGGAAAGATCCCGGAGCGGTACGCGAGCAAGAGCGTGCTGGGGCTGAACTCGCAGCCGACCGCGAGCACGTCGGGGGCGCCGCGTCGCGACGGGTCCGGAAATCGCACGCGTGCCGGCGAGGGTTCGACCGGAGGAAAGGGCGCGGTCACGCCTCCATCGTAGGCCGCATTTTCGAAGTGTGCATTTTGCGACGTCGCGTCGACGACGCCTCTCCCGCGTTTGGGACGGGCCGCGAGGTGGTGCGTTTGTCGACGTTCTTCGGGATCGGGCGGCTTTTGCCTTGCTTGCGCCGTGGACGAGCTTAGGAAGGTCGTGGCGTCGAGCTCGCCGTGCGCGTCGTTCTCTACGTTCGCGGCGCGCGGGTTTGGGCGCGAGCGGCGGGTTCCCGTCGAAGGTCCAGGTTTTCCGATTCGTGGGAGAGGTGCCATGGTTCGTACGCGTCGAGGTTTCATCGTCGGACTCACGTCGGCCGTTGCGCTGATCGTCGCGTGCAAGTCGTCGAACGACGGCAGCGACGTCGCGCTCGACGGCGGCACGCAGCTTCTGGACGGAGCGAGCGAGCAAGACGCGAACGCGGGTGGCTCGGACGCGGGCGGCGGCACGCAGGGCGACGGCGCGGTGGGGACCGACGCCTCCACGAACGACGCCGGTAGCGATCCCGACGACGCGGCTTCGACCGACGACGCCTCGACGGGCGACGCGGGCGGAGAAGACGCGGCCTCGACCGATCCGATGACGCTGACGTCGCCGGCCGTCGTGGATGGGCGCCTGGCGAAGGACTACACGTGCGACGTCAGCAACGCACCGTCGCCTGCGCTCTCGTGGACGGCGGGGCCCGCGGGGACTTTGAGCTACGCTGTGGTGATGACCGATCTCTCCATCGCGGCCCCGAACCTGCACTGGATCATCTACGACGTTCCGGCGAACACCACGTCGCTCGCGGCAGCGATCCCCAAGGTTTACGAGCCCGGCGCGCCCGCCCCCGCGGGGTCGAAACAATCGAAGGCGTCGTGGGGACCCGATTACGGCTATTTCCATCCGTGCCCGCCGTCGGGTGATCACGACTACGTGTTCACCGTCTACGCGCTCAAGAACGCGACGCTGACCGGCGTGACGTCGACGACGCCTTACGCAGACATCCAGGCGGCCATCGTCGCCCAGAAGGTAGATGCCGGCGCCGAAGCGTCGCTGCATGCAAAATACAAGAAGCAGTGACTGCGAGCCCTCCATCGGTCCTCCGTCCGTCCGTAGGGCTCTTGCTCGGGCTCGCCGGCGATGGCCCGTCTCGGTGCGCAGAGCAGGAGCTCAATGTGAGCCGAGCAGCAGGGCGAACGTTACGAGGGTGAGGATGACGAGGGCGATCACGAGCGCGATTTTCGCGATCGAGTAGGGCGCCTCGCCGAAGGTGGTGCTCGCGTCTTGGCCGTGGACGATGGTGCGGTACGAGGTGCCCTTGTAGCGGTACGCGAGCACGTAGGCCGGCAGCGCGACGCGCTCGGTGCGCATCGCATGGAGCAGCACGGATACGTGCACGTTGCGGAAGCGTGAGCCCGGGCAGTGCCCTTCTCGCCCGACGCGCGCCGCCGCCGTGCGTGTGATTTCGTTGACGACGATCGCGCGGGCCGCCGAGCGCTGGACGTCGAACTGCTCGAAGAGCGCGCTGGTGGGACCTTCCAACGCCGAACGGGCGTCGACGAGGCCGCTCAGATCGTAGCGCGGCGTGAGCGCACGGCACTCCTGGAGGCGCAAGCCGCGGGACGCGGGGATGAGCAGGTCCCCGAAATTCATCCGCGTCTGGCCCGCGTGCGGCGCCCAATCGGAGCGGCCGGAGCCGGCGTTCGAATCGGCCGTCCAGCTCACGATGGCGTCGGCGTACACGACCCAACCGCACCACAGGATCGGCCGGATCCCTTCGATGGACGCCGCCGTCGCGAGATCGTTCGGGCGGAAGATGCCGAGCGTCGACAGCCATGCCTTCACGGCGTCGCGCGCTTGCTCGGGGCGGACGGCGAACGGCAGCACGCGCTCGGCGACCTCGAGCGGATCCGACGGCTGTTCGAGCTGCATGACCGCGGCGCAGAACACGCAGCGCGGGGCCGTGGCTTCGGCGCTGTAGGTCAACGCCGCGCCGCAGCCTTGGCAACGCAAGATGCGCACGCTCGGACTCGCGACGTCGGAGCGGCGTTGCTCGGTGACGAGCGCGCAGATCGCGCACCGGAGATCCCCGGACTCGATCGGGCTCCGGCAGCGCCGGCACGCGCTCGCCGCCGCGACGCTCATCGCGCTCATCGGCCACCTCCGTGCGTGCTCCGGAGGACGAGCAGCGCGATCAGCGCCAACCCGAACACGATCGCGGCGACGACGCGCGGCACCGAGATCGGCGCGACTCCGTGGATCGCCCCCGACTGCCCGTTGACGACGACGCGCACCGGCGGCTTCTTCGGCCCGCGCATCGCCGCGAGCACCCAGACCGGCACGAGCATCGGATCGGCCGTCTCCTGCTCCAGGCTCGTTTCGTAGCGGAGATCTTCGTAAGTGTCGCCGGGCATGAAGCGTGTGAGCGCGTGGCCGACTTTCGCGAGCGCCTCGCTGCGCGCGAGCTCGACGCATCGCTCGAGCGAGAGCGTCGCCTCTTCGGCGATCCACCCCGAAACGAGCGCGTCGTCGTGGCGGCGCATCTGACGGAGGTCGAACGGCTCGATCGCTTCGAGCTCGGCGTTGCTCAGCCCGCGCGACGCGGTGACGAGGACGTCCATCACGTACGACGCATGCGCGCCGTTCAGATCGCGCCACTCGATCTTCGTGACCTGGCGCGTGCGCGTTTGCTTGCGGCCTTCGGAGTCGGTCACCGTGTACTCCTCGGTCTCCACGTATTTTTCTCCGATGCTTGCAGCATACATCGAGTGCGCGACCGCCGCGTAGAGGTAGGCGGGCACGTAGACGCCGCGCATGTCGGCGATCGAGGCGGTCTTCAGCAGCGGATCGCGGAAAAAGCCGCGCGTCTTCAGCCAGCCGCGCACGCGTTCCTTGGCGGGCCCCTCGGCGAGGGCGAACGGGATGGTGAAGACGGGGGCGGGCCGGTCACGCGTCGGCGGTCGCGAGACGATCTGCGGCGAGGCGCAATACGGGCACTTCGTCGTACGTTCGGCGTCGTCGACGACGAGCGCCGCGCCACAGTTCTGGCAGCCGATGTTCATGTCGCGACGAAGATTCTAGCTTACGACGCTCCCGTCAATCGTCGCCCACAGGGCGGCTTCGCGGACTCCGACGGTCCGCGCGCCCTTGTCGCTCCTCGCGCCGCGCGCCCGCTTCAATCCACCTTGATCGAATAGACGAAGCTCGCCTTCGGTGCGCGCAAGATGCGCTCGGCGATGACGTCGTGCAGGTGCTTCTTGTCGCCCGTCACGTCGACGTAGTTCTTGATGAGGACCTCGGCGCGCGCCTTGTCGCCGCGCCCCTTGATCTGCGCGACCTCGGTCATGAGCGACTTCGCCGCCGCCGGGTACTTGTCGAGCGCGATCGTGAAGCAGCCCTTGTCCTTGCCGTTCGCCGCGGGCTCCTCCGCGTTCCACGCGACGGCCCCCTCTTTCATGAGCCAGCCGAGCTGGATGGCGGCGAGCTGGCTGTAGTTCTTCGGGTGCTTGTTCTCGTCGTACATGCCGCGCGAGATGTGCCCGAAGCTCCACACGAGATCGCGCACGTGCGCCTTGTCGGCGAGCGCCGGGTCGATCTCCTTCTTGTCCTTGAGCCAGTCGGTGAAATAGAGCGCCGCGGTCTGCGCCTTGAGCTCTTCGAGCGTGCTCGCGAGCGGCCCGCCGAACGCCTCGCGATCGATCTTGCCGTTCGCCTTGTACTGGTGCGCCGGTCCGAGGTTGTGCGCCGCCTCGTGCAGCACCGTGCTCATGAGCTGGGGCTCCGGATCGCTCGTGTATTTCTCCATCGCCGATTTGCACAAGAGCGACGCCGTCGACGCCTCCGCCGCCGCGATGCTGTCCGGGTCGGTGTAGAAATTCGTCATGACGACGGTGCGCCCGCGCCCTTCGTTCGCGACGGGGCCGAAATTCGGTAGCGACTGCCCGATCGTCGCCCCCGACGGGCTGCGCGAATCACCGGCGTTGAGCGCGACGTCGATGAAGTCCGGGAGCTTGAAGCTGACCTCCCGCGCCTTGTACGGCGCGCCCGCGAGCTCGGCGAGCGCGTTCTCCATCTCGCCCTTGAGCGGGTCGAGCTTCTTCTGCCACGTGATCGAGCCCTCGTTGATGAGGCCGAAGCTCACGTGGAAGAGCGCCTTCGTGCTGCACGGCTCCTCGTAGACCTCGTCGGGCGCGACGCGCAGGTAGAACTTCGAGTTCGTCGCGTTCATCGCGGCCCACGCCTCGTCGGCGGGCCACCACTTGTTGTCCGTGAACGACTGCGCGGCCGCGAGGAGGTAGGCCTTCAGCGCCGGCTCCGTCCCGCCGAGCGCCTCCGCCGCGGACTTGAGCTCGGCAGAGATCGCCGTCATGTCGTCCTTGAACGCGACCTCGTAGGGAACGGCCTCGGGCTTGTCGAGCGTCCCCGTGATCACGGTGAACGGATCCATGAGGACCTTGTCCTTCTTGCCCGCCTCCTTCTTGGAGAGCGCGTCGCAGAACTTCGGATCCGCGAGCATCGCCTCGGGGTAGAGCCCCGAGAGCTTGCCCGTCGGCCCGTTCGGGATCGCGTTGCAGTTCGGATCCTTCTCCGTGAGCGGCGCCTTGCACTGCGGCCCCTGGTTGCGGAAGAAGAGCGCGCGGCTCGCCGGATCGTCGGCGGGGACCTTGCCCGCGAGATCGAACGTGCCCGTCTGCTTCGCGAAGAGCTTTTCGACGAGCGACGCCGCGCGCTCGATCGCCGCCACGAACTTCTTGGCCTCCGGCGTCGCCTTCGTCAGGTCCGTCGCCACGAGCGTGACGCGCCCCTGCGCGAGCTCTTTTCGCACCGCGTCGCGCCGCGCCGCCTCCTTGGGATCGAGCCCCGCGTTCTTCGCGCCGCCGGTGTATCGCCCCAAAATGTGGGCATAGATCTCGACGAACGCGGGCGTGAACGTGTCCTTTTGCGCGTAGTCGTTCTGCGACGGAATCAGCCGATCGTTCGCGCCCGGCGGCGTCGTGAGCCCTCCCTTCCTCACGTAGTCTTCGCGCTTCGCGGACGGCACGAGGCCCCACGAGACCTCGAGCTCGTCCGGATCGAGCGCGCCGTCGTGGTTCGCGTCGGACGTCCAGAAGAGCGGCTCGGCGAGCTCGACGGCGAGCCGGTTGAAGTCCGCGCGCGGCACTTTGTCGAAGACCGGCTTCGCGGCCGCGTCCGTGGCCGCCGCGGTCGTCTCCGCCGTCGTTTCCTTGTTTTCGGGCGCCTTTTTCTTGTCGCACCCCGCGAGGGCACCGAGCAGGCCAAGGATCACGACGGACGGAACGGCGAGGCGGGTGGGACGCTTCATGGTCACGGCTTTTGCTCGCCGCCCCGAGGGTTGTCAATGGTGCGCCCTTCCACCGCGAGATCCAGTAGGCTCGCGTCGGAACGTTCGCCGGAAAGGACTCGTTCGACGTGCACGCCCTTCTCCAACGGATCCCGATCGACGCCGAGGTTCGCGAACGGCTCGATCGTCTCGAGATCCCGTTCAACGACTACGGCATCGATCCGTATGGCCTCTCGAAGGAACACCTCGGCGTTTTCCTTTCGACGCTGAAATTCTTCTTCCGAACTTATTTCTCGGTGGAGTCGCGCGGCATCGAGCACGTGCCCAAGCACGGTCGCACGATGCTCATCGGCAACCACTCGGGCGGCGTCGCGATCGACGGCGCGATGGTCGTCGCGTCGCAGTTCTTCGAGATGAACCCGCCGCGCCTCGCGCAGGCGATGGCGGAGAAGTTCCTCAGCCAGATGCCGTTCGCTTCGGAGTTCACGGGGCGCGTCGGGCACCTGGTCGGCCTGCCCGAGCACGCCGAGCGGCTCCTCGCCGACGAGCGCGTGCTCATGGTCTTCCCGGAGGGCGCGCGCGGCACCGCGAAGCTCTTCAAGGAGCGCTACTCGCTCGTGCATTTCGGGCAGGGCTTCATGCGCCTCGCGATGAAGATGAAGACGCCCATCGTCCCGTTCGCCTTCCTCGGCGGCGGCGAGGCGGTGCCGACGATCGCGAACGCCTACCGCCTCGGCCGGCTCCTCAAGGTGCCGTACGTGCCGGTCACGCCGTGGGGCTTCCCGATCCCCATCCCGGCGAAGCTCGAGATCGTCTACTCGGAGCCGATGTTCTTCGAGGGGTCGGGCACCGAGGAAGACGAAGCCATCAACGTCAACGTCGACCGCGTCAAGGCGCGCATCGCCGATCTCATCGATCGCGGCGCACGCCGGAGGCGCGGCGAGCCCTGAACGAACGCGCGCGGAGCTTCGAACACGCATGAAGATCCTGGTTCCTGGTATCGCGGGCCGGCTCGGCCTCCTGCTCGCGGAGCGGCTCATCGCCGAAGGTCACGACGTCATCGGCATCGACCGGCGTCCGTTCCGCGAGGCGCCTGCGGGCGTCGAGATGCACGAGCTCGACATCCGCAAGCGCGCCGCCGAAGACGTGTTCCGCCGCGTGCGCCCCGACGCCGTCATCCACATGGCGACGGTCACGCACTTGGTCGTGCAGAGCGAAGATCGCTACCGCATCAACCTCGGCGGCACGCGCGCGGTGTTCGAGCACTCCGAGAAGTACGGCGCGTCGCACGTCGTGTTCGTCGGTCGGCACACCTACTACGGCGCGGCCTCGGACTCGCCGCTCTACCACACGGAAGACGAGCCCCCGATGGGGCTGTCGCACTTCCCGGAGCTCGCGGATCTCGTCGCGGCCGATCTCTACGCGGGCTCGGCGCTCTGGCGTTATCCGAACCTCACGACGAGCGTGCTGCGGTTCGTCTACACGCTGGGGCCGACGGGCCACGGCACGCTCGCGACCTACCTGCGCGGCCCGCGCGTGCCGACGATCCTCGGGCACGATCCGCTCTTCCAGTTCATGCACGAGGAAGACGTCGTGAGCGCGCTCGTGCTGACGCTCGACAAGAAGCCGCGCGGCGTGTTCAACGTGGCCGGCCCGCAGCCGGTGCCGCTGTCGATCATCGTGCGCGAGACGGGGCGCGTGAACGTGCCCTTGCCGGAGATCGTGTTCGCGAAGGCGCTCGGGCGCTTCGGGCTGCCGAAGCTGCCGGCGGGCGCGCTCGAGCACATCAAGTACTCGGTCACCGTCGACGACGCGCCGTTCCGCAAGGTGACGGGGTTCCGGAACGTCTACGACGAGGGCGCCGCCATGCGCGCGTACCGCGAGGCGTTCCCGCGCTTCGGGTGAGGGAGCCGCGCGCTCAATTCGGCGGCTTGACGGGCGCGCACGTCGAGACGCCGGCGCCGACGATGCGGAAGTCGCCGACGTTTTGGATGGCGACGCTCTGCGAACCGTCGCCGCTCGCCTTGAGGCGCGTGACCTTCGACGGCTGCAGGCCCGACGACGAATAGAACCAGAAGTCGCCGCCCCAGAACGAGAACGCCCAGGCGCTGACGTCGTTCAGTCCATCGAGCGTGACGTGGTCGCTCGTCTTCGCCGTCGCCTTGTCGATCTGCGCGAAGGTCGCGGGGCTCGTCGTGAAGAAGCCGAAGAGCGTGCCGTTGCCCGTGCCGGTGAGCTCGGCGTTCACGCCCTTCAGGGAGCCGTCGTAGTCGTCGAGCATCGTGACCTTGAAGGTCTTGAGATCGACGGTCGCCAAGCCGAGGCCCTTGTCGCCCGAGCCGATGCCCGAGATGAAGAGCGTCTCGTCTTGCGAGCCGGCGGCGTTCGAGACGAACGCCATGCCGAAGCGACCGAGCCCGTGCTGGCCCGGTTGGAAGGTCGTGGCCTCGCAGCTCGCGTCCTTCGTGCTCACCTTGAAGAGCGATCCATCCGAGTAGTTGACCCACGCCGTGCCTTGGCGATCGACGGCCATCGAGTTCGCCGTCGCGAAGGTCCCTGGACAGTCGAGGGTGCCGATGGACGTGAACTTGAGCTTGTCGGGCGCGAAGCTGTAGAGCTCGCTCTGATCGCTGACGACGTAGACGAGCTTCGCGGCGTCGCTGCAACCGTCGCCGGCGTTGGCCCCGGCGTCGCCGCTGCCGGTCCCGAAGTCGCCGTTTCCGTTTCCGTTGCCGTCACCGTTCCCGTTTCCATTCCCGTCGCCGTTGCCATCGCCGTTTCCGTTGCCGTCACCGGCGTCTTTCGACGAACCGTCGTCGAAGCGCGAGATCGACGAGGCGCTGCAGGCGAAGAGGAAGAGGGGGAGCAGAAGGACGAGGCGTTGCACGCCATGCGTTTTGGCAACGCCGTTGCGTCCTGGCAAAAGAAAAGCGAAGAGAGACTCACTCGTGCCGGCGCGGCAACGACGACGTACCGAGGCCGTCATCGGTCGTTCTTTGCGGGAAAACGCGGCGAAACGAGCCGGTGTGCTCAGCCGTGTCGACGCCGCGACGAGGAGCGTGTCATCTCGAGGGCATCGATGTCGGAGGCGTGTACGACGTCGCCCGACACGTTCGCCACGAGGCGCGTGACGATGGCGGAGAGCTCGGCTTCCTCGCCTTCGAAGGGGTGCTCGACGAAGCGCGCGAACGCCGCGGCGTCGATGCCGATGGGACGGCCGTGCACGCGCAGTCCTTCGCGGGCGAGGCGATCGGCGATGATGGAGAACAGATCTTCGGCGCGCTCGGACAAGCGCGGGAGCGCGATCGCTTGGCCGTCTTCGAAGTGCGCGGCGAGCTCGGGGACCAGGCGGTGCTCGGCGACGAGGGGCTCGAGCGGCGTCGTCGACGTGAGCGCCACGGCGACGTCGAGGCGCGTCGGGCGTTCCCACGGAGGCCGTCGTTCGACGAGCGCGCGGGCGACGAGCCGCTGCACGTCGGGCGGGAGCGCGGCGCCGTCGACGAGCACGAGGCGTCCGCCGTCGGCGAGCGCGAGCGGGGAGAGGCTCGCGTCCTTCCAGCGCGCGACGTCGTGCTCGCGCGAGGAGGTGCCGTCGACGATGACGAGGGGCTTGTCTTTGCGCGGTCCGCCGAGGTGCGCGCGCGCGAGGAACGGGACCGGATCGATGCCCGTGCGCGCGAGGACGACGACCGGGGCGTCGCGCTCGATGCGCCGCGCGAGCGCGTCGTAGGCGAGGCGCGAGGCCACCGAATAGATGCCGACGCTCGCGGGGCGCGCGAGGCGTGCGGTGGAGAGCTCGCTCCGGCCGGCCTCGAGCGTCATGGCGTGCGCGAGGTTCGCGACGCGATCGTCGAGGGCTTCGACTCGATCGGTCAGCGCGCGCTCGCGGGCGAGGTGCCGCTGGTGTGCGCTCTCGGTCTGGCAGATGGAGACGAACGCGTCGGCGAGCCGCTTCGTCCCGGCGACCTCTTCGAGCGACAAGGGCTCGCCGCGCGTCCCTTGGGGCACGAGCAGGACGCCGTCGGGCTCCTCGTCGCCAGCGACGAGCGTGGCGGAGATCGCGCCACGGCCGTCGAGCCACCGGAGCAGACCGCGCAGATCGGGGCGCCGCACCTCGAGCGCGCGGAGGACGTCGATGCGGAGGGTCTGGTGTGGCTCGTCCTTCGCGACGTCGAAGAGCGCCTTGGGCAGCTCGCCCGGGCGCTCGTGGAGGTAGCCGGCGGCGTCGACGGAGCACACGCGCGTCGGGTGGAGCATCCAGAGCTCGGCGGACGCGCCAGGGTGATCGGCCGTCGGAACGTGGCCGGAGGCCTCGCGGAGCTTGATCAAGGCGTGGGCGATGGCGGTGCGCGCGTCGCGGCCGTGGATCTTGCTCTGGGCGTCGTCGAGCGCGCGGAGGAGCGCGCCTTTGACGGGCAGGAGCGGCTCTTCGAGGTTCGCCGCGACGGCGCCGATCACGAGGGCCGCGAGCGCGAAGACGAGGACCGTACCGCCCGACCCATGGCCGGAGGCCGTCGCGGCGAGCGTGACCGCGGGGCCGCCGAAGAGGGCGAGCGTCAAGACGCGTCGGCCGCGCCGCGCGACGGCGAAGGCGTCGGTCTTCGCCGCGACCGCGACGATCCCGCCGGCGGCGAGCGTGACGCCGAGGGTGGCCGCGGCGTCGGCGCGCATCGTCGTCGCGAACGCGAAGGCCGCGGCGACGAGCAATCCGATGCCGGCGCACGCCGCGCACGCGAGGGCGCGGGGCGGGGCGCCGAGCTCGAGCCGTCGCATGCCGGTGACGACGAGCGCCGTGGCGCCGAGCACGAAGAGGGTGGAGGCCGCGCCGACGGCGGACGTGACCGGCGCCATCGCGCGGAGCGAATCGTCGTGCCCGAAGAGCACGAGGCCGTCGACGAGCAAGGCTTGCCCGGCCGCGACGATCGTGGCGGCGAGGGAGAACCGCTCGACGTCGACGAGGGTGGGGCGTCGTGCGTTCTCCGCGGCGGTGGCTTCGGCGGCCAGCCCGGCGTCGGGCTCGATGCGGAACATGGCCGACACGGCGAGGAGCGCGGCGACGAGCGCGAAGGCTTCGCGGACGAGCGCCGCCCAGGTCGGATGTCCGCCGAAGCCCGCCGTCGCGATGCTGACGGCGAGGCTCGTCGTGATCCACGCGTGCGCGCGACCCACGGCGGGGGTGGCCGATTTCGGCGGACGGAGCGCGCCGACGACCGCGACACCGAGCGCCACGAGGATCGCGAGCACGACCGACGGGCCGTGTTCGCCGCTACGAAACGCCGCCACCCCGAC
>JBGAHN010000042.1:32042-35597 GCA_044226145.1 Labilithrix sp. | reverse complement strand
GCGCGCAGGGCGATGAGATCCTGGAAGGTGTAGGCGCGCCGCCCGTTGCGGAGGACGCTCGGCGAGACGATCTGCGCCTTGTCGAGCGAGCGCAGGCGCGCCGGGCTCAAACCGAGCAGGCGCGCCACGTCGCGCGGCGAGAAGACGTCCGTGACCGGCTCGGCGACCTTCGAGGGTGCTCCCTTCGTCTCGGGCTCTTCGCGCACCTTGGGCGTTTCCGCGTGGTGGATGCGTCCGCCACCCGGCCCGAAGGCGACGTGGATGACCTCGCCACCTTTCTTCTTGGTGCGCGCGCCGCGGCTCGAGACCGACTTGGTTTTGTTCGACCGATTCGCCATGCGTTCGTGGGACGACGTCACGGGCCCATCCGGGTGGCCCTTCGTCTTTCTATCAAGGGCGCCTGGACGTCGACGTCAATCCTCAACCCTCGCGGATCATCGCGGAAGCGGACGTCGCATGCAATGCGGCCGAGCAGCCCGGGCGCACGGCTCTGGGCTTCGCGGTGGGCGTGCCGGAGGGCGTGCAGGCGAACATGCACGTCTTTTTCCGCGACCGCGCGAATGAATGCCCGTTCATCCACAGGCATATCCACAGGTAGTCCCAAGACCAAGCTCGTGGATCCGTACCAAACGCGCGCGTCCTCTTCGTCCTTGACGGCGCCTTCGCTGATGGTGTCGGCGCGCGCGAAGAGCTCGCGCCACCGACCTTCCGTCGTCCGGAAGACGACGGCTTTCCGATCGACGAGGCCGGGTGCACGCGTTTTGGCCAGGCTCGGTCGACGCGATCGCGCAACGTTCACGATGCGGATCGTGGCAAGGTCCGAGGCGCGCGATCAACTTCCTGGGATCGATCGCCGCGAACACGTCGCGAACCTGGCGCGAACACGTCGCGAATCCGCGCAACCGCGGCCCAGCCCCGTCATTCGCGCGAGGCGTCGTCGAGGGGCACGACGATGGGTTCGACGACGATGCCGGCGGGCGTCGATTCGATCCACGTCGCGTGGGCGACCGTCGCGCGGGCTCCCTCGGGGTAGGAGGGCGCGGTGGTGAGGCCGTCGGGGGCTTCGCCGACGCTGCCGACGTTGACGACGTGCACGTCGCCGATCACGCGGTGAAACGGCGTGTGGCTCATCCCGCACACGACGACGTCCGCGGGATCGTCGCCGAGCAGGGCGTTGAGCTCGTCGTCGGACATGTCGAAGGTCATGGCCTCGTCCGGATCGGCGGGTGAGCCGTGCACGAGCAAGAGCTCGCCGCCGTCTTCGAGGGGGATGCGCTCGTGCGTCGGGAGCCGGCGGACGCGCTGGAGCACCAAATCGCCGAGCTCGGTGCGGACCTCCTTCATGCGCGCGAGCTTGGCGCGTTCGGCGTCGTTCCGCGGTCGAATTTTGTCGGGGTCGAGCGTGGCGAGCGCCTTGTCCGACACCCCTTGGACCATGACGGCCCCGGCCGCGCTCAGGCGGCGCCACGTCTCGAGCGGCTCCGGCCCGGGGAACAAGATGTCGCCCGCCACGAGGAGCTTGTGGAACGCCCGCCGTTCGGCGGTCGCGAGCACGGCCCGAAGGGCGTCGAGGTTGCCGTGGATGTCCGAGACGCAGAGAAGCAGCATGGAGGCGGCCGCATCCTAGCAAGGAAGGGCACGAACGCGAGCACGGCGCGACGGATGGCCGTGCGGTCGTTCGTGGGCTCGGCTTTTCGTCAGACGGCGGTGCGGAGCTCGGCGACGAATCGCGCGACGCTCGCGAGGCCATCGGCCTTCGACGTCGCCTCCTCGACGCGTCGGACGAGGGCGGTGCCGACGACCACGCCGTCGGCGTCTCGGGCCGCCACGCGCGCGCGCTCGGGTGCGTCGATGCCGAAGCCGACGACCGTGGGGAGCGTCGTCGTCTCGCGGACGGATTTCGCGCGAAGGCTCGCGTCTTCCAACGTGGCGTGTGCGTTCGAGCCGCCGGTCACGCCGCGCGTGGAGACGTAGTAGGCGAAGGGGACGGGGAAGCGCTCGGCGAGCTCGCGCAACTTGGCGATGCGTTCGGGGCGGGTCGTGGGCGTCACCAGCGGGACGACCCCGAGGCCGACGTCGCGGGCGGCCGTGCGGAGCGGGAGCGACGCCTCGAGCGGCAAATCGACGACGAGGAGCGCGTCGATCCCCGCGTCGGCGGCGAGCCGGGCGGCCGCCTCGTCCCCGCGGACGAAGAGCGGGTTGTAGTAGCCGAACAAGACGATGGGGACGTCCGAACGCCGGCGGATCTCGCGCGCGACGCGCAGCGTGCCCGAGAGCCCGCCGCCCCGCGCAAGGGATCTCTCGCTCGCCCGGGCGATGGCCGGCCCGTCGGCCGTCGGATCGCTGAACGGGCACCCGAGCTCGAGGACGTCCGCCCCCGCTTCGGCGCACGCGAGCGCGAGCTCGATGCTCGTCGTCTCGTCGGGATCGCCGACGCAGAGGTAGGTCACGAGGGCCTTCCGTCCTTCGCGGGCGCGGGCCTCGAAGGCGTTTCGAATGCGTTCGCTCACGATCCCGCTCCGACGTCGCGCGCGACGAGCCGCGCGAGGTAGGTCTCCAGATCCTTGTCGCCGCGCCCCGAGAGGCAGAGGACGACCGTGACGGGGCGCCCGCGATCGTTCGCGACCCTCTCGGCGATCGCGCCGATCTTGGCGAACGGATGCGCGGTCTCGAGCGCCGGCAAGATGCCTTCGGTCTTCGTGACGAGCGCCGCCGCCGCGAGGGCTTCGTCGTCGGTCGCCGAGAGGTAGCGCGCGCGCCCCGAGTCTTTCAGCCACGCGTGCTCGGGCCCGACGCCGGGGTAGTCGAGGCCGGCGCTGATCGAGTGCGCTTCGAGGATCTGGCCGTCGTCGCTGCACAAGACGTAGCTCTTGGAGCCGTGCAGCACGCCGACGCGCCCCGCCGTGAGCGTCGCGGCGTGCTTCGTCGTGGCCGTGCCGTGCCCCGCCGCTTCGACGCCGAAGAGCGCGACGGCCTCGTCGTCCACGAAGCCGCGGAAGAGACCGATCGCGTTCGAGCCGCCGCCGACGCACGCGATCGCGGCGTCGGGCAGCCCGCCGATCCGTTCGGAAACCTGCCTGCGCGCCTCGTTTCCGATGACGCTCTGGAAGCGCGCGACGAGCTCGGGGTAGGGGTGCGGGCCCGCCGCGCTCCCGATGCAATAGTGCGTCGTCTCGATGTTCGCGACCCAGTCGCGGAGTGCTTCGTTCATCGCATCTTTCAGCGTTCGCGAACCGCTCTCGACCGGCACCACGCGCGCGCCGAGGAGCTTCATTCGTCCGACGTTGGGCGCTTGCCGTCGGACGTCCTCGGCGCCCATGTACACCTCGCACGGAAGCCCGAAGAGCGCGCACGCCGTGGCCGTCGCGACGCCGTGCTGCCCGGCGCCGGTCTCCGCGATGATGCGCGTCTTGCCCATCTTCGTCGCGAGGAGGATCTGCCCGAGCGCGTTGTTGATCTTGTGCGCGCCCGTGTGACAGAGGTCTTCGCGCTTGAGGAAGAGCCGCGCGAGGTGCTTGCCCGAGGGATCGATCGCCCGCGCGAGCCGCTTGGCCT
>JBGAHN010000042.1:0-32024 GCA_044226145.1 Labilithrix sp. | reverse complement strand
GCCCGCGCGAGCCGCTTGGCCTCGGTGAGCGGCGTCGGTCGACCCACGTAGCTCGACAGGAGCTCTTGGAGCTCGCCCTCGAAGGCCGGCGTGGCCGCGATGTCGGTCATCGCGCGCGTGAGCTCTTCGAGCGCGTCGACGAGCGTCTCCGAGACGAACCGCCCGCCATAAGGTCCGAACCAACCGGCCGCGCGCTCTTCGGTCGTAGCGATGGGAGGCACACCCGGAGGCTACCACACCCGCTCCGTCCTCGACTCGTTCGGCCGAGCTCGGAGCGGAATGGTCGCGCGCCGTTCCCTTCGCCGACGGCTCGCCGTGGTCGGCCTTCAACGCGGGCGTTTCGTCTTCGGTCGGCCGGGGCCCTTCGGCACGGCCTCTCCCCGCTTCTCGGGGAGAGGCTCCTTCGGGGTCGAAGGCCGATTTTTCGCGGAGAGGCCCTTCTTGGTCGGAGGTTGCTCTTTGGATGAAGGTCGCTTGGTGGTCGGAGATGGGGATGGCTTCATGGTCGGAGAGGACTTGGTGGGAGAGCTCTTCTTGGTCGGACGAGCGCTTCGGGTTGGAGGCTTCCCCCTCGGACGATGTTTCTCGTGGGTCGACGTGGTCGGCAAGGGAGGCGCTCCTCCGGGGGCGGAGGCGCCTTCGTCGTCGGCGAGATCGGAGAGCAAGAGCGAGCTCGCGCTGCGTCGCAGGCACGCGAGCGCTCCCCGTCGGTCGACCTCCAGGATCGCGGCCCAGAGGTGCCGGCATGGATTCGTCCCGAGCGACGCCGGTGTGCACGTGCACGAGGCGAAGAGCTCGCCGAAGCCGTCGGCCGAGGCCCTCAACCGAACGTCGTGCGTTCGCTGGCCACGGACGACGGCGTCGACCTCGTCTTCGGTGACGCGCGCGAGGACGACCGCGTCGCGCGCGAAATAGCCGAAGCCGAGCATGCAGGCGCGCGGAGAAAACCGAGCACCGACACGGCGAGCGATCCGGATCCTCCCCCCGCGTTCGGGCGGTGAGGGCGCCGGCGGCTCCCCGGCGGTCGCAGGGGCGTGGGTGGCGGGAGAAGAAGAGCCGTTCTTGGGGTTGGTTTTGGAACGTCGAGGAGGCATGGTGGGCCGCTATTGCGTTTCGTGTGCCGAACAGAATGTGTTCGGATTTCCATGAGTTACGTTTTGGGAGAGGTGGCCGAGCCAGGCCCGCGACTGGCCCGGCCAGCGAGGGCCACCCCGTCCCTCCACACCTCTCGACCCCGATGCGCTTTCGTTGCGTCGCCGAAACGTGCGTCACGCGTTTGCCGATGGTCGCCGCATGAAACGCAGGAGACTTCGTGCGCACCGCGGTTCACGCGAACGTCACGGCACCCTCGTGTGCCACACGCGCGCCCGCATCCGACGAGCCGTGCACCGCCCCGCCGCGGCCGACGAGCTCGTGCACCGCAGATCGGCGAGTCGACCCGTGGTGCGCCTTCGGCCCCGGTTCTGGGAGGAGCTCACGGCGTTCTCGGCGGGCGCGTCGATCGCCTGTTTCGCGGCGATGATCGATCTGGCGGGCAGCGTCTTCGTGGCGTCGGTGGCTTCGGCGACCACCGGGCTGGCGCTTCTCTTCGCCTCGTCGGAAGCGAAGGCCACGGCCGGCCCATCGACGCCGGCTCTCCGTCCGCGCGATCGTCGTCGTTCGATCGAGCGCGACCGAAGGTGACGGGCGGGACGCGCGACGTGCTTGCCGCGCGCCTCGCTTTCGAGCACGAATGGCCGCCATGCCGCTCGCGCACGCCCTGGTGACCGATCCTTCGACCCCGCCCGAACGGTGGATGCTCTTCTTGCACGGCATCCTCGGATCCGGCGCGAACTGGCGCACTTTCGCGCGGTCGATCCTCGCCGCGCGCCCGGGGTGGGGAGCCGTGCTCGTCGATCTCCGCCTCCACGGCGAGTCGCACACGGGCTTCGCGCCGCCCCACACGGTGCGCGCCGCGGCGCGCGACGTCGCCGAGCTCGTGGCATCACTCCCCGGACCGGCGAAGGCGGAGGCCGTTCTGGCGCACAGCTTCGGTGGGAAGGTCGCCATCGAGCTCGCGCGCGACCCCGGACCGGCGAAGGCGGAGGCCGTCTTGGCGCACAGCTTCGGTGGGAAGGTCGCCATCGAGCTCGCGCGCGACGTGCCGCTCGATCACTTGTTCGTCGTCGACTCGACGCCGAGCGCGCGCCCCGACCACCGCGGTTCGGAGGACACGCAGCACATCGTGGACTTGCTCACGCAGCTCCCCGACGCGTTCGAGAGCCGCGCGGAATTCTCGTCGTGGATTGAGGCGCGCGGCGTCTCACGGCCGGTGGCGATGTGGCTCGCGATGAACGTGAAGCCGGTCCCGAACACGACGCGCTTCGTGTTCCGCGTGGACGTTCGCGGCGTCCGCGCGATGCTCGAAGACTACTTCGTCCTCGACGCGTGGGACGTGCTGGAACACCCGCCGGGCGACCTCTGGACGCACTTGGTGGTCGGCGGAGCCTCGGGCATCGTCGACGCCGACGATCTCGCGCACGTCGCCCGCTGCCCGCGCATGACGGTCGACGTCATCGAGGGCGCGGGTCACTGGGTGCACGTCGACGCGCCGGACGCGCTCCGCGACGTGGTCCTCCGGCGGCTCGGCTGAGCGGCGCCCGCACGACGAGGTCGCGACTACCCGACCAAGCGACGCTCACACGACGAAATCGAGGAGCTGCAAGCGCGTCGTGTAGTCGTCGAAGGTCGCCTTGAACTCGTCGACGAGCGTGTCGAGCTTGACGACGACCGCGCCCGGATCCTCGCGGAAAACGATGCCGCTCACGAGGATCTCGCCGATGGGCATGACGAGGACGCCGGACCAATAGTTCTTGTCGCTCGTGAGATCGCCCGCCGTGCCTTCGAGCTTCAGGTAGCCCTGGCTCAACTCGAGCACACGCGCGTTCTTGCCGCTGTCGAGGCGGACGTGGCAGGGGAACGCCGAGGTCGGCGAGACGCGGTAGTTCGCGCGGCGGTTCTTCTCGATGAGCGAATCGAGCGTCTCGAACACCGGCTTGGAGATCTCCGTCTCCTTGGCGTCGAGGACGAGCTCGCGGAGCTTCTTCATCGATTTTTGCGTGCCGATGAGGTTCCCGCGCATCTCGTCGAGCCGTCGACGATCCCGGCGGACCTTGTCGCCGACGACGCCGAGCAGATTCTTGTAGAATGCAAATCCGAGGTCGGTGTGCCGATCGAAGAAGGCGAGCAAATCGCCGACGGGGATCGAACGGAGCGTGACCGCGCTCGTGGCCGTGGCCGTCGTGCCGCGCGCGATGCCGGTGAGGGCGCCGAGCTCGCCGACGGGCGCGACGGGGCGGAGCTGGAACCGGACGTTGCCGTCTTCGATCGTGATCTCCCCGCTCTCGAGCAGGTCGAACGTCTTGGCGACCTCGCCGGGGCGGAAGAGCACCGTGCCGCGCTCGTGTTTGACGGGTTTGAACGCCGCGACGAGCTCTTGGAGGCGAGCCTCTTCGATTCCCTGGAACAGCGGCAAAGCTTTGAGCTCGTGGACGATCGACACCGGCTAACCTCCTCGCGGACTTCCGCGTCGCTACGTTACAACTCCATGGCGGAAGGACAAGGCCGCTTTTTCGCCGTCGCGCGTCGTGGGTCGGAAGCGTGACGGCGAACGCGCGACGCTCCCGATGGCTCAGGAGGCCGGGGCCGGTTCGATCGTCGCCCCGTTCGTCGACGCGTCGGGATCGCGAACGGTGCGCCGGCCGCTGACGATGACCTCTTCGCGCCCGGCCTCGTCGACACGCCGCACGAGGCGATAAGTCGTGTTGCCGTGCGCGCGCGCGACCTCGGGGGCGGCGACGAGGAGCTGCAAATCGAGCGTGCGGCAAAGGTCGAAGAGGACCGCGAGGTTGTCCCCGGACAGGCGGTTCGCCTCGTCGAGGAAGAGGAAGCGGAGCGTGCCGGTGCCGCGGTCGCTCCGGAGCAGGTTCGCGTCGCGCTCCCACTCCGTCAGGATGACCATCATCAAGGCGGCGCCGACGCCGATGGCTTCGCCGGTCGAAAGGCGGGTCGGGGAGGCGGCCTCCCAATCGGTGCCGCCGCGCCGTTGGATCTCGACGACGAGCTCGAGGTATTCGCGGTAGTCGAGCAAGCGGCTCGCGCCGGAGCGGCTGCCCCCGCCGTAGCGGCGGAAGATCTCGGCGAGCGCTTCTTCGAAGGGCAAGTTCGATTGGAAGAGGAGCTCCTGCATCTCGCCGCCTCGAAGGGCCGAGAGCACGAGGTCCATGCGCTCGACGCGGCGGATCTGGATGCGGATGGCGGAGACGTTGCCGAAGCCGAGCGACGCGAGCTCCTGGTTGAGGCGCCGCACGCGCGCTGCGGTCTTCCGGAGATGGACGTCGATCCCACGAGCGACGTCTTCGGAGGTGCCGCGGAGCTGCGTCTCGTGGATGCCGATGCGTCCCTCGAGCGAGGCCAGGTCCGTCCGGAGTTTGTCGAGCGCGTCGCCGGGATCACCGTTCGCCTCGAGGGGCACCGGGAGCCTCCGCGCCGTCCATTCGCGCGCCGCGAGCCATGCGTGGAGGAACGCGCATGGCTCGTCGACGGCTTCTTCGAAGGCCGCGCGGATGCGGGCCTCCGTGTCGGCGCCGCCGCGCGCCTTCGCCAGACGGTCGACGAGCACCGCGCGCTCGGCGCGTGCATGGGCGCGAGCCTCGGTGCCGTCCGCGTTCGATCCGTCGGCGCCGGAAATCCACGCGTCGAGCGTCATCCCTCGTGCCGCGGCCTCGCGCTCGAGCGCGAGCCACGCCGCTTCCACGGGAGCGGCGGCCTGCTTCGCGCGCTCGATCCACGCTTCGGCTTCTTGCCGTCGGGCCTCGGCGTGCCGCTGGCGTTCGACGTCGACGGCCTCCTCCGCCCGAAGCTCGACGAGCTGCGCTTCGGCGGCGTCGCCGTCGCGGTGGGCGCTCGCGATCCGATCGTCGAGCCGGAGGAGATCTTCACCGGCCGCGTCGCTCCCTCCGACGGCGTCGAGCTCGCGCACGAGGTGTTCGTGTTCCGCGCACGTCGTCGCGCGGATCGCGTCCGCGGCCTGCCACGTCCGAACGGTCTCTTCCCACGCCGTTTCGGCTTCACGAAGTGCGGCGTCGGCCGCCGCGGCGTCGGTCTTCGCCCCTTCGAGCTGGGCCTCGAGGGCCGCTCCCACGGCGTTCGTCTCGGCGAGGGCGCGGCCATCGTCCACGTACGTCAGCGCTTCGGGCTCTTCGAGGACGTCGCGGATCGCATCGAGCGCGCGCGCGACGCGATCGCGGCGTTCGTCGAGGGCGCGTCGCACGTCGTCGCTCGCGTCGTCGTCCGCGGGCCGGTGGCGCAGGGCATCGAGCAGCCCGGCGAGGACGTCGTGATCGGCCTGCCCCCGTTCGACGATGCGCGCCGCTCGCTCCGCGCGCTCGGACTGCGCGACCGCGACCCGCTCGCGTGCCTCGAGCTCGGGGGCGTCGAGCAAGTGCGCGTGAGGCAAGAGCGCGCGGAGCTCGTCGAACCTCCGGCGCTCTTCTTCGAGGGAGCGCGTCGCTTCGGCGATCGACCGCTCCGTTTCGGCGGCGCGTTCGGCGGCGGCGTGTTCGGTCGTGCGGGCCGCGGCCGCGCGCTCGGTCGGATCTCCGGCATCGAACCGCACGGCTTCGAGGAGGAGACGATCGGCGTCGGCGACCGCGCGATCCGTCCGGTCGAGCGCGTCGCGCAGGAGCCCGATCGCCTGCTCTTCCGCCGCGGCTTTCTCCCGAAGGAGCGTCGCTTGCCGTTGGCGGGCCGCCCTGCCGATCGAGGGGATCTCCGGGACACGCGAAATTCGGAGCGCCGCGACGTCGCGAACGACGACGTCGATCGTGCCCTCGCCACGAGGGTGCGCTTCGACTCGCTCGCGGACGCGCGCGACGTCGTCTTCCGCCACGAACCACACCGTGTCGGGGACGTCGGTGCGTTCGGCGAGCGCTTCGGCCGCCGCCGCCGGATCCGGCACGACGAGCGCGTGGGCGAGCGGGCCGAGCGCGGCTTCGAACCAGCGCGCTTCGTCGAGCGAGGCGTTCTCGAAGCGGGAGGCGAGCAGCTCGGCGTCGAGCGCATCGCGGAGCGTCAGCAGATCGTGCGGCATTCCGGCCGCCGCTTCGAAGCCCTCGGCTTGTACGACGAACGCGTCGCGCGCCTTCGCGTGGGCGGCGATCTCCGCGACCTGTCTCTCGCGCTCGTCCGCCAAACGGGATCGCGTCCGGGCGACGTCCGCGATCGTCTTCACGGAGGCGCCGATGGACGCTTCGAGCCGGTTCGCTGCGGCCGCGAGCGCGCTCCAACCGTCGCCTTCACGCTCGAAGCGCTCGGCCTCGTCACGTGCCGTCGCCGCCGCGGAGAGTGCGTCGTGCACGTCGCGGCGCCACTCGACGAGCTTTCGATCGAGCGCCCGTCCGCGCTCCTCGCTCCGCGTCGTTTCTCGTTCGACGCCGGCGCTCGAGAGCGATCCTTCGCGATCCAGGCCCAGCGCTTCGGCCCGGGCGCGCACGTCCTTCGCGTGCTTCGCGAACGCCGCCGCGCGCTCGGCGTCCTTCGAAAGCTCGTCGCGTCGGTTCCCGAGCGCACGGAGCTCCTCGAACCGCGTCAAGAGGCGTCGCGCGTGCGCGTGGGGCTCGTCGTCGCGCGCGCCGAGGGACGGCGCCGGCGCGTCGTCGGCCAAGATCTCTTCGAGTCGCCCCCGCGCGGCTTCGGCCCGCGCGCGATCCTCCTCGTGCACGCGCCGAAGCGCGTCGCGTCGCTCTCGCTCGGCGCGTCGTTCGTCGAGCTCGGAGAGCTCCTCTCGGAGCCTCGCCATCCGCTCGGTCAGCGCGCCGGCGTCGAGCGCGGGATCGTCGAGCCAACGGCGCGCCTCCTCGAGCCGCGCGACCGCCCGGCGGTGGGCGTGCGCTCGGCGATGGATCTCGTCGAGGCCGGCTTGCCGATCCCCGAGTCCCCGTGCGGCTCGTTCGAGGGCGTCGCGGACGCGATCACGGGCCGCCGTGGCCTCTGCGCGCCGCGCCTCCGCCCGCGCGCGCGCCGTCTGCGCCTCGTCCGCGACGGACGTGGCGTGCTCTGCTTCGCTTCGCCGTCGAGCGATCCGTTCGACGAGCGCCTGCGCGGCCTCCGCGCGAGCCCTACGTTCGGCGGCTTCGGCCACGAACGCACGTGCGGCGTCGATCGCGCTTTGCAGCTCCGCCCTTCGTTTGCCACGCGCGTGGATCGCTTCGTCGAGATCTGCGATCTCTCGAACAGCCGCCGCGTGCTCCTCGGCGGCGGCGCGCTCGGTCCGGCGCACCCGCTCCCGATCTTGCCGAGCGGCCGTCACCGCGGATCGGAACATCGCGCGGGCGCTCTCGAACACTCCGGCCAGCTCGCGCTCGAGGCCCCGAGCTTCGGCGACTTCTGCGCGCGTCCGTCGGCAAGCATCGAGGTTCGCGCGCATGCGCGTGACGGTGTCGGCGAGCCCGCTCTCTTCCTTCAAGAGGAAGGCGCGGAGCTCCGACGTCAACGCGCGCGAGATGCCGCCCGTCATGCTCGTGCGGAGCATGTCGTGCATTTTCGTGCGCTCCTCCTCGGTCGACAAACGGAGGGGGAGGACGCCACGTTCGAAGAGCGCGCCGAAGTACTCCTTCGCGCTCGCGCAAAGGTGCATCGTCCCGCCGCGCCGCTCGACGGCCGCTCGAACCTCGTGGAGCTCCGGCACCTCGTGGTCGTCACCCGCGTCGCGAAGGAGGACGTCCTTGAGGCTCCCCTCGAGCGTCAATCCGGTCACGACGAACGGCTTAAGCTCGAGGGAAGGCTCCGTCTTCCGCTCCAGATGGACGCCCGCGACGAGGTGCTCGCCGTTCGGGAGGTGAATCTCCATGGCGGCGTACGAGGGGCGTCCGGGATCGCCGAGGCGGCCCCAGATGCCGCGATCCCCGCCCGTGGCCGCCGTCTCCCCGAGATTGGTGAACCGTAGACGCGACAGATCCGGCAGCAAGACCACGTAGGCCGCGATCATGACGGTGGTCTTGCCCGCGCCGTTCTCGCCCTCGAGCGCCGTCACGTGGCGATCGAGGAGGTAGCGTTCGTAGAAGACGCCCTTCCAATTGACGAGGGCAAGCGCGGTCGCGCGCGCTCGGCTCACGAGTCCGCTCCGGTCGCGCCGCCGTCGGGTTCGTCGCCGCTCGCGTCGTGGCCGCTCGTCCGGTCTTCGCCGTTCGCGTCGTGCTCGCTCGTGCCTTCGGCGTCCACGGCCTCGCCGCCTTCGCCATCTTCATCGTCGCCGCCCGCTACGCCCTCGTCGCCACCATCTTCGTCGTCGTCGCCCTCGTCGCCGTCGGCATCCCTCTCGGCGAAAACGACCTCTCCAGCTTCGATCAGCCGTTCGAGGTTCGCTTCGGGGCTCGACGTCCCGCGCACCGGCTCGGCGAACCGCAACAGCGCCGCGCGGAGGCGCACGTGCCCATCGTCGAGCACGTCCACGAACCCGAGCGATGCGAGGCGTCGGAGCGCGCTGTCCACTTTGTGCCGGACGGCGTCGGCGGCGACGCGCTCGTCGTATTTCCTTCGCTTCGTGTGCAGCACTCGGATGAGCGTCTCCGCCCCGACCACGCCCGCGAGGTGCTCCAGCACGCGCTCGCGCGTCACGACCCCGGCGTCGGCGGCCGCTTTCGGATCGAGGTAGAGGAGCGCCAGCGATTGGCCGACGAGCATCTCTCCGGTCGAGAGCTGTCTCCGACCCAAACGCTCGTTCGTCGGCAAGAGATAGAAGTAGCCGTCGCTCTTGTGGACGAGCTCGCACCCGTAGCGTCGGTAGAACGCCTCGAGGTGATCCTGGGCGTCCCCGAGGAGCGCGTACCACTCGGCGTCGTCGCGATCGACGTGCCGTCCTCGCCGGAGCGCGAGATCGAGATCCGGGAACGCCGCATCGAGGACGACGTCTTCGAGGCGATGGAAGCGATCGCTCACGGCTCGCGCGCCTCCTCCGACCGCAAGGGCCATTCTTCGACGAGCAGCTCCGCGCCCGCGTTTTCCCACGGCCGCTCGGCCTCTGCGCGCACCCGCGCGATGCGTGGCAAGAGCTCCGCGACGCGCCCCGCCGTCCGAAACCGCGCGTCGGGCTCGACGGTGCCGATCACGCGCGCCGTGATCTCCGAGAGCCCGCGCGCGCCGTCATCGATGGCCGATGCGATGGCGGTCCGGAGGGCCGCGTCGGGATCGACGATCTCCTGCTCGGTCGGCTCTTGCTCGCGCTCCTTCTTCGGCCTCCGCACGGGCGGCTTCGGCCACGCGATCTCCACCGAGCGCACGACGCGCATGGGCGGCGCGTTGGCGACCACGAGCGCGTACGGCTTCGCCCCGCGCCCGGCGAGCTGCTCGCGCAAGCGGTGCACGAGGGTCCGCGAAGGATCGAGCCGCACGACGTCGCGCAGGTAACGATGCACCCACTCGTGGTAGTCGGTCCACGCGCGCTGCCGCGCCGATCCCCACGCGCCGATGCGGTCGACCTGCTCGCTCGCCGCCCGCGCCGCCGCCTCGGCCTCCGACTGACCCGCGTTCGCCGCGAGCTCGGCGATCTCTTGCAGGAGAGGATCTCGTTGAGCTCCCGGAGGTTCGCGCTCGCCGTCTCGAGCATCGTCGTGCATCGCTCGACCGCGCCGAACCAATCCGCCGAGATCAACGCGCCGATCTCGCGCTGGAACTCTTCCTGTTGGAGGTCGAAGCCGCGTTGCCGCTGTTCGATGCCCTTGGCGAGATCGGTGAGGGTCACGCGGAGCGGCGCCGTCACCGACATCGCCCATCCGTCGCCGGACGGCGCGCGCCGGGCCGTGTCGCGCACCGCCAAGAGTCCGGTCGTCAGCGCGCTCGCGAGCACACCGAGGCTCTCGCGCGTCAGCGCTTCGTCTTCGAGGAAGAAGGCCACGATCGCGGTCGCCAGGCGCGTCAACGCGTACGAGCCGGCACGCACGATGCCCGCGCCGTCGACGCGCACGAGCATCTTCTGCTCGCGCAGGCGGCGCAAGAGGTGCGTGGCGCGCTTCTTCGTCGATTTCGTCGACTTTTCGTCCGGCGTTTCGGTCGTGAGGGCGACGACCTGCTCGAACGCGTCGAAGAGCTCGTCTTCGGCGAACGTCGAACGGCCGAGTTTGTCGGACCGTAGCTGCAGCGCCGCGAGAAAGCAGAGATCGACGGTCTCGAGATCGAGGGCGACGCCGCGCCGGAAGAGCGCGGTCACGAGCTTCGACGGATGTTCGGACAGCACGGCGTGGGGCGTCGTTCGGAGAAGGACGCCCTACGTACCGCGGCCCTGCGGAGCTGTCGAGCGGGCGCGAAGGGAACGCGCTTGGAGCATCGAACGGTTCGATGCTCCAGGCCCGTTTTCGCGCGTCAGGGGACGCCGATGGCGATGGCGGGACCGATGGCGAGGTTCGTGAAGTCGGTCCCGGTGATCGTCTGGTAGGTCACCTCGGCGCCGATGGCGAGGACGCGTCCGAAATGGATCATCAGGCCGCCGCCGCCGAGGAGCGCCACGCCCTGATCGCTCGGGTTCGTCAGCATGCCGCCGCCCACGCCTCCGAGGAGGAACGGCGCGAGCGGACCCACGGGCAGGGTGATGCGCAGCGTCGGCATCAGCGTTCCGATGAACCGGCCGGAGATGGCATAGCCCGCCGCGCGCCCGCCCGGACCGACGATGAGCGGGCCGGCTTCGATGCCGTAGCGCCCGTCGACGATCAAACCGCCTCCGAGCGGACCGCCGCTCCTCGGCACGAGCAAGATCGGACCGATGCCGAGCTGGAAGCCGCGGTTGGCCTCGACGGCCGCACTTTCCGCGCGGGCGGACGACGGAGCGAGAAGGGTGAAGGAAAAGACGCACGCCGCTGCGACGCCGAAGGCCACGCGGAGCATGCGCTGCGATGTCGATGAGGGGGAAGTGCTCACCTCGTCCAGCATTCGGCGGCAAGGGCGGAGATGCAATGGGTAGATGTCGGATTTTTCGTGACTTTAAGGAGCCGCCGCGCCGTGCCGCACCCGTCCTACGCGCGTGATCCGCTCCAGCAACGCCCGCGCGTTCATCTTCCCTTTGTAGACGTACAGGCTCGCGGCCCCGTCGTCGTCGAGCAGTTCTTCGCTCACGCGGAGCCGCGCGCTCGCCGCGAAGACGACGCGCGCGCGCATGCCGCGGTTCACCAGCTCGATGCGTCGAAACACGGCGTCGCGGCTCCAGAACCCGAGGATCTCGACGTGCACCGGCGGTCCGCCGTCGCTCGGGACGAGCGTGAGATCCGGGATGCACACGCCGAAGCCCGGGACGTCCAAGAGCTCCGTCGCCGCGCGGACGTCGAAGCCGGTCGCGATCTTGCGGAGATCGTCGAGCAGCGCGCGCACGTCGTCCGCGAGGTGCACTTCGGCCTTGGGTTCGACCTTGGCCGCGTCGGCGCCCTTGCGGCGTTCGCGCTTCGCCCCTGCCGGCTTCGCCTTCGCCGGCTTCGACGCGAGGCGGAAGACGAGGGGCTCTCGCGCGTGACCCCAGCGCACGTCGGCGACGAGGCTCCATGACTCGAGGGCGCGGAGCGCCGGCAGGAGGAGCGCGAGGCGCAGGCCGTAGCGCGTGACGGCGTCGAACATCGAAAAGGGCCCGTCGACGACGACGCGGAATCCGCCGTCGTCCGTGCGCTCGGCGGTGAAGAGCAGCTTGTGGAATTTGAGCTTCGCGAAGAAGGCGCGGAGGGCGCCCGGCGAAAAATCGCGGACCTCGCACGTGACGCGCACGGCGCGGAGCAAGATGGCTTGCGCTTGGCCGAGCTCGTACGCCTCCACGACGCTCTCGGCGCTCAGCGTCGGGGCCTCCTTCAGGAGATGCTCCCCGCGCAGATCGGCGAAGAGGGCGCGTTCCAGCTCGTCCGGCGACAGGCCGCGCTCCTCGGCGAGCGCGCGTACGAGGGCGTCGCGATCGGCGAGCCCACTTTCGCTGGTTCGACGCGCTTCGCTCGCGCGCGAAAAGAGCACGTGGCGAAGCTCGACGGGCGCGTCGGTCGGCTCGCCTTCGAAGGTGCACGCGTCTTCGACGAGCTTGCGGATGGCGCTCGCGAGCTTCGGCCGTTTCGCGTCCGAGCCGGCGGCGCCCCACGCGGCCTCGAGCTCCTCGCGGCGCGCGCCGACGGACGTGCGCGCGGCCTCGAGGCACGCCTCCGCGAGCGCGACGGCCTCCGCGCGTCCGCTGGCGTCGAGATTCCGCGTGAAGAGCTCGCCGTCCTTCTTCCGGACGTCGATGAGATCAGCGGTAAGCATCGTGCTCCCGCCGTCGTTCGCTCGTGCCCGTCTCGGCCGTCCGCGTGGTCACGAGCTCGTAGAGCATCGCGCGTTTGCCGTCCGACTTGCGCAAGATGCGCCCGAGCCGCTGGACGTGCTCGCGCACCGAGCCGCTGCCCGAGAGCACGATCGCCACGCTCGCTTCGCGGACGTCGACGCCTTCGTTCAGCACCTTCGAGGTCACGATCGCGCCGTAGGTCCCGGCCCCGAACCCCTCGAGGATCGCGCTCCGTTCGGTCACGCGCGTCTGGTGCGTGATGATCGGCAAGAGGAAGCGCCGCGCGAGCAGGTACGCCGTCGCGTTGTCTTGCGTGAAGACGATCGTTCGCCCATGGCGATGCTGGGCGAGGAGCCGCTCGACCTCCTCGAGCTTCGCGCTCGCCGCGAACGCGAGCGCCCGCTGCCGCCGGTACGCCCGCATCGCGCGACGCCCCTCGCTGCTCCGCGCCGATCGCGCGATGAAGTCGGAAAATCCCTGCGGGCTGCCGAGGCGGATGCCGTGTTTCGCCACGAACCCGAGGTAGATCGCGCGCTCGGCGTCGTGCTCTTCGCGTTCGTCCGGCGTCAGCTCGACCTCGATCCGGTCCGTGTCGTAGTCCGCCAGGTACGCGCCCGCGAGATCGCCGATGTCCTTCCGGTAGACCGTCGGCCCGACGAGCTCGTGGAGCAGCGCGTCCATGCCGTCGGAGCGCTCCGGCGTTGCGGTCAACCCCAGGCGGTACGGCGCGAGCGACAGACGCGCGGCGAGCTGATAGGTCGCGCCCGGCAGGTGGTGGCACTCGTCGAAGACGACGAGGCCGAAGCGCGCGCCGAGGTGCTCCATGTGCAGGTACGCGGAGTCGTAGGTCGTCACCGTGAGCGGCTGGACGTCGTAGTCGCCGCCGCCGATGACGCCGACCGGCGTGGCGAAGGTCGCGCGGAGCAGGTCGTACCACTGGCGCACGAGATCGAGCGTCGGCGCGATCACGAGCGTGCTCCTCCGCCGATCGTCGATGGCCATCATCGCGAGGTGGGTCTTGCCCGCACCCGTCGGCAGGACGACGACGCCGCGTCCGCCGCCACGACGCCATGCGTCGAGCGCCTCGGCTTGGTATGGGCGCGGCTCCCTTCGCACGCGCGCGCCCGACGTCAGTGTTGCATAAGCCCGCGCCCGATCTTCGAACGCGATGCCGTTCTTGCGGAGCCGGAGCACGGCGCTCGCGTAACTCATCGCCGGCGCTCGAAAACGCGCGGCGCGGGGATCCCAGGTGAACCCCGGAAGGATGCAGGATGCATCTTTTTCGTCGGCGCTCGACCCTCCTTCGTGCTGCGCGCGGATGTCGCATCCGTCGAGAACGAGCGTTCCGGCTTCGAAGCTCAACGTCGCCATGAGCGTTCCTGGCTCTAGCACGCGAGGGCGCCGTGCGTCCCACGGCCGCGTTCCGTCTTTGACATCGGGCGAAGGCACGCTACTGCTCGTCCCATGAAACGCAACGGCTCCCTCTCCCTCGCGCTGTCCGTGGTCCTGGTCGCATGCGGCGGCGCGAACGTGTCCGAACCGCCCGCGTCGAACGGGACCAACGAAGCTCCGACGACGAAGGCCGTGGTCGCCGCGCCGGAAGCGTCCTCGCCGACGTCGCCCGCACCGTCGCCGGAGGAAACGAAGAAGAACGAGGCGCGCGCGGCGCTCGAGGCCGATCGCGCGGCGTGGAAGGCCAAGCACGACGCCGAGCTCGCTCGCTGGACTCCGGAGCTGCACGCCGAGGCGAAGGCGCTCGCCGAAAAAACCTTCCCGGACGCCAAGACCGCCGTCACCGCGGCGCTCGCCGGCAAGCACCGCGTCCCGGGCAACGCCGATCGCGACAAGGCGCGCCACCCGGCCGGGACGCTCGACTTCTTCGGGCTCAAGCCGAAGATGACGGTCGTCGAGTTCGGCCCCGGCGACGGTTGGTACACGGAGCTGCTCGCCCCCGTGCTCGCGAAGGAGGGCAAGCTCCTCGCGACGTCGTCCGATCCGAAAGGACCGGCCGATCAGCGCAGCACGTTCTACGCGCAGCGCTTCGCGGCGTTCCTCGAGAAGGCGCCGGAGCTCTACGGCAAGGTCGAGACCGTCGTCGTCGACGACAAGAACCCGAGCTTGGGGCACGACGGCGCGGTGGACATGATCCTCGTCATGCGCCAGCTCCACGGCATGCAGAACGCCGGGACGCTCGACGCGTGGTTGACCGAGTACCACAAGGCGCTCAAGCCGGGGGGCGTGCTCGGCATCGAAGAGCACCGCGCGAAGGCCGACGCGGATCCGGCGGTGAGCGCGAAGCTCGGTTACATGCCCGAGAAATACGTCATCGAGCGCGCGACGGCGGCGGGGTTCAAGCTGCTCGGCAAGTCCGAGATCAACGCGAACCCGAAGGACACGAAGGACTACCCGGAGGGCGTCTGGACGCTGCCTCCGACGTTCCGCCTCAAGGACAAGGACCACGACAAGTACGCGGCGATCGGCGAGAGCGATCGGATGACGCTCAAGTTCGTCAAGCTCGTCGAGCCGAAGACGGCGAAAGCGCCGAAGAAGTAGCCGCGCCCTCGTCCGGAACGCGCTGGCTCGCCTCGTCGCGGTCGCTCTCGACGTGGCCCGCGACGACGGCGGCGAGCGCGACGATCCGGGCGAGTCGGACCTTCATGTGCGCGTCGGCGACGTCGTCGACGCGCGGCGGGACGAGCTCGGGCAGGGAGGGATCCGTCCGCGGCTCCCCGCGCACCATCGCCATCGCTTCGTGGAGGCACGTGGCGACGTACGCGTTCACCCGCGGGCGCGCCGCCTCGGCCGCGAAGGCCGCGCGGGCTTTCGCGGCGTCGCGTGACGTGTGCAGGTAGACGGCGAGGGCGGTGAGCGCGCCGCCGAGCCTCCGCATGTACGTGAGAAGCGGGACCGCGCGTTCGCGGCCTTCGCGATCGCCGATGGGTTCGGCGAGCCATCGGTCGAGCGACGTCTCCGCTTCGCTCAAGGCGACGCCGCAGTCGCGCCTTCGGGCCGCGACGTCTGCGTCCGTCCTTCGATCCGCGTCATCGCCGAGGACGGCGCGGGCGTAGGACGCCGTGGCGTCGAGCACGCGCGCGAGCGCCTCCGGCAGCCGCTCCTTTTCCCCGGACGGCCACACGACGAAGGCGACGACGAGCGCGAGGATCCCGCCGACGAGCGAGTCGCCGGCGCGCTCCGCGGCCGTCCAGAGATCGCCGGGGTAGCGCTCGGACACCAGGACGAAGACCGGCGTGAGGAAGAAGGTGAAGAGCCGGTAGCTGCGCGGGCGCGTCGCGACGGCCGCGATCGACAGCGGGAACATGATGGCGACGAGCGCGAGCGGCGCGCGCACGACGAGCATGACGAGGGCCGCGAGCAAGCTCCCGAAGAAGGTGCCGACGACGCGCTCGATGGCGCGTTTCCACGTCGCGCCCGCGAACGGCTGGAGCACGGCGATCGTCGTGACCGTGACCCAATGGGCGCGGGTCGGCGAGACGCGCAGACCCACGTACGAAGCGCACGCCGCGGCGAAGGCGACGCGCGCGGCGTGCTCCAAGTGGATGGAGCGCGGCGAGAGCGCGTCTCGGAGCGTGCGGAAGCCATTTGCGATGCTCGTGCGCAAGGCGTGGACCCGGGGACGGCGCGACTCGGCCGGCTCGTCGTCGGCGCCGTGATCGGCGTCGAGCGACGTCCCGAGGACCCAGGTGGTGTGGCTCGCTTCGACGAGTCGTTCGGCGAGCGCCGCGACCGGCGAAGGCGAGCCGAGGGCGGGCATTGGCCGTCCGGGCTCCTCCTCCTTCGCCCGCGCGGGCCGCGACGGAATCACCGTCGTGACGAGCGAGGCGTGGACGGCCTCGTACCGCTCCCGAAGCGTCGCGAGCGCGTCGAGGACGGCCGTCCGCTCGTCGGGAGGGACGGCGGAGATCTCCTCGGAGAGCGCCACGAGGAGCGGAAACTGCGCTTCGGCGAACCCGAGCAAGACACGCAGGTTGCCTCCCAGCCGGCTCTCACCAGGGCGACGCGCGCGCGTGGCGGCGGCGGCCTTGGTGGCGGCTTCGATGGCCTCCCGGATGGGGCGTCGGTGCGCGCGAGCGAGGGTCGACCACACCGCGTCGTCGAGGGGCTCCTCCCGCTGCAAGACGGCGTCGATCGCCTCGGCGTACGCGGCCATTTTCGCGTAGACGGCCCCGATCGCGCGTCGCACCGAGAGGTGGGTCCACACCGGCCAGACGACCGTCGACAAGAGCGTGGCTCCGGCGGCGCCGAGCGCGAAGAAGGCGGCGTCGCGCCACGGATCGGTCGCCCCGGCGCGCGACGTGCCGACGGCGACGAGGATCGCGAGCATCGTGCCGATGGACGCCGTGCTCGCGCCGAGCGCGCGGAACAGGCTCCCCACGAACGTCACCGCGGTCAGGATGAACGTCGCGAGGAAGACGTCGTGGCCGCCGAACTCGGCGATCGCGAGCGCGCACGCGCCGAGCACGGCGAACGCCGCGATGACGCGAAACCGGCTGCTCCGCGAACCGCCGGGATCGGCGAGGGTCCCGAGCCAGCCGCCGAGCGCCGTCCACGCGAGCTCGCGGTGGCCGCCCGCCGACGCGAAGTAGAACGGCACGACGGTCACGAGCGCGGCGCGGATCCCGGTCGCGACGTCCGGCAGCGCGGCTTGCGTGCGTGTTCGCGACGACGTCACGCCGGCAGCGTACCCGCCGTCGAACGCGGCCGCGACGGATTCGCGCGATCGACGCAACCTCCGCGAGCGCGCGTCCGATGGGCGGCGGAGGTGAGATCTCGTGACGGACGACGAAGCGCGGGTTCGAGGGCGGCGCGTGGCGTGCGCGCAAGGTTGGTCGTGGCGCGAGCCTGCCCGCGTTCTGCGCTACCGGCGCGGGCTCGCGGGGCGCGCCGTCGTCGTCGTGATCACGGAAGCGAACCGCCAAGGACAGTCCGCGCGCGTCGAAATCGACGTCGCCACGGGGCGCGTGCTCGCGGCCGATTTCGAGGCCCGTTAGACGCGCACTCAAGTCGTCCGACGCGCATCTGGCGGTCTGTCGCGCGCCGCGTTCGCCGCGGATCTCGTTCGCCTTAGCGCGTCCGCTTGCCGAGCGCTGCACGCTTCTTCGCTTCGTAGCCGTCGGCGTCCACCGACTTGCCGCGCGTCCATCGCTCGATGGCGGGGAACACGAAGCCTTCCCAGGCGGAGCTCAAGCGGAGCGTCAGGAAATCGCGGTAGAGCGCCTCGACGATCTCTTCGACCTGCCGCACCAAATGCATGCGCTCGTAGAACGTCTCGTGCTCTTCGTCGGCCGGCTCGGCGGCGTCCGCGCGCTTCTTTCGAGGTCGCGGGGGCGGCGCGGTCACCGGCGGCGGCGCGGGCTCGGCGCGATCGAGCTTCGTCGGTAGGACGACGCTCGCGAGCGCCATCGACTCGCCCTTCAGGACGAGGGTGCTCTCGTGATCGGCCCACGCGAGGTGCAAACCGGCGCGCTCCGGGAGCTTGCCGCGGAGCAGCGCTTCCTTCGCGTCGCGGTGGCGTCCCGGCGAGGTTCCCTTGATGGTCGTCGATTCTTTCCCTTCGTCGAGCACGAGCCGCCCTTCGAGCCAGAGCCCGAAAGAGCCGTGCTCGCGGGTCTCGAGCGTGGCGTCGAAGAGCTCGCTTTCGAACCAGAGCCAAAGCAAGAACTCTCGGCCGACGAAGCGACGTCGCTCGATGCGCTCGAAGAGCGGCATGCCCTCGCTCATGCGTCCTCCTCCTCCAGCGCCGAGGCCGCGGCGCGGGCGCGTTCGACCAGCGCTTCTTCGCTGGCGAGGGTCTGTGGGGCGAGATCCTGCCAGGCCTTTTCCTGGGCCTTCGAGAGGCCGATGCGCTCGGCGAGCGTGTAGGGCGCCTCGGGCACGAGCTTGAGGCCGAACGTCTTCGCGAAGAGCTCGCTCATCGCGCCGGCAGTCTTGGTGGCGTGGCTGAAGAACCGCACGAGCCCCTCGTTGATCGACCACGACAGATCGACGACCCGCGTGACGGGCGAGAGCTGCCGCCGGAGCTTCCTCGCGACGAGCTCTTTGAGCTCGCTCTTTTCCTTCCGCGACAGGCGCTCGCGACCCTTCTTCTGGAGGTACGCCGACTCCGCCTCGCGCATGCGTTCGCGGAGCATGGCCGGAGGGATCTGCCAACGGTCCGTCCGAAACCCGAGGTTGACGTATTCGTTCCAGAAGACGTCGTCGTACCGGAGGTCGAGGCCGAACGGATCGCCGAGGCGGCACCAACCGGATCGTTCGAGATCCTCGTCGTCGGCCTCGAGCGGCTTCATCGTCCGCAGGCGGATCGTGGAAGTGAAACGGTCGCGAAAATCGTCGGGGACGTCGCCTTCGACGAAGAAGCGCGCGTACGTCAGGGAGCCTTTGAGGGCGGGCACGGCACGACGGCTTCTACGCGATCGACGAAGGGCTGTCAGCCTCGATGCGTTCGATGGTAAAGGTCGGGCGTGCGCTTCTCCCGATGCTTCACCGTCGCCGTAGGAATTTCAGGGCTCGTGCTCTTCGCGTGCACGCCCGACGACGCCGAGGATCCGACGCGCTCCTCCGTCGACGCGTCGTCCGATGTGGACACGGTCACGCCCGACGCCGCGGGGGACCCCCCGGACACGGACGCGGGCGCCGACGATGCGGGCTCGAACGACGCCGGGGCGAACGACGCCGGCGACGGCGGCATCGACGACGTCACCATCACGGACATCCTCGGCACGCTCGACGGCAAGTGCGGGGAGGTCCGCGCGCTCTTGACGAGCCCGAGCCCGGCGCTCGTCACCGACCACCTCGTGTTCGTCGACGGCGAGGTCTACGAGCGCACCGCGCTCTCGGCCGGCGGCCAAACGATGTATGATACACCCAACGCCGGCGGCAGCTCCGAGCAGTCGGAGGTCGTGAGCTACGAGGTCCTCCACTATTGCGAGGGGGCTTCGCTCTTGAAGACGGAGACGCAGGTCACGTACGACACGTCGAAGCCGGGCGCGATCACCGACATCCTGGTGCAAATCGACGGCAAGAAGGTCGGCGTCAGCGTCACCCGTTCGTACAAGCCGTCGAGCCAGACGTACACGGACGAGATGGTCAAAGACCTTCTCGAAAAGAAGCTCAAGGGCGTCAACGAGAGCAGCTCGCGCGTCCTTCCGGCGGACAAGTGGGTCAAGCAGATCCTCCACGTCTTCACGGCGAACTCGGACGCGACGGCGGCGGTCGAGCGGGTCTACCCGACGATCGGGAGCGATCTGCGCGCGGACACGATTGTCCTGCTCACCGAGACGAAGGGCGGGGGATTCATCTACTGCAATCCCGATCCGCCGCTCGGCTCCGAGTGCCCCTGACGTCTTCTGCGCTGGAATGGCGGCGTGCGCGCCGTGCGTGCGTGACGTCCAGCGTCGGACTCAGGCGCCGGCGCTCTTCTTCGCTTCGAGCTCTTCCCACCGCGCGGTGAGCTTTTGCGCGTTCGAACGCGCGGCGTCGAGGCGCTCGCGGATCGTCTTCGCGCGCGGATCTTCCGTGCCGCCAGCGTAGAGCGCGGGATCGCCGAGCTCGGCCTCGATGGCCGCCGCCACGCGCTCGGCTTCTTCGATCTTGTCCAAGATGCCGTCGAGCTCGCGCTGTTCGTTCTTCGAGAGCGCAGGCTTTTTGTCCGAGCGCCGCGACGTCTCGCCGACGTCGGTGGACGCGGGCGCCGAAGACACGCGCTTCGTCGCCTCTTTCGCCCGCGATTTTCGTGCCTCTTCCTCGCGGGCGCGCGCGGCGGCGTACGCCTGGTAGGCGCCCGCATAGCGCGTGACGCGACCATCGCCTTCGAAGCACAGGATGCCGGTCGTGACGCGGTCGAGCAGGTAGCGATCGTGCGTGACGACGAGGAGCGAACCCTCGTACGTCGAGAGGAAGTCTTCGAGCGCGCTCAGCGTGTCGGTGTCGAGATCGTTCGACGGCTCGTCGAGCAGGAGCAAGTTCGACGACGCCGCGAGCAATCGCGCGAGCGCGAGGCGGGCGCGTTCGCCGCCGGACAAGGCGCCGACCTTCTTCTTCTGCGCGCTGCCCTCGAAGCCGAAGCGCTCGAGGTACGTGCGCGGATCGACGCGCTCTTTTTCGACCGTCGGGACGGCGTCCGCGACCGCTTCGAGCACCGAATGCGCGGGATCGAGGCCCTCGCGGTTCTGACCGAGGTAGCCGATGCGCACGCGCCGTCCGAGGACCATCTCGCCCTCGGCGAGCGGCAAATCGCCGTGGATGGCGCGCATGAGCGTCGTCTTGCCCGCGCCGTTCGGGCCGAGGATGCCGAGCCGATCACCGACCGTCATCGACAGATCGAGACCGCGAACGAGCCAGCGATCGGCGACGCGCAATCCCGCGCCACGCAGATCGAGGATGGTCCGCCCAACGCCCTCGACCTCCGCCGAAAGGACGACGGATGCCTGCTCGTGGACGGTCGTGACGTCGCGCGCGGCCTCGGCGCGTTGGATGCGCGCCTTCTGTTTTCCGGTCCGCGCCTTGGGCTGCCGGCGCAGCCATTCGAGCTCGGTGCGGAGGAAGTTCTGGCGGTTCTTCTCGGTGCGCTCTTGGAGCGCGAGGCGCTCGGCCTTCGCCGCGAGGTAGTCCGCGTAGCCGCCGTCGTAGGCGTGCACGTGGCCCTGCTCGACCTCGACCGTACGATCGGCGACCCGGTCGAGCAGCCAACGATCGTGCGTGACGAGGACGACGGCCCCGCGGAAATCCGACACGAGGTGCCGCTCGAGCCAGTCGATCGTGTCCGCGTCGAGGTGGTTCGTCGGCTCGTCGAGGATCATGACGTCCGGCGCGCCGACGAGGATGCGGGCGAGGGCGACGCGCCGCTTCTGGCCGCCGCTCAGCGTCCCGGCGGCTCGATCGATCGCGTCGCCGACGCCGAGGTGCGAGAGGACCCGCTGCACTTCGTGATCGCGCTCCCACCCCCCGAGGCGTTCGACCTCCGCCGCGGCTTCGAGCTGCTGCCGGACGAGCTCTTCGGCATGGCCGGGCTCGTGGTCGAGGCGCTCGGTGAGGGCGTCGTGGCGGCGTCGCGCTTCGAGCCAGCGGTCGAGCCCTTCCTCGACGTAGGTGCGAACGGTCATCGCCGGATCGATGATCGGCTCCTGCGCCAGGTAGGCGATCCGCGCGCCGCGTCGAACGGCGACGTTCCCTCCGTCCGCGGGCTCGGCGCCGGCGAGGATCTTCGCGAACGTGCTCTTGCCCGCGCCGTTGCGCCCGACGATGCCCACGCGCTCGCTCTCGTCGATGGTGAGCGAGGCGCCCTTCAAGAGAACGCGTTCTCCGTAGGCCTTGGTGACGTCGAGGGCGGCGAGGACGGTCATGAACGCGCCGACCGTAGTGCATCGAGTCCATCGAATCGACGAGAATCTCGGCGGGCTCGCGGGTGGCCCAGGATGGCCCAGGCCAGCGCATGGCCCGGCCCGGCCAACTCTCCGCGCCCGCAACGCCGCGGAACGACGCGGCGTCGGCCGTGGCACGAAGTCTGATGAGAGCCGGGGCATGGTGCGCTCCCGTCCTCGTCGTATCGTCCTCACCTCGCTCTTCTTCGTCTCCCTCATTTCCTGCGCCGATCCCGCGCCCGACGACGCCCCTCCGTCGCGATCCGCGTCGGATGGGCGGGCCTTCGACGAAAAGGCCGCGTGGCGCTTGCCGCGGGCCTCGACTTCTCCGAAGAATGACGGCGCGATGAACATCGGTGGAACCGTGCTCAACGACGACGGCGAGCTCGTCGTCGGTCGTCCTCTCGTCGTGGTCGATGCGCAAGGACGTCGTTTCGAAGAGATGACGGACGAGGGCGGCGGCTTCTGGGCGATGGGGGCCGAGCCTCCGTACGACCTCGCGCTCGATCCGGCGCCGTCCGGGCATTCCCCCGTGCCGTTCGTCGTCCTCGGCGTCACGCGGTCGGATCCGACGTTCGAAGTGTCCGAGCACTTCGACGGCATGCCCGTGCAGACGCTCCGCGTCGCGATCGCCTTGCCGCCCGCGCTCGCAGCATCTTCGTCGGTGTGGGCGTCGGCCGCGAGTCGTTCGGCCTCCGGCGCGGGATCGGCCACCGTGGCCGGCGCCGCGCGCAAGGAATCGTCGCAGCTCGTCTTCACGATCGACCACGTTTTCCGGGTCGACGAGCCGCCCTCGGACGAGGCCATCGCGCTGCACGTCCTCGTCGGCGCCGAGGACGAAACGTTCGCCTATGTGCATCATGCAAATATTCCGGCGAGCCCTGGGGCCGTCACCGAGCTCGGCCCCGTGCCGGCGTCCGTCGTGCCGACCCGCGGGCCCACCTCCGTGGCCGTGACGGATCCGCGTCAGGCATCGTGGTCCCGTTCCGCCCGGATCGAGGCTCGCGACGCCTCGCTCGAGCTGCCTTGGCGGACGGAGACGCCGGCCCTGCGATGGCCCGAAATCCCGGGCATGAACGTCCGTTTTCATGCGACCGACGCCGGCGCGGAGGCGTCTTCGCGGCGCGAGGTTTGGTCGGAGATCGCCGACGTCCCGCCGTCGTCGGTGACGCTCGCGGCGTTGGGCGAGCTCGCGTTCGTTCAGCCCTCGGGCGCCGCGCCGTCACCGCGGAGCGCGTCGGGCGTGAGCTGGCAAGCTTCGCCGGGCGGCGTGTTCGAGATCACCCTGACGGACGGCGTCGGTCGTCGCCTCTTTCGCGTCGTGACGGCCGAGCCCGCGCTCGACTTCGCGCGCCTCGAACGCCTCGGCATCGCCCGTCCGGACGTCGGGACGTACACGGTCGAGCTCGTCCACCGCGCGACTCCCGGCATCGACGCCGAGCTCGCGTCCGACGCGGACGATCGCGACGCGTTCCGCCGCGCCGCCGGGGCCTCGTCTCGTCTGCGCCGCACGCTCGACGTCGTCCCTTGACGGAACGTCGGTAAATCCGACGCGATCGGAGCAAAACTGCTTCGCGAAGTGCCCATCGAAGCGCCCGCACAAACTTGGCCCGCCGACGCGCGTTGGAGAAGGTCGTGGGTGAAGGTGCGACGATGATCCGTTCCGACCGCTTGTCCCGTCGATCCCTGCTCATGGGCGGTGCCGCCCTGTTCGCCCTCGCGCGCACGGAGACGGCCCGCGCCGCGTTGCCGTCGGCCCCTCGATCGCACGTCGTCCGTGTCGACACTTCGAACGAGGGAACGACCGTTTGCCTCGACCTCGCGCACGCGCCGTTCCCCGCGCCGGGATCGTGGTGGCGCGACTCGACCGTCCTCGTGTTCATCCCGAAGCACCACCGCGTCGCCCGTGACGGGAGCGTCTCGGCGGTCGTGCACTTCCACGGGCACAACTCGTCCGCCGAGCGCGCCATGACCGCGCACATGCTCCGCGAGCAGCTCTTCGACAGCAAACAGAACGCCATCCTGATCGTCCCCGAGCTCGCCGTTCGCGCGCCCGATTCTTCGTGCGGAAAGCTCGAGTCCGAGGGCGGGTTGGCCCGGCTCCTCGACGACGTCTTCCGGACGCTCGACGCGCCCGAGGTCCGCAAAGCCGCCGGTCGCGCCGCCGTGCCTCGCGGCGCCGGCGTCGGGCGCGTCTGCGTCTCGGCGCACTCGGGCGGCTACCACGCGGCCGCGAGCGTGCTCCGGCACGGCGGGGTCGACGTGCAGGAGGTCTATCTCTTCGACGCGCTCTACGCGGACGTGGACGCGTTCCGCGACTGGGTCGTCGCCGGGCGCGGCAAATCGATGTCCACGCGCCACAAGCTCGTCTCGTACTACACGGAGGGGACGACGGCCGCGAACACGCGCACGCTCTTCGCCGATCTCGAGAAAGCGGGCGTTCGCTGCGCGCACGAGACGGTCGAGGGCACGCTCTCTCGCGAAGAGATCACGCTCGCCGAAGCCGTCGGCATCAAGTCCCGGTTGAACCACGGCGCCGTCACGAGCGAGCTCAACGGCCTGCGCGACTGCCTGTACGCATCCGCGCTCCGCAGAAACCTCCGGAGCTCCTGGTTCGACGCCAAGAAGGGCGCGCGCCCGCTCGATCGCCGCCGCCGCTGAGCCAAGGACGCGTTCAAAAGGGGAGCAAGGGCGGGAAGGGCGAGCTCGGGGCCTCGCAGCGCCCGTCGTCGCAGGTGCCTCCGTCGCACGCGATGCCGCACGCGCCGCAGTGGTTCGGATCGACGTCGAGCTCGGCTTCGCAGCCGTTTTCGGCCCGGTGATCGCAATCGGCGAAGCCCTTCACGCAGGCGAACGCGCACGCGCCGTCGCTGCAGAGGGCCGTGGCGTTCGGCAAGGTCGGGCAGGCTCGGCACGACGCTCCGCAGGCGGTCACGTCGTCGCGCGCCGCGCACCGCGTGCCGCACAAGTGGAAGGTCGCCTCGCACGTGACCCGGCACGTGCCGTGATCGCACGAGGCGGTTCCGTGCGGATCGGTCGCGCACGCGCCGTCGCACCGCCCGCAATGGATGGCGTCGGACTGGAGGTCGACGCACGCGCCGCTGCAGAGCGTGGGCCGCGCGTCGGGGCAGCCCGTCTCGCACGTGTACGTGGTTCCGTCGGGCGACGGGGTGCACGCCGGGGCCGTGGCCGGACAGACGCCGTCGCACGCGCCGCAGCTCGAAGGTTGCGAGAGATCCGTCTCGCAGCCGTCGGCGACGTCGCCGTTGCAGTCCGCGCGGCCGATGGCGCACGCGGCGATCGCGCAGGCACCTTCGCGGCACGTCGCCGTCCCACCCGCGATTCGACACGGCGCGCACGCGGGATCCCCGCACCCGAACGACGGATCGTCGACGGTCACGCAGCGGTCGTCGCACGCGCGTTCCCCCTCGGCGCAGGTCGCTGGCGCGTCGTTGTCGGTGCCGGCTCCCCCGTCGTCGGCGGGAGGCGCTTGCGCGTCGTCGCCGGCGTCGAGGTCGTTTCGGCCCACGAGGAAGCCCTCCTCGTTGCCCAAGATGGCGTTGCAACCGGCCGCGAGCCCGAAGCCGCCGAGCGCGAACGTGAGGAATGTCGTGCCGCGTTTCATGGGAAGACTCCGTGCAAGACGAGGCTCGCGCCGTTTCGGTCGGCCTCGATGTCGGGCGTGATCGACGCGATCTTTCCGCGCGTCTTCGCGCTCCCGGTGGTCACCGTGCGGCTGCTCGGCGCGGTCAACACCAGGACGATCCCGGTGAGGGCGACGGCGCCGCCCGCGATGGCCGTGATGGTCGACACGTTGCCCGACGTGCGCGCCTGTCGTCGGAGCGACATGCCCGTCGCGTCGCACGCGTTGCCGACGCAATGATCCTTGGCGTCGTCGTGCTTCGAGAGCGAGTGCAGCCCGAACCCGCCCGCCACGCCCAGGCTCGCGATGCCGACCCCCGTCAAGACGAACCCCACGGTCCGCTGCGCCCCACCGCGGCTCTCGACGACCGGCGGTGGAAAGCTGACGGGCATCGTGCCCTGCGTCGTCTCGGTGGTCCCCGACGTCGACGGCGGCACGTCGACGGGCGGCGCGATCGGCGGCACCGGCGGCGCGCGAAACGCCGCTTCGCGCGACACGAGCAGCCGCGGAACCGTCACCGTGACCGTCTTCGCTTCGACGGCCAGGATCGTCGTCTCCCACGGCTCTTTGTCGGGCGCGGTGACCGTGAGCGTGTGCGTCCCAGGATCCACGGGGATCGGCCCGCTCCACTCCGCGCGCGGGATCACGACCCCGTCGCGGCGGATCTCGGCCCCTGCATCTTGCATCGCGCCGGTGGCGAGGATCACGCGCGGCAGCCGCCCCTCGAGGGACTTCGCGCGTCCGCGCGCGATGCGTTCGCGCTCCGCCTGTCCGGCCTCCGCCGCCCGTCGCGCGACCTCGTCGAACCCGGCCCACGCCGACGCGAGCTTGCCGACATGCTCGTAGCAATTGGCCAAATTGAAGCGCGTCCCGATGCCCGGATCGATGGCCAAGCTGCGTTCGAGCTTCGGGCACGCCTCGCCGTACTGCCCGCGCGCCATGAGGTTGCGCGCGTCGTAGAAGAGCGCCGTGGCCTCCGCAGCGCCGTTCGCGCCGTTCGTCGTGTACGGGCCCGTCGTCGACGCCGGTGCGTCGGCGAACGTCACGCGTGCCAGCGACAAGACGACGAGCCCCACGCCGATCGCCGGCATCCCCACCTTCGCGACCTTCGCGAGCTTCACGACCTGTGCGAAATCCGCGCAGGTCGTGCGTTGCCGAAGCCCACGACGCCGGTGGCCGAAGGAGGCACCCCCGGCCACCGCCGCGCGGCATCGCCCGTCGCATCGCATGTCGCAGAGACCGAGCCCACCGGAACGTCGCATCGTCGTGCCCACGGAACGATGCGAGGGACGATCCATGCCCCGTCTCTCCGCGCCTTTTCGCGGGAAGGGCCCCGGTCTCACCGCCGACGTGCACGCCTCGACGCAGGATCGCTACAGGTGCAGCGGCGCGCCGTCGCCGAGCTTTGCCGCACTGCGGTGACTCCGACCCGCCGCGCGCGACTTGCCAAGCGCGGGGCGTGCGCGATAAGCCGGGCATCGCACGGGGACTTTGCGTTCGCGTCGAAGCCCCAGAACGCGGATCGTCCGCGGGACATCGTGTGGAAAGCCCGTCTCCATGTCGCTCACCGAGTACGATCGTCACCTTCGGGTTCCCGAGCTCCTCGCCGAAGAGACCGAGCTGCTCGCGGCGCGGGCCGAGTTCCCCACGCTCGACAAGGGCGTGCACCTCATCAGCCACTCGCTCGGCGCGGTCCCGAAGAAGGCGCGGACCTACGCGAACCGTTTCCTCGACGAGTGGGAGAACGACTCCATCAACGCGTGGCACGCCTGGATCCCGGCGGTGCGCGAGCTCGGCAACCTCGTCTCCGGCGTGCTCGGTGTCGCCGAGGGGACCGTCACGATGCTGCCGAACGTCTCGACGGTGCAGTCGTTCGTCGCCTCGTGCTTCACCTTCCAGGAGAAGGCCGGACGCTTCGCGGGTCGGACGAAGATCGTCTACGACGAGCTCAACTTCTCCACGGTCCACTACGTCTGGCAAGAGCAGGTGCGTCGCGGCGCCGAGCTCGTCGTCGTCCCGTCGCGCGACGGCGTGCACGCGCCGGTCGAAGAGCTCTGCGCGGCCATCGACGAGCGGACCTTGCTCGTCCCCATCAGCCACGTGCTCTTCCGCTCGAGCGGCCTCTACGACGCCAAGCGCGTCATCGACCACGCGCACCGCATGGGCGCGCTCGTCCTGCTCGATTGCTACCAATCGGCAGGGACGGTGCCCCTCGATCTCGCCGCGTGGGGTTGCGACATGGCGTGCGGCGGCTCGGTCAAGTGGGCGTGCGGCGGCCCGGGCGCGGCGTACCTCTACGTCCGCCCCGATCTCGCCCGCGAGCTCCGTCCGATGTCGACGGGTTGGTTCGCCCACCGCGAGCCGTTCGCCTTCGACATGGGGCCGATGGACTACGCCGACGACGCCTTCCGCTTCGTCGGCGGGACGATGGCCATCCCCGCGATCTACACCGCGCGGGCGGGTTGGGAGACCATCGCGCGGCTCGGCGTCGACCGCATCCGCAAGAAGTCGCTCCGCCAAACGAAGCTCCTCCGCGAGCTCGTGGAGGCGCGCGGCTTCTCCATGAACAGCCCCCGCGAAGACGACCAGCGCGGCGGCACGATCTGCTTCGACTTCGACGGCGCCGAGGCCGTGTCGCGCGTCCTCTCCGAGCGCAAGTTCTTCCACGACTATCGGCCGAAATGCGGCCTGCGCGTCAGCCCGCACTTCTACACGACGGACGAGGAGCTCCATCGGTTCATGGCCGAGCTCGATGCCGTCGTCCGCGAAGGTGCGCGTCCGGCGTCGGCGAAGGCGTACTGACCGCCGCGTTTCGCTACGCGCGCTTTTCCTGCGCGAAGATCGACCGGAGCGCGATGGACAGGAGCTCCGAGAACGTCGCCGCGCCGGCCTTCTGCAAGATGTGCTTCATGTGCGTGCGGAACGTGGTGAGCGCCATGCCGTTGTGCGCGAGGTAGCTCGCGCGTGTGCCCCCGGCGACGAGCCACGCGACGATCTCGTACTCGCGCGGCGAGAGCTTCCATTGCCGCGCGAGCCCTTCGATGCGCGAGGCGAACGTCATCGCGAACTCCCGCTCGTACGACGTGACGCGCCGGAGGAACGCCGCGAGCTCGGCCTCCCCGAACGGCTTGCCGATGACCATCGAGCCGAGCGTGGCGACGCGGTTGACGACCGCGACGTCGATGTGCCCCGTCACGATCATGGCGGGCACGTTCGGGAACCGTTGGCGCACGTGCTCGAGCACGTGGAACCCGGCGAAGCTTTTGTCGCCGAGCCCCAGATCGATGAGGAAACCGCACCAGTCGTCGCGGCCCGCGACGTGCGCGAGGGCCTCTTCGACGTTGGAAGCGAAGTGCGCCACGCAGTAGCGCATGACGATACGGCCGAGCGTTCGTTGAATCGCGGCGTCGTCTTCGACGATGAGGAGATGGCCCACGTTACCCGTCGCGAACGTCGTCGCTACGGGACGCGCGAGCGCCCCAAAAGGACTTCGATGTCATGATGTTACAGCTGATTTGTGACGATGAGGATCGAGGTGTTGCTTCTCGGATTCGATCCAAAGGAGTTGCCGCACGAGCGTCAAGAGGGGCTCGTAACCGTCGTGCGTAGGGACGTGCGATGCCGACTGACAAGACCATTGCCAACTCGCGAAGGACGTCGGCGGGCGGATCCCGTAGGGGAGGATCGGACATTTGTTCCGAATGAGCGAGCGCAGGAGCCGTTCTCTCCGCGCGACCTCGCACCAGCTCCTCGGCTCGGAGACGTCGTGCAGGATCAGCGTCGGGAACGCTTCGTCGAACGTCTGGACGAGCGCGTACACGTCGTCGGTCCCGAACGTCGCGTAGCCTTCGCCCTCGAGCACTGCACGGAGCTCTTCGCACCGTTCGGCGCGGTCGTACAGGATCAAGACACGACGGTTCGAATGCAGCACGTCCACCCTACCGAAGCCGACGATCGCGCGGCGATCGAAGCGGCGTTCACGTCGCCGCTTCGAAGCGGCCGCTCGTCGACGTGTGAAAGGTAAGCGCGTTGCGGTCCGAGCGACATCCTCCCTAGGGAGGATGTGTCTCGAAAACGACAGAAACATGCTCGGCATCGACGCCATCGTGGCGGTCGAATCGACGTCGATTCACCGCGGGTGCCAGCGCGGAGCGCGGCGTTCGAAATACGCGTCGACGGCTTCGACGTGATCGCGGCCCGACCACGTCTCGACGAAGAGTTTTTTCTCGAGCGAACGAACGCCGTCGGCGAGGAGCGCCTCGCGCACGAGGAGCTTCATGCGCGCGATGGCGGTCGGCGAGGCCTTCGCGACGTCCTGCGCCCACGCGAGGGCGACGTCCTTCGCGGTGCCCGCGGGCGCGACCCGATCGACGAGGCCGATGGCGTTCGCTTCGGCGGCGGTGACGCTCGCGCCGGTGTAGAGGAGCCGGGCGGCGGTCCCGGCGGAGACGAGGGCGAGCAGGCGTGGCACGGTACCCCACGCCGTCGTGACGCCCATGTGCACTTGCTTGAACGCCACGAGCGCGCGCTCGTCGGCGACGCGCATGTCGCACGCCAGGGCGAGCTCCGCGCCGCCGCCGATGGCGTGCCCCGGCATCGCGCAAAGGACGGGCACCGGCAGCTCGCCGAGCGCGCGGCAGAGGTGGAAGCCGAGCTCGCTGAAATCTTCGGCCTCTCGGGGCGAGGTCTTGTCGCGCATCTCGCGCAGATCGCCGCCCGAGACGAACGTGTCGCCAGCGCCCGTGAGGACGCACGCGCGGACCGAGGCGTCTTGCCGCGCCCCGTCGATGGCTTCACCGAGCGCCGCGAACGTCGCGTGGTCGAGCGCGTTCTTCGCCTCCGGGCGATCGATCGTCCAGACGAGCGTCGCGTCGTGCCGTTCGACCCGCAGCACCGCTAGCCTCCGGTTCGGCGCCGAGGGGCGGGGAGAGGGCTCACGTTCACGTCGTGATCGTGGCGGACGCGTCGGGCGCGCTGTTCGGCTTCGACGACGGAGTCGCCGCGCGCGCGCCGCTTCTTGCGTCGCTCGAGGAACCGCTCGGCGTGCGCGATGATGGATCCGGCGACGTCGAGGCCGCTCGTGCGCTCGATGCCTTCGAGGCCGGGCGAGCTGTTGATCTCGAGGATCTTCGGGCCGTCGCGCCCTTCGAGCATGTCGACGCCGGCGACCTCGAGGCCCATGACCTTGACCGCGGCGATGGCGGCGTGCCGGTAGCGCTTCGGGAGCTCGACGCGCTCGCCGAGGCCGCCGCGGTGGAGGTTCGACCGGAACTCGCCCTTCTTCGCCTGCCGTCGCATCGCGGCGACGACGCGTCCGCCGACGACGAGCGCGCGGTAGTCGCGCCCCTTCGACTCGGCGATGTACTCCTGCAAGATGATGTCCTGGCCCATGGCCCAGAGCGTCTCGAGCAGCGACGTCACGGCTTGCGGCGTCTCGGCGATCATCGTCCCGATGCCTTGCGCGCCTTGCTGGAGCTTGACGATCGCCGGCGTGCCGCCGATGAAGGCGAGCGCGGCGTCGACGGAGTCCGGCGTGCGCGCGCAGACCGTCTTCGGGATGTCGATGTCCTTCTTCGTCAGGAGCTGCATCGCGCGCAGCTTGTCGCGTGACCGCGCGATGGCGATGGCGTTGTTCAGGACCGGGACGCCCATCATGTCGAACTGGCGCACCACCGCGAGCCCGTAGTTCGTGATCGACGCACCGATGCGCGGCACGACGAGATCGAACGGCGGCAGCAGCCGGTTGCCGAGGAACATCGCCGGCCGGCCGCGCGAGATGACGATGTGGAAGGCGAGCGGATCGGCGACCGTGACGTCGTGGCCGCGCGCACGCGCCGCGAGCACCAGACGGCTCGTCGAATAGAGGCCCGCGTTGCGGGAAAGGACCAGAAGTCGCAAGACGGGCCCAGCGTGCTGGAAGATCCCGAGCGCTTCAATGGCAACCTCGGGTGCCTGATAAATGTAAGTGATTTCAAATGGTTGTGCTCTGGCGCTCGAGCTCGATGAGCGCGCGTGGTCGGTCGGGCGCGCGTTTGGTACGGTGCTCTCCATGCCTTCGCGCGCGTCCGACGAAAGCCACGATCTCGAGCTCGACCTGCCGCCGCTCGACGGCGCGGAGGACGGCGACGCCGAGGCGGAGGACGCGTTGGACATCGATCTCGGCCCGGAAGCGGACGCGTTCGCGCTCGACGACGCGACCTCCGAGGACGAGCCCATCGAGCTCGCGGTCGAAGGGGCCGAGAGCGGTTGGCTCGACGACGCCGAGGCGGAGGACGACCTCGACGTCGGCGCCTTCGACCTCGCGACGGACGACGACGACGAAGCCGAAGACGAGCCCGACGACGAAGCCGCGGTCGACGCGGACGCCTGGCAGGATCTCGTCCTTCACGCGGAGGGATCGGTGATCGACGCCGGCGAGGAAGGTCCCTTCGACGCCGACGACGATCTGCGCGAAGAAGATCTGCCCGAGCTCGACGCCGACGAGGAAGGGGACGCCGTCGTGGAGGTGGAGCCGGACGACGCGGCGGCGTTCGGAGCGAACGACGAGCTCCGTTGGGACGACCGCGCGTGGGAGCACCTGGTGGAGGCCCCGGCGAGCGACGCCGACGCCGAGGACGCCGAGTCCCACTTGCTCGGCCACGATCCGTCGAGCCCGCGCGACGCGGCGTGGCGCGCGCTCGAGGGCAGC